>JANXUB010000223.1 GCA_025352105.1 Burkholderiales bacterium | reverse complement strand
GCCTCTAGACGATGGGGACTTAGGATCTCTACAGTCTTGATTTGGTGGAGATAAGCGGGATCGAACCGCTGACCTCTTGCATGCCATGCAAGCGCTCTCCCAGCTGAGCTATACCCCCAATCAAGACTTTAATTATAGTCACAAATCAGATGATTTGCCAAGTGGCAAACCAGCACTTTGCTTTACTTGCCCGAGTTCTGGTGAAGGATGCAACTGATGACGCAGTAAGGTAGCAATTTCGCGCCACACCGAAGCGTCAACTTCGTCCCGAAATAACAGTGCGTAGCCGCGGGTTGCGTCGCCACAAATGGCCGACTTTCCGACAAAAACAATGGCAGGTGTCACCACTGCATGCACTGCCGGTGCGCCCGCTTGCTGCGAAATTCGAAGCAATTCGAGCAACGATTTAGCATCAGCTCGCGAATCCTGCGTGGCGACTGGCAGCACAGCGACAACTGCCGCGCAGAGCGCCATGCCGCCAGCGATCCATACGTTTCCCGATGCCACACTGGCGCAGGCTGCTGCAATTGTGAACGCAGCCAACGATGTGCGCAATATGAAGCGCAGCTTCATATTGCTTGGACGATTCAGGCTGCCTTGGCGGCGTTTCTGTCCTTGAGCCGCGCGAGCGAAAGCCACGTATCTATTACGCAATCCGGATTCAGCGAAAGCGAGCCGATACCACGATCTACGAGCCACGCGGCGAGATCAGGGTGATCCGATGGCCCTTGCCCACAAATACCGACGTATTTGCCCTGTGAAACACAAGCGTCAATCGCGAAGCCCAGCATTTTTTTCACTGCAGGATCGCGCTCATCAAACGTCTTTGCAATGGGCCCGCCAGAATCTCTGTCGACCGCCAATGTGAGCTGCGTCAGGTCGTTCGAACCAATCGAGAAGCCGTCGAAATATTCGAGAAATTCATTCGCCAGAATCGCATTCGACGGCACTTCGCACATCATGATGAGGCGCAGACCGTTCTTGCCACGCTCAAGGCCGTGCACAGCGAGCGCTTTGATGACTGCTTGCGCTTCGCCAATGGTGCGCACAAAAGGAATCATGACTTCAACGTTTGACAATCCCATCGTCTCGCGAACATAGCGCAGCGCCTCGCATTCGAGCGCGAAGCAGTCGCTGAATTCCGACGCGATATAGCGCGACGCGCCACGGAAGCCGAGCATCGGGTTCTCTTCATGCGGCTCATACGCCTCACCGCCGAGAAGGCTCGCGTATTCGTTCGACTTGAAGTCGCTCATGCGCACGATCACGGGGCGCGGCGAGAAAGCCGCGGCGATAGTGGCGATGCCTTCCGACAGGCGCTGAACGAAGTAGGCACGTGGCGACGCGTAACCGGCGATCCGCTCGGTCACTTTCGCTTTCAACTCATCAGTCAGCGTGTCGAATTCCAGCAGTGCGCGTGGATGAATTCCAATCTGCCGGTTGATGATGAACTCAAGACGCGCAAGGCCGACCCCGTGGTTCGGAATTTGCGAAAACTCGAACGCGAGGTCGGGATTGGCCACGTTGAGCGTCAGCTTGGTAGGCGCTTCCGGCATGTTGTCGAGTTGTACTTCGGTGCGCTCGAACGAGAGCTTGCCGGAATAAATGTGACCGGTATCGCCCTCTGCGCAGCTCACGGTGACGACGTCGCCGTCCTTGAGCACGCTGGTTGCATCGCCACAGCCAACCACGGCAGGAATACCCAATTCACGCGCAATGATCGCGGCATGGCAGGTGCGACCGCCGCGATTGGTGACGATTGCGCTCGCCCGCTTCATGACAGGCTCCCAGTCGGGGTCAGTCATGTCGGCCACCAGCACGTCGCCCACTTTCACGATGTCCATCTGGCCCGCGTTTTTCACGATGCGAACGGTGCCCTGCCCAATTTTCTGGCCGATGGCACGACCACTGGCAACCGTAGTGCCCGCTTCGGTCATGCGGTAGCGCACCAGCGTATTGCCGCCCTGCTCGCGAGATTTCACGGTCTCCGGTCGTGCTTGCAGAATGTAGATGGCACCGGTATTACCGTCTTTCCCCCACTCAATGTCCATCGGGCGACCATAGTGATCCTCGATGGTCAACGCATAGCGCGACAAGGTTTCAACGTCGGCGTCGGTCAGGGAAAATTTGCTGCGATCTGCAGGCGACACATTGACAATTTCGGTGGATTTACCGGCTTGCGGCACACTGCCAAAAATCATTTTCTGCGCTTTGCTGCCCAGCGTTCGGCGCAGAATGGCCGGACGCCCTTCGCGCAGCGTCGGCTTGAATACGTAGAACTCGTCTGGATTCACTGCGCCCTGAACCACCATTTCGCCCAAGCCGTAACTTGAAGTCACGAACACGACGTCACGAAAGCCAGACTCAGTATCCAACGTGAACATCACGCCCGCGGCACCGGAATCCGAGCGCACCATTTGCTGAATGCCAGCGGAGAGCGCGACAGGGATGTCGGCGTAACCCGTGTGAACGCGATAGGCAATCGCGCGGTCGTTGTAAAGGCTCGCAAATACGCGGCGAACTGCATCCAAAATCGCTGGAATGCCAACGATATTGAGATAGGTTTCCTGTTGCCCGGCAAAGCTCGCGTCCGGCATGTCCTCCGCGGTGGCGGATGAGCGAACTGCCCAGCTGATTGCGCCGCCAGCTTCAGCTTCAAGCGCGCCGACGGCGACCACGATCCCAGCCTCCAGTTCGGCAGGCAACGGCGCCGCTTCGATCCAGGCGCGAATCTCGGCACCGGCTTTGGCCAGCGCGGGAACATCGTCGACATTCAACCCTGCGAGACGGGCTGCAACGCGGTTGGTCAGATCATTAGCCGCAAGAAAATCGCGGAACGCCTGCGCGCTGGTAGCAACACCACCGGGAACGCGGACACCTTTGTCAGCCAGATTTCCGAGCAGTTCGCCCAGCGACGCATTTTTGCCGCCGAAATCGGAAACGTCTGTCATCCGAAGTTCACGAAGCCAGCGCAACAAGTTGGGATTGAGTTGCCGATTTTGCTGCGTCTGCGGTTGCGTCATGTCGCCTCCAAAAGGTTGTGGATAGCGATTCTAGCGAAGCGTGTGCGGCCCTTGCTGCAACGCACAAAAAAGCGCAAAAAAGTGACTAAAACACCGAGTTGGGCTGTGTGCCGTCGTCGCCGTGAACGGCCTCGCGCAGCTTAGAGTACAAGTCGGGGTGCTTGTTGCGCAAAAACTCGATGATCTGGATATCTTCCTTGCGCACTGTGCTTAGGTCAACACCTTCTAGGTGAACCAGTCGCAGCAACTCGTTGACCGGCCTGGGCATATCGCGACCGGCTTCGTAGCGCGAGCCACCGCTTTGTGTCACACCGATTTTCTGCCAGAACTCCTCCTGATTGAGACCAAGTTTCTGTCGAATTTCGCGCGGGTTGGTAATCTTCTGAAAAAGCCCCATGGCTTGCAAACGCCTCCTGCGTGACTACACAAAAAATGCAACCTGACCACGCTTATGCACCAGAATCGCGCAGCTACCGGCTCCCTATATGCCAAAAGCATATGACAAGTATAGTTCCTATCGTCCGAATTTCCACCATGCGCGGTGCGTTTCTATAATCTCTTCAATGAAAGTTGTTGCAGATCTCCACAGCCACTCGCGCTTTTCCGACGGCACGCTATCCGTGCCTGATCTGATGGCGCTGGCAGCGAGCCG
>JANXUB010000217.1 GCA_025352105.1 Burkholderiales bacterium | reverse complement strand
CAGTGCCGGTTGATTGACGCGCTGGTGAAGGAGCGGCGTATGGGTGATGAACTTAGCGCTGATGTGGGTGCTGGAACGGGTGATTTTGAGGCGAACGCAAACGCGTCGCAGGCAGCGATTGCACATCGCTTTTACCGAGAGCTGGCGGCGAGTGGATGGACGCTGAAGCTCAAGCAGCGCGATGCGCAGGAATGGCTCGGGGTTGGCGAGCAGCTCAGCATGCTGAGCTTTGAGCTGCGCGATTTACTTGAACAGTTGCGGACCGGGGGTCGCGATGAGGCGGATCGCTGGGCGGAGGACTATGCGTTTGGGGACGGAGCGGGTGACGGGGACGGGGACGAAGTCGACGGTGCTGCCGCCGCTGCTGTTGTCGATGTAATCGATGTCGCCGAAGCGGATGCCGAGGACGGCACTACGGTCGACGACGCGGTCACCGTGTTTGCGTTCTACCCGCCGGGAGATCGCACCAGGGCAACGGACATCCCGGAGCAACCTTATCAGCTACCTGAAGCGGTGCGCCGCGAGCTGCGGGGCTGGTCGATTCGGCAATGGTGGGAGGCGAGTGATCGCTGGCATCAATCGCTCGCGGAGGCTCGGGTGCAGCGCGGCGTGGAAGATAGCCGGTACTCCAATCCTGGGGAGACGCTGCATTGGATACCGCTCGCGGAGCCGTTTTGTGATTCGGGGGGTGAGGGGCGGACGATTCGTTTCTTGATGAGTTCTGAGGCGCTGATAGAGGAAGGGACAGCGATGAAGCACTGTGTGCGGATTCGTATTGATGACTGCTTGGTTCGGCGCGTTCATATCGCTTCGGTGATGGATGCGGAAGGTAGACGTCGTTCAACGCTAGCGCTTCGTTTGGACTACGTGGACGGGCGGTGGCGTCCGGTGGTGTCGGAGCACCGTGCGTTAACCAATCGAGCGCCCGACCCAGCCTCCGAGCGAGCAGTTCAAGCATTGTTGGTGTCGCTCGGGCGGGATGCGTTACAAGTCCATTTCCAACACATTGAGAACGCTCGACGGGAACGACAAGTCACGCTCAGAGCACGATTGCCTGATCGTCGTAATGAGACGCTCGTGTTGCGTCAGTTGGCGATGGAGGCGGCGTTGCCTGCGCATGTGTTGGCAATGATGCAGGAGACGGAGGAGTGAGGGCCGGGAACTGCACGATGATGCAAGGGGGCGCACGGAGGGGCCGACGGGAAACTTGTGCCAGCCGTGGATCACGCCGCAGCGCACTTACGTCGCGAGGAGATTGGCGCCACCAGTCGATGGGCTGTGACATTTTTGCGATCTGCGATTGAAAAAGTCTGCTGCTTTTTATTGACAACGCGATTAAATCCGAGCATCCTACTGGCTCGGCTTATTAGTGTTGATCGAGTCATCGATAACATGGGTGTAAACGCCGTGCATGCGACGCTTTTTTAGCGTACGCTTTCTCACGAAGCCCTTGTTGGCTTTGATTCTGTAAACGCGTACCTGCGTTTTGATCGTCGCGACTGTTTTTACGCGCGCGATTTGCCGTTTTGATGCCGCGTTGACCGCGTCATCAGACGCGATACGCATGCGATGCCATTGCCGCGCTTTGTCGCGGTGCAGAAGGGTTGAGCTTCACCCCTTTTTGTTCATCGAATCACGCGGCCCTCGCCCGTCCGCGTAATGGATTGACGCGACCATCGAGCTACCTTGATGTGTCCGCACTCTCGCACGAGAGCGAACCGCCAACCTGACGCCCTACTCGGCGCGCTGGTTGCTGCGCAGCAAGGTAGCAACGGCCACTCAACACATCGGGCAATGTGCGTGTTGTGGCCTCGGCGTGTGCGCTTCAACTCGCGCGCCCGCCTGTTCGGTGGTGGTCATGGGTCTCTTCTTTTTTTGTTCTTTTTCGTCGGCGTGGCGAGGCTTGCGCTTGCGTGTTTTGCGGGTAGGGTGGTGGGATGCATCTAGCGCGCGCAGGAACCTATCCGCCAAGCAGTTGGCGGTCCCATCACAATCGAGAACAGGGCAGACCGCAACAGGATGCGGAGGACACGATGTCGAATAACCATACGGCGTTGCTCCTACTCTCGATCAACGAGCTACGCGAGCTCACAGGCTACCGCAATCACCGCTCGCAGGTCACATGGTTACAGGCCAACTCGATTCCCTGTTTCGTGGATTCGTGTGGTCGTCCTCGAGTTTCGCGTCGCGTGATTGAGCAACGGCTTGGTGTGCACGAGGAAGGAAGCAATTCCGATTCATCTTCGTCGGTCCTCCACGCGAATCCTGAACCTCGAGCTCGACCTAACTTCGCATGCCTGCTCGCACCGGCGATGCGCACAAGGGGGCATCGTGGGCCGTAAGCGCGCTTTCCCCGCCACAAACGGGCTGCCGCGCTACGTCTACAAGCGTCGCGCTTCGTACTACTTTCGCCCTCCGATAGGCATTCGTCAATGGGTGCCGCTCGGCGCCGATTTGACCGCCGCTTTAGTGCGCTATGCCCAGCTCATCAGCGGCAACCCGACGGATTATGAGGCGCCAGCTAAGTCACCGATGCGTTTTAACGAGCTGGCTGAGGCATACGTCGTGCGTGAACTACCGAGAAAGGCCCCTGCGAGTCAACGCGGCAATTGGGTGGATCTTTCAAACCTACGACCAGTCTTCGATGCGGTTGCACTCGATGACATTTCGCCAGTCGACATTCGAGCGTACCTTGATTTGCGCGGTCAGGTAACCGAAGTTCGCGCTAATCGCGAAATTGCGTTGATGTCGCACATGTGGAATCGCGCCCGCGAGTGGGGTTTCACGCAGCTTGCAAATCCATGCGTGGGTGTGCGCAAGTTCAAGGAATCTGGTCGCGATATTTACGTCCTCGACTCAGATCTAAAGGCGGTATGGAACGCGGCCTGTTGGCCCGTCCGAGACATGCTCGACATCGCCTACTTGCTTGGGCAACGGCCACAAGACATTTACGCGCTTACGCTCGATAAGATTGATGGAGAGCTTATCTCGATCAAGCAATTGAAGACGGGTCGAAAAATCCGAATCGAGAGCGAAGGTGAGTTGGCGCAGGTGCTGGCGAGAATCCGTGCGCGAGCGCGCCAGCCGGGCGTACGCGCGCTCATCGTTAATGAACGTGGAGAAGCGTTCACGCCGGGGATGTTCAAAAAAAGGTTCAACAAGGCGCGCAACGCAGCTGGTGTTCAGTTTCAACTGCGCGACCTTAGAGCGAAGAATGCCACCGATACGGATGATTTGGCGTTGGCTCAAAAGCGACTTGCGCATGCGTCTCGCACAATGACCGAGCACTATGTGCGACAAAGACTAGGCGAAAAAGTGAAGCCACTTAATCGGAAAATTACGGGCAACTAAACGAGGTCGAAAAACAGTTTTGTCTCACGCGTGAGACAAAAAAGTCGACTTTGGACATTTTGACCCAGCGTCGAATTGAGCTAAGTCATTGAATTTGTTGGTGGCGCTTCAGGGATTCGAACCCCGGACCTGTGGATTATGATTCCATCGCTCTAACCGACTGAGCTAAAGCGCCATTTCACTTGCGGTTTTTTGTTTTTCTAATGAAGCTCTCTATTTTGGCGGAACTGGCGCGTGTTGTCAAAATTGGGCGCATATTGGCGCTTGGGTCGCGCTGAATTTCTGTTCAGCTTTTTGCTGTAACCCCTGATTGCAAAGGGGCTAAAGGCCTATTTATTGCCTTATCGACTATTGCTTTTTTCGGGCTCTCGCCCGAAAGAAACAGCGCTTTCAGCAAATTGTTGTTGCGATTAAACGGCCGCAAACTTGCCGCGAATCGTTTCGACCCGCTGGCGATTGACATCAAAATCCCGCTTACCCAGTCGCGATGCCGAGCGAACGTGAATCACGTTCGCGACGGCGTCGACCCGCGCCTCAAAGTCGTCGGTGTAGCGCATGGTTTTGCTTTTGAATTCGGCGCACAGATAGGCGTCCTCTATCGTGACAAGCGTTGCGCCTTCCATCGCCTTGACAATGGCGGTGAGCTTCGTCATTGCGGATTTTGCGTCGCCCGTGAACGCAATGGGGGCGATGTACGCCGGGTGGGTCGTGGCAACGCTATCGCTGACGACGCTATTGGGCGTTTGTTTGGGGCCGCTGAGTTTGCCGTCCTTGAGCCCGAGGGTCGAAGGGCGGCCGCCGTACCACATGGAATCCTCCCGACTGGTGAGGTTGACCACGACGACCCACAGCAAAAAAACGCCGATGATGCACAAAAAAGCGAGGGCAAGGACTCGGATGACAATCATGTTGGGTTCCCCTATTTTTTACGGTTTGGCTAAGCGCGGGCGGCGATCAGTCGCTGCGCAAATTCGATAAATCCCGCGCCGCATTCGGCGTCGGTCACGTAGGCGGGCGGCGTGTGAATTTTGTCGAGACTGCCGCGCACATTGGCAACGCCCACCGAGACAGGGATAGCGGCGAACAGCGATGCGTCGTTCGGCGAATCGCCGATGAATGCGGCACGCGCGTGCACCGCCTGCAAATCCATTGCGAATGCCGCTTGCATAAGGGGGTAGACGCCGTCGGCCTTTTGATTCTCGGGTTTGTAGGCGTGAATGTGGATGCTGCTGACTGCCACTAAATAGCCTTCGCTGCGCATCCAGCTGACGATTTCGGCGACCACATCGGGGCCTACGTTGTGAGACTGTTCGGCATAGTCGATGGCTAAGTCGGTGAGGCGGTACGGCTGATCGGCGCTCACTCGGACTTGCGGATATTTCGCTGCAATTGCACTGCCCAGAGCGCGTAATTTTTCGATGTAACCTTCGCCACGATGTTCATTGTGGATGACTTGTTGAACGGCAATACCCGTTGCGTTTTTCCACGCGATCACGCCGCCGTTTTCAGTCACGCAGGCCTTGATCGGCCACGTTGAAAGCATCACGTTGCCCCAGCCGGATGGCCGACCCGTCACCGGAACGGCGGTGATGCCAGCGTCTCGCAATGCAAACAATGTGGCGTAGGTTTCGGCGCGCATCAGGCCGTGCGTCGTGAAGGTTTCGTCGACATCGAAGAGGAGGTGGTCGATGCGCTTTAACGTCGCGTTGTTGAGCGCAGAGAGGGGTTGCATAACGCGACTCATGGGTGATTCATCGGTGACTCATCGTTGTGATGTCAACGCCTGTTCAATGGCGGCATGAATGCGCGGCAACGTGGCTGGAGACGCCAGCAAATTGGTCTTGGTTCGTCGCTGCAACATGGCCTGCGCGGACTGCGCCCATTCATGATCGCGCAGGTAGGGAATTTCCGCTTCACTGAAGGTTTCATCGAAGATTTCACCCATGTCGGCGGTGGCGAGTTGATCGGCGGCAAGTCCGTAGCGATTGACCAGGCGATGCGCGTAACCTGCGCTGATGCCTCGCGTCTGAATTTCGTTGCATAGCGCGATGAGTGACTGTGCCGTTGCGCCCGCCTGCAACGGTGTGTCGGTCCACGACGGCTTTTTTGCGTTCGGAAAGAACGGCAGCAATTTCTCTATCGCGTGCTCGGCGAGTTTGCGGTAAGTGGTGATTTTTCCACCGTAAATGTTCAGCAGCGGCGCGCCGCCTTCCTGATGATCAAGTTTAAGCGTGTAGTCGCGCGTAATCGCCGAAGGATCGTCGCCACCGTCGTCATAAAGCGGGCGAACGCCGGCGTACGTTGAAACGATGTCTTCACGCGTGAGCGGCCTGGCTAGATAGGTGTTTGCGAGGTCCAGCAGGTACTGCGTTTCATCATCGGTGATCTGCGGCGCAGCGAAATCCGTGACCGGCACATCGGTCGTGCCGATCAATGAAAAGCGCTCGAAATATGGGATGACGAATACGATGCGGCCATCCTTGTTTTGCAGGATGTAGGCATGCGGTTCGTCATGCACGCGCGGGACGATGAGGTGCGAACCCTTGATGTGCTTCACCGTCTCTTTGGTGGCGGGCGTGTCGATGTGCGCGAGCAAATCCTTGACCCACGGGCCAGCGGCGTTGACGATGGCGCGGGCATGGATGGTTTGCACAGTGGCAGTCTTGGCGTCCTTTATGGTCGCGTGCCAGATGTCGCCGACCCGCTTCGCGCCGACGAATGCCGTGCCCACGCGAATATCCGCGCCGCGCGAGCGCGCGTCTTTGGCGTTCTCAACGACAAGCCGTGCATCGTTTACTTGCGCATCCGAATAGACGAAGCCTTCGCCGAATTGCGGCCTCAGACCTGCGCCCCAATTCGATGACTTCGTCGCGCTGAGGTTTGCGGCAAACGACTTCGGTAGCGTCTGCTTTTGGCCGCTCCAGCCGCCGAGATGGTCATAGAGAAACAGTCCTGCGCGCAGCATCCATTTGGGCCGCAAATGAGGCTCGTGCGGAAGCACAAACTGCAGCGGCCTGATCAAATGCGGCGCAACACGAAGAAGCACTTCGCGCTCGGCCAGCGCCTCTCCGACAAGGCGGAATTCGTAATGTTCGAGGTAGCGCAGCCCGCCGTGAATCAGCTTCGACGACCACTGCGACGTGTGTGCGGCGAGATCGTCTTTTTCGACGAGCAAAACGGACAAACCGCGCCCAACCGCGTCGCGGGCGATTCCCGCACCATTGATACCGCCGCCGCCAACGAGAATGTCAACGGCCTGTGCGGGAGGTTCTGAATGCTGCATGGCTCAATGGTAGCGAAGCCTGCGCGCCAATTGGCTTTGAGCCGCCTTTTTCTGCGTGAGTAACGCGTGTCAAGCCTGCACACACAGGACGCGTGACGTCGGCCGTTCGCGCCGTGCCGCCAAGGTCGCGGGTATGAAGGGCGGGATCCGCTGTGACGCGCTCAATCGTGCGCGATGCCGCAGCCGAAGCTCGCGAGCACAGCATCGAGCTTTCGATGGCCGATCACGATGAAGCCGATGGCCGCTACAACAAGCCCGCCGACACTAAACAGCGACAGCGCGATCCACATAAATTCTCCGGCATAAAGCGTTGATCGAGCGTATGAGACAGAAATGACACCGTCGAGTCGGGTCATGGATTTTTCCTCAATTCTTTTACGCGCTAACGCCGCCAGCGGTTTTAGTCGGCAACCGAAGCCACCGTCTAACGCGGCAAGTCACCCCCCTGTCACAGTACTGCAATATGCTCTATGTTTTAGCCAGTTAAAGCATTAAATCAACACTATGACGGCGCGCAGACAGGGTGGGAACGAGCCGTTGGCAGCGGTCGATTTAGGCTCGAACAGTTTTCGGCTATTAATCGCTAAAGAGGACGGTGGCCAGATCGTGCCGATCAGCACGTACCGTGAAGGCGTGCGTCTGGCGGGTGGGCTCAGCGACTCGAATGAAGTAGCCGACGAGAAGCTCGCGGAGGCCTGCGTCGCGCTCGAGCGCTTTCGCGAACGGCTGGGCACAATCCCCCGTGATCGCGTGCGTGCGGTTGCAACGAGCACTTATCGTGTAGCCAAAAATCGGGCTGCGTTGCTTAAAGCGTCCGAGCAGGCGCTCGGCGTAGGTATTGACGTCATTTCAGGCCAGGAAGAGGCGCGGCTGATTTATCTGGGCTGCGCGCACACGCTGCCGTGGAGCGATCAGGAGCGGCTGATTGTGGACATCGGCGGCGGCTCGACCGAGTTCATCGTGGGGCAGCGTTATGAGCCGGAATTGACCGAGTCGTTTCCGCTTGGCGCGGTCACTTTGTCGCAGAATTTTTTTCCTGGCGCGACGGTAACGGCGGCGGCGTTCCGCAAGGCCGAAGTGTTTGTGCGTACACGCGTTGAAGTGCTGCAAAAGCGCTACAAACAAGGCTGGCCCTTGGCCTACGGGTCGTCGGGAACGATTCGCGCGCTGCATGAAATCGTGACGGAAAACAATTTCGGCAACGCAATCACGGTCGACGCACTTTTGAAGCTGAAAGGCGCGATGATTGATGCCGGGCAGGTCAATCGGCTTGAGCTGGCGGCGCTTAAATCAAGTCGGGCACCGGTGTTGCCCGGTGGTCTTGCGATCTTGTTGGGGCTCATGCAGGAGTTAAACGTTCAGGCCATCGAGCCCGCCGAGGGCGCGCTGCGTCTGGGCGTGCTCTATGACCTTCTGCATCGATCTGACGAGCCGTCCAACTCTGATCCGCGATCCATCACGGTAGCTCGCTTGCAGAATCGATATGGCGCAGACCGGGAGCAGGCGGAGCGGGTGGGAACACTCGCGCAAGCATTGTGGGCCGACGTTGCCCAGCCCGCGCCCGATCCGCAGCTATCGTGGGCGGCGGCCGTTCATGAAATCGGCATGGCGATCGCGCATGAGGACTATCACCGTCATTCGGCCTACGTGATCGAGCATTCGGAGTTGTACGGCTTCTCGGAGCAGGAACGAAGCACGCTGGCGACGCTTGCGTTGGGGCACACCGGAACGCTTAAAAAATTAAATCGGGACGCGTTGTCGTCGGCGTTGCTGAAACGAATCGTTTGCTTGCGGCTGGCGGCACTGTTTTGTCACGGGCGCGTTAACGATGTGCCCACGGCGAACCTTCGCGCTCAAGGTGACTCATTCCTGTTGCAGCTTGACGGAAGCTGGCTCAGCAGGAAGCCGCTGACGGCGGCATTGCTCGACGAAGAAACCGCTCGTTGGGCGAAGTTCGGCGTGGCTTTGACGCTCGGATTGCGTGGGTAAATCGCCGGACGTTTGTCGGTAAAGTGAAAATTCGGAGGAGGCCCGCGAGAACAGGGGCTACGTTGCCTCCTGTCCCGCTTCATCAAGCGTGTTGATGATCGCTTGAACGATGTATTCCACGCAACTATTCGTGCGCGTCGTTCACTGCACCAAGCGACAAACCAGACGCAATTTTCTGAAGCGGATATGACGCGCTGATGACAGTCTCCGCCTTTCATGTGTCACACAGGCGTCGCCATTTCGTCACGTCGATGTCATCTTGAATTTCTACATTGCATGCGTCATCCCAAGGAGTCGCACGCATGCAAATTGTTGCCAGCCAAGCCACCGTTGCCGTCAGTAAAGCTCGCCCCGCGGTCGAGCCGTATCTGACTGTTCGCCTCGCCAACTGCGCGTCCGACGTGATCGCAGCGCAACGCCTGCGGTACAAGGTTTTTTGTGAAGAGATGGGCGCTGATTTGCATCGTCACGACGGGCGGGACGTCGACATGTTTGATCCCGCTTGCGAGCATCTGATCGTCGTCGATGAAACGCTGGGCAAAGTAATCGGCACCTATCGCATCCTGTCACCGTGGGGTGCGCGCTCGGTCAAACGCATGTACTCCGAAGGCGAGTTTCGCATTGATGCATTAAAGCCGATTGCGAATGAGATTTTCGAAGTCGGCCGCGCCTGCATTCATCCGGCCTATCGCAGCAGCGGCGCGCTGGCGCGATTGTGGTCTGGGCTCGGCGCTTACGTGCGCGAGAACAACGTGAAGTATCTGGCGGGATGCGCCAGCGTTCCCCTTGACAGCGGCTCGCTCAATCTGGGCGCGCTGCGTGCCGAGTTGATGTCGAAGCATCTGGCACCCGTCGACTTTCGTGTCGAGCCGATTCGCGGCCTGCCATCGCTGGGCGACCCGATGGGCTCGCGCCCGACTGCGCCGCCGCTACTCAAGGGCTATTTACGCCTTGGCGCTTGGGTCTGTGGCGAACCAGCGTGGGATCCGGATTTCGACAGCGCGGACTTCTTCGTTCTCCTGCCCATCGAGCGCATGGTGCCACGGTACGCGCAACATTTTCTGGGTGCACGTACGGCGCAGTAACGCGACTCATTGCGTCACCCATTCTCCAAACCGTTCATTCTTCACTCGGTAAAGCATCACTCATGTCCGATATTCAAAACCTGTCACGCCGTCAGGCACTCAAATTTCTCTCGCTGCCTCTGCTGCCGCTAAGTGGACTGTCTTCAGTAGCTGCGCTTGCCGGTTGTGGCGGTGACAGCGCACCCGCGACCTTCAAATCCGCGTCGTTTACGGGGATGGCCGCACCGACACTCGCCAACCCTGCTGCGATGGCAACGACGACGGTTGGCTCGGTGCTGAACGTTGCGATGAGCGACGGCAGCACGGTCGCCTACAAATTGGCCTACCAACCGTTTTTCGTGACCGGCGACATGGTCGCCGATGGAAAGGGAGGCTCTGTACTTTCCGGCGGCTATGTCGACATTAAAAACCAGCCGATCATTGACAAATCCGTCGCTGGCAAAGAGCGCCCGTTTTACTCAGACGGCCCGGATGGCACATCACTTTTGTCGCTGCCCAATCCGACGGTCCCCGGCATCAAAGGCAAGGCTGTTTTTGCTGTCGTGCAATTTGAATACACCTCTCGCGATTAGGCTGGCGCGAGCGCCTACGGGACGCTGCCGTCGCCCATCGCGGTGCTCACGCTCGATCAGGATCAAACGACTGGAAAGCTCTCGCTCGTGAAGTATCACAACGTCGATACCTCCGCTGCGCATGGCTTGTGGATTACCTGTGGCGCGAGCTTGTCACCGTGGAACACGCACCTGTCGAGCGAAGAGTATGAGCCGGATGCTCCGTTTCTCAGCAGCAACTCGTTCTTCAAAACCTTCAGCAAAAATGTGTTTGATGACGAGACGAAAGCCAATCCTTATCACTACGGTCACTTGCCTGAGGTCACAGTCAATCCCGATGGCACCGGCACGATCAAAAAGCACTATTGCATGGGCCGCATCTCGCATGAGCTGGTGCAGGTGATGCCAGACAACCGGACGGCACTGATGGGTGATGATTACACCAATGGCGGGCTGTTCATGTTCGTCGCGGATCGTGAAAAGGACTTGTCGTCGGGCACGCTCTACGTCGCGAAACTGGGCGCGGGCTTCTCGGTCGACCCGGCTGCCGCTGGCGCGGGCTTGAGCTGGATCAAGCTCGGCAGCGCGACCAGTGCAGAGATCGAAGCGTTAGCCAATTCGCTCACCGCTGCGGACATTCTTACGGCAACCAAAACCGACCCGCTGGATACGAGTTTCACCAAAGTCATCGTTGATGGCGTCGTCAACTGGGTCAAGCTAAAACCTGGCATGGACAAGGCGGCGGCATTTCTGGAAACTCACCGCTACGCCAATCTGAAGGGCGCGAGCATGGGCTTTACCAAGCTCGAGGGCACGACGGTCAACGCGAAAGACAAGATCGCGTATTCCGCACTGCAAAACATCCAGAGCTCGATGGTGCGCGGCAACGCGGCGTGGCGTGAGTCCACCAACATCACGGTTGAAAAGGCGATTGTCGCTGGCGGCGTATTCGCTCACAATCTGGCAGGCGGACAGAAGGATCTGGATGGCAACACGATCAACAGCGAGTGGGTGCCGGTACAGACGAAGGCTCTTTTGATCGGTGAAGACATTACCGCCGACGCACTCGGCAATCTTGCAAATCCTGACAAAGTATCCAACCCGGACAACCTGAAATTCTCCGAAAAGCTACGCACGCTTTTCATCGGCGAAGACAGCAGTACTCACGTCAACAATTTCCTCTGGGCGTACAACGTCGACACGAAGGCGCTTGCCCGCGTGATGTCGATCCCGGCGGGCGGCGAATCAACCGGTTTGCATGCAGTCGACGAGATCAACGGC
Organism: Burkholderiales bacterium; assembly: GCA_025352105.1. Lineage (GTDB taxonomy): Bacteria > Pseudomonadota > Gammaproteobacteria > Burkholderiales > Casimicrobiaceae > Casimicrobium. Next base: position 19,265 of record JANXUB010000217.1, on the reverse strand, counting down.
TGGACCTACATCATGAGCAACTTCCAGCACGCGGGCGACTGGAGTTCGTCGTTGCACAGCAAAGTGCAGGCGACGCTCGATCCGCTGATCCGAGCGAACTACAAGGATCGCGCAGGAGCGGCAGTCGGGTATTTGACGGCAGAGCAGGCGCAAATTAGGCTAGCGTAAAGCACGTCTCTACCGCGTAATTCAACGGCACCTTCGGGTGCCGTTTGCATTTTCAGGCACACAACACTGAAAATTCTCGGGGGCTTTACAAATTCAAATTAACGGTAATACAATATTATTGTTTAATTAATCTGCATCACTCAAATGAATTCAACAGTAAAGCTCGCAAAGCCTGTGGCCAAAGTCGCAGCCAAAAGCACCAAAAAGCCCGCAGCGAAAGTAATCGGCTCAAAGCCTGTCGCCAAGCCCGCCGTAAAGGCTGCGATCACAAGCAAAGTAGCCGCGAAGCCAGCAGTGAAAGCCGTAACAACGAAGCCCGTTAGCCTGCCCAAAGCCGTGTCTCCCATCATGCGCGATAGTTTCACCATGACCACTGCGGATCAGGAGCTCCTCAAAAAGTGCAAGCTTGATGCGATCAAGTCTGGCCGTGACAGCACCAAGAAGAGCGAAGTGGTGCGCGCAGCATTGCGCCACTTCGCCTCCTTGGCACCCGCCACACAGCTGATGGAGTTAAACCAGCTCGATCCTGTTAAAACGGGTCGCCCAAAGAAGCACAAGAAGTAACTAACGGATGAGCAATGAGTTCAGGCGGAGCCCCGGTTCCACCTGAATTTGACGACTCTTGTTACGCTGCGTAACTCAGCACAGCCACAAAGTGGCAACCGGTACCCGCAGCCACAAACGCATGCCATACGGCATGAGCAAATCGCAGCCGCGAGTCCAGCGCGAAGAAGATCACTCCCACTGAGTAGGCAATTCCACCAGCGACCAGCCAGAAGACGCTGGCTGCGGGAACACGTTCAATCAGCGGTAAGGCGGCAATCAGCACGGTCCATCCCATGACCAGATAGAGTCCAGTCGAGAGCACCGGATGCGAGAGTCGCTCAGATACTTTCAGCGACGCACCCGTCACGGCAAGCGCCCAAACGCCACCCAGTCGCGCGCACGCCCATGGGTCGGTTGTGCCATCCAATGTGCTCGTCGCAGCCATTGCGAAGGGCGTGTAGCTACCCGCAATGAACAGGTAGATTGCAGCAAGATCGAGTCGCAGAAAGATGCGCTTGGACGATCCGTCGGGGAGCGCGTGATAAATCGTCGACGTCAGATACAAAAGCACCATCGTTGTAGCGAACACCGCATACCCGATGGTCTCTGCGATGCGTAGCTCGTGACCGGCACGCGCAACAAAAAGAAGCGGCGCAGCAACCAGAGCCGCCAGCAGCATCAGGCCATGGCTCACGCTATTGGCGATTTCCTCGGACGCAGTTTGTGTGCGTTCTTTCTGGTTTGGAACGATATCCATCATTCAGGCAGGCGCATCAGTGGCTGCCCCATCGAGAGCGGCGTACCGTCGGCAATGTTGTCGCACACCGTAAACCCTTTAGGCGCGAACACGATGATCGTTGAACCGTGCTGAAACCAACCCATTTCCTGTCCCTTTTTAAACGACGCTTCACAACGCATCAAGTTCGGCCCGCGAAAGCGCAAGTGCAACAACACGTCGAGAAAGTGCAGGCGAATACTTGCGACCAACACCGCTGCGACTGCGACCAATAGCACCTCTTCGCCGCTGTCGGTGTGCCTTGCGTGAATCACCGCGCGCTCGTTCTTGCAAAACAGGTTTTCCACGCGCTTGAGTGCGATCGGATTGACGTTCCACGTGTCGCCTGAGATGTAGTTCACCTGTTGCACGCGGCAATCAAGCGGCGCGTGAAAGCGGTGATACATGCTCGACGTGATGCGGATGGTGACGTAGTTGCCGTCGCGGTAGCGCTCGACCACGTCAGCGTCCCCAATCAAGTCCATCAACGTGTAGGGAAACCCCTTCGCCTGAAACATCTGAACGCCATTGATGGCACCGCATGCGCCAACAATTCCATCGCATGGACTGGTAAGAATTTGCGCATTCGGATCGACCGGCCTGAGCCCCGGCTTCAACTCACGGATAAAGCAGTCGTGCAAACTGGTGAAACGCGATTTTTTTGCTTCATCGAGACGGATGTCAGCAAAGCGTCGCCACAGACCGATTGAAAGATTGCGAACGAAAGGATTTTCAATCTTGCTGAACCAGCCCATGAAGATTGTCAGCGAACGCCTCGGAATGCGATTTGTCAGCAAGAAATTCAGCTGCTCCTGATTCACGAGTTGCTGAAAAAGATCGCGCAGTGTCACAAGCATTTCATCTGGCTCCGCTATACATCGGGGTAGGAGTAAGGGCGCTTCTAGAAATTCATTTTTCGGGATGAAATGCAAGGCGCACGGCGCGCAGCAACCGGAACGTACGCTTTGGTACGTGAGGATTGCGAGCACCGGGCAACGCCGCAGTTCGCCCGAACAATGTATTTATAGAAATGCCGGTAACTGTGGAATCTTTGATGAACACCTTGATGCTCGCAGCGCTGACTGCCGCGATTCCGATTGTGGCATTGCCCACCCTCAACGCGCGCATTCAGTTGTCTTTGGCCAAGCATCGTTCGCTCGCTGGACACGCAAAAATGTCGCGCCAGATTGCAAAGTGGGTGCCCTACTACGAGTACGACGACGCGCATTTTTTCAAGGCTGATGACGCGCCTGATGATGTGATCGCGATTCGTCGCGCCGCTTTTACGAGGCTCAGCGCGCTGTACGATTCGCGCTTCGCCAATAGCGCGCGAATGACGGCACAGGTCGCAGATAGCGTCTCCGATTTGCAGTTCACTTCGCACTATCGCGTCCCGTTTCAGTTCAGTCGCTATATTCGTGCGCATCTCAAGGCAGGCGTGTTCCTGAATCAGTCGCAAGGCGTGCTTGTCACGGACCTTGACGGCAATCAGTTCTTCGACCTGACCGGTTCGTATGGCGTGAACGTATTTGGCTACGACTTTTACAAGCGGTGCATTGAACAAGGCGCTGCGCAAGTGCAAGCGCTGGGGCCTGTGCTCGGTGCCTATCACCCGGTGGTGGCAAAGAATGTGGCGCGACTGAAGACGATTTCGGGACTGGACGAAGTCTCGTTTCACATGTCGGGCACCGAGGCCGTTATGCAGGCAGTACGTCTCGCGCAGTATCACTCGAAGCGCACCCATCTTGTCCGATTCTGCGGCGCCTATCACGGCTGGTGGGGTGATGTGCAACCCGGCGTCGGCAATCCGGTGGCGGCGAAGAATACTTACACGCTGAAAGATATGGACGCAGCTGCGTTGAAGGTACTGGCGACGCGGAGAGACATTGCGTGCGTCTTGGTGAATCCGCTTCAGGCGTTGCATCCGAACGCCGGTGCGCCTGGCGATTCGTCGTTGCTCGACAGCTCGCGACGGGCATCGTTTGATCGCACGGCCTACACAGCGTGGCTCAAAGAGTTGCGCGAGGTCTGCACGGCGCGCGGAATCGCGTTGATATTTGATGAAGTCTTTGTTGGATTTCGAATTGCACGTGGCGGTGCCCAGCAATACTTCGGCGTGCGTGCTGACATGGTGACCTACGGCAAGACTTTGGGTGGCGGTTTGCCGGTCGGCGTAGTGTGTGGAAAGCGCGAATGGATGAAGCGCTTTAGGGATGATCGCCCCGCCGACATCTGTTTCGCACGAGGCACGTTTAACACTCATCCTTACGTGATGGGGGCGATGGATGCTTTTCTCGACTACATCGAGACGCCGGAAGCGCGGGCGATGTATGCGAACGTGGATCAGCTCTGGGAGCGCCGTGCCGCCGAGTTCAACCGTCGCCTGCACCTTGAACATCTGCCCGTACAAGTGGCTAATCTGTCGTCGATTTGGACGGTACTGTATACCCAACCCAGTCGCTACAACTGGATGCTTCAGTATTACCTGCGTGCTGAGGGCCTGGCGCTGAGCTGGGTGGGTACGGGCCGATTGATTTTCAGTCTCAACTACACCGATCAGGAATTCGCCACCGTCACGGATTGCTTTGTCGCCGCCGCCAAAGCGATGCAACGCGATGGCTGGTGGTGGTTGAGCCCCGGTGTAACGAACAAGAAAATCCGCCGAAGTATCGTCAAGCAGTTGATCGCGCACCGGTTTTGAAGAAGCGGCGGCAGGCCCAGTCAATCCAGAGTGCCGCCCCAGCCACTTGCTCGGCTCTTCGCCATCCCTATCGCTTTGCCACATTGGGGTCAATCAACTCACCCCGTATCAGGTGAAGCGGGGCACGACAATAAAGCATGATGTCGTGAAACGGGTCGGTCAGAATCTTGGTGAACCACACCACGCCGGTCTCGATGTCACGGATGAAGAACAGTTGAATCGTGCGGAACAACAATCCACCGACGCCAATGGCAAGCCACAACATGCCAACGTTATTGACAAATTCCATCGTGTTCGCAGGCTTTGCAAATGCGCCGGATAAGGTCGAATCGAACCAAAGCAAAATCGGCGATACCGCCCAGATGATCATCAGGACAATCTTTCGCTTCAGGTTGTAGCCGACCTTGATGTCTTCCTTGTGTTCGTGTGTTGCGCGATTGACTTCGTCATAGCCCTTCGGTTCGAAGAAAAAATGCCCCGACTGTCGCGATACCATGCCAACGAGCCAGCACACTAAGGCAGCCATTGCGGGTACGTAAAAAAGCAGCACGTAACCGACAACAAAGCTAATGGCGCTCACCAGATGCAGGCTCTGGTTGACACGACTGTGGTGGTAATAGCGGTGATCGTCCCAACGCTGCTCCCGAAGTTGTTCCATGAATCCGCTCATCATCGTCTCCCCTGTGTGTTCTTGCATTCAAGTGCCGAAAACCTGCGTAGTGGTTGTAGCGCTCATCGATGACAGAACGATGAATCCTCTATCGCAACGCTGACGCAAAACCGCCATCTTTCGGACATCGACCAGTCACACTCGTTTGTTCCACTACATCGCAGGGGAAGGCTGCGCGGCGCAGACTTGGACTGCGTTGAAACGACCAGTGCTCCCCAAAAAGCTTGCCAGCAGGGCGGGTAACGGAAGCGGGGATGGACGATGCACCACGAAACAAGCACAAATGTGATCACGAACAGTCGCATCGAACGCGTGGATTTCCACCTCCATTCGTATGCCTCCAACGTGACCGACTACTACGCGGCAAATAGCTTCTCGATCCCCGAGTCGTACTCTGATCCGACCAAGCTGTATCACATGCTCAAGAAACGGGGCATGTCTCTGGTGACGCTTACGGATCACAACTCCATCGACGGCGTGCGCGAACTGCTTGACCGTGGTTTCAAGGACGTATTTATCAGTTCCGAAATGACCACTACGTTTCCGGAGGACGGATGCAACATCCACATTACGGTCGGCAACATGACCGAGTCCCAGTTCGCCGAAGTTGATCGGCTGCGCTCAAATGTCTACGAGATGATCGCGTATGTCGATTCACAAATTGCGGCTGAGCAAGCACCCAACTATGCGGGCAACAAGCTCGTGTATTTCATGACACATCCGTTGATGAGTACGCAGAATCGCCCCTACGGGCGCGAAGGTTCACTGAGTGCAGCCCACATTGAAAAGGCGCTGCTGCTCTGCAACTGCATTGAAGTCCGGAACGGTGCTCGAACTCGCGTGCTCAACGATCTGACCTGGGACATTGTCCGCGACCTTGATCGCGCCACGATCGAGCGCCTCGCCAATCAGCACGGGGTTGAGCCCAAAGGGCCGACGCCCTGGCTCAAGTCCTTTGTCGGCGGGTCGGACGACCATGCCGGTATCAATCCGGGCACCACGTGGACCGAGTTTGAGTTGGGCAATGCGGTGCCGCTATCGGCCAACGCAATGGTGGATTGCATTCGTGCGCGCAGCAGCCGCGCCGATGGCGTGCATGGCGGCCCGGTCACGATTGCTCACTCCATTTTGAAGCTGCTCTATAAAGGGGGTGACTCGCGCAACACCCACGGGTCGCAAAAAGCGGTGTCGGTCGGCGGCTCCATGCAGTCGCTATTGAAGCTGGTTTTCGATGCTGACAACCAGAGTGTTTTGGACAAGCTGTCATTTCAGCTGCGTCACGGTCTCTACCGCATCAAACAGACATGGTCACGTCGCCAAGGTGGCAAGCCTTTCGAAGCGGTACTGGAGACGGAGGTCTACGAGATGCTTGCCGATTACGACTTCCGGGAAAAAGTTAACGTCGCAACCACGATGGATGATCGAATTTTTCTGGTGATCACGACTCTGGTGAACAGGATTTTTGCGCACTATGTGCGTACTCTGAGTCGCGCTGAATCACACAATATCGTCAGCGCAATCAAGGAATCCGTTGCGCTCATTTCATCCAATCTTTTCGTATCGTTGCCCTATCTCGTTGCATTCATGGCGCAAAGTGCTGACTGTCAGATCGCACGCGATGTGCGTCGAGCTTTTAAGGTGCGTGAGTCACAAAAAGTGGTGCTGGTTACCGACACGTTCTTCGAAGTCAATGGTGTATCAAACAGCATCAAGCGCATGATTCGCGAATCGATTCGTCGCAACATCGATTTCACGGTGGTCACCTGCGTTGCCGACGGTGATTTTGAACGCCTCGCGCAGGATCCCGACACCCGAGCTTTCATTGCTGCGGGAAAGCTCAAAATGCTCCGCGCGGTCGCGCACGTGGGCTTCCCGCAGTACGATGGCTTGCAGATTTGTTTTCCACCGCTCCTCGACATGCTCAAGTATTTGCAGGAGTCCGGCTTCACAAAAATGCAGATCAGCACGCCGGGCGTAGTGGGTCTTGCCGGACTGATCGCCGCCAAGCTTCTGCAGATCGAAACGGCCGCGACCTATCACACCAGCTTTCCCGAGTATGTGGAAAACTACACCAAGGATGTGAGCCTTGAAGCGATGGCGTGGAAGTACATGCTCGTGTTCTACCACTCGGTTGACGAAATGCTGGTGCCGTCGCAATTTGTCGCCAAGCACCTGCACAAGCGCGGCCTGCGCAACCGGAAGCTCCTGATTCTTGACCGTTGGGTTGATGTCGACAGGTTTCATCCGGACAAGCGCGAAGATGAATACTGGCAAGATTTAGGCGTTGCTGCCAACGCCGTCAAGTTCGTCTACGTGGGCCGCGTTGCGATCGAAAAGAATCTGCACATCCTCGCGCAGGCATTCAAGAGACTTCACGAAACCGCTTCCAACGTACATCTCGTGATCATTGGGGACGGTCCGTACCGTGACGCTTTGACCGGGCAACTCGCGGGACTGCCGACAACATTCACCGGCTATCTTCACGGTGACCGACTTGCGACAGCGCTGGCCTCGTGCGATGTCAAAGTATTTCCGAGCACCACCGACACCTGGGGCAACGCTCCGCTAGAGGCTCAGGCATCCGGGTTACCCGTCATCGTGACCGACATTGGCGGGCCTGCCGAACTAATGCTTGACGGCGCGACGGGCATTATTGTTCGGGGTAGCGATGTTCGCAGCCTGCAGGACGCCATGCTGCGCATGATGGAGCCGGACGGACGAGCCGAAATGGGCCGCGCCGCGCGCGCCTACGCCGAAGCCAATCGCGTTGACGAGCCGTTTACCGCCGTGCTGGATTCGGAGGCTTATCGTCGGCAATTGCGCAAGAAGAAGCGGTTTGAAGAAGGGCGGGCCGAAATCGCCGCAGTGCGCATCAAGGCGATGCGCGACTTGGGCGCCCTGGAGGCGTCGAATCAACTGTTCGAATCAGAGATGACCGTTAGGGCTCCTCAAAGGCTGAAGGCCGGAAGGCACTAACGGAAATCGGCCATACGACGAGCTAGCCATCCGCATTCAGTTCAATGGCACATGCGTCTGGCCTTGTCGACGATGCTTGACTGAACTCATCGCGAGCAACCCGCGCGCATCTCAGCGTAATCGGTCGTCCATTTTCAATTCGGGAGTTACGTAGCCGATGCAGCACGGGTTTTACGAAGTCATGAAGGCGCAGTTCTTCAGTTCGCTTGCGGACAACGCGTTGTTTGTTGTTGCGGTGGCGCTGCTACGCAACCAAGGCGCTCCCGAATGGCAACAGGCAGCGCTGGTTTCGGTGTTCGCGGTTTTCTACGTCGTTCTCGCGCCCGTGGCGGGCGCTTTGGCGGACCGGTTCCCGAAAGGGCAGGTGATGTTCGCATCCAATGCGATCAAGGTGCTCGGTTGCCTGATGCTCCTGTTCGGCGACTACCCGTTGGTCGCCTATTCGGTGGTGGGTCTGGGTGCCGCCATTTACGCGCCGGCTAAATACGGCATCCTGACCGAAATGCTTCCTCCATCGCAGCTGGTGAGGGCCAACGGCTGGATCGAGGGCCTGACCATTGGCTCGATCCTATCGGGGCTCGCGCTTGGTGGCGTACTCATCGGCACAAACGCCAGCGATTGGGTCCGCAACCTCGACGTCCTTCCGGTTGATTTCGCGGTCACAGCGATCACGGCACCAAGGGTGGCGACGACGTTCATCATCCTTGTCTACCTAATTGCCGCCGTCTTCAATCTACGCATTCCGCGTACGGGGGTTGCCATGCAACCGATGCCGGGTTTGCGTTTTCTGTTGAGCGACTTCTTGCGCTGTAACGCTTTGTTGTGGCGCGACAAACTGGGACAGATTTCGCTCGCAACGACAACGCTGTTCTGGGGTGCGGGCGGGCCGTTGCGCTACCTTGTGATCGCGTGGGGTGCAGCGGCATTGGGCTACGGCGTACCGGATTCGACTCAGCTCATGGGTCTGGTAGCGCTGGGGACAGCGATTGGCGTTGTGGCTGCGTCACACACCATGTCGCTCGACAATGCCACAGACGTATTGCCGATCGGCATCATCATGGGCGTGACGATGATCGCGATGATCTTTGTGACTCAGGTTTGGGTGGCTGCGCTGTTCATGCTGCTGCTCGGTGCACTGGGAGGTTTCATGGTGGTGCCAATGAACGCGCTTTTGCAGCATCGTGGTCATGTGTTGATGAGCGCAGGACGCTCGATTGCCGTGCAAAACCTGAACGAGCAGGCGGGCATTCTCGTGTTCAGCGCTTTGAGCGCCGGACTGAGCGCGATGGGTGCGTCGGTCTTCGTAGTACTTACGACTTTTGGGCTCATCGTCGGCGTGTCGATGTACCAAATCGGACGGTTGCACAAAGCGAATTTGCGCAAGCATCCAGACGAGTTGACGCGACTCTTGGCGACAGCGCGAAGCAACAAAATTTGAAGAGATGAACGGTGATAATTGGCAGACACGCTTGGAATGATTGCTGATCGCGCGTACAAAAAAGTCGCCAACCCGCGCACCGACTAAATCAATTCGTCGCTGCGCGTGTAAGTTTTTTGCGGGCCTGAGCGACGAAATACAATCAAGAATCTTCTGTCAGCGTAGTCCGCTGTTCGCTGAAATGCCAGACCCGGGCATTCATTCGCTTCAAACCCAATTTAGGAACTACCATGACTTCACGCCGCAACTTTCTCACCATCGCGGGCGCAGCCTCGCTTGGTCTCGCGCCCACATTTCAGATTGCGCGGGCGCAGTCAAAGAAATTACGTTTCGGTGTCGGCCCCTTCCTGCCTTCTGCGGAGGACACCAAGAAATCGTTCACACCCATCTTTGCGCATCTGGCCAAACAACTGGGCGCGGCAGATTTTGATTTGCAGGTGAGCACCGATTGGGCAGGGCTGGCAGTTGCGATGGGCTCCGGGCAACTCGATTGCGCTTGGATGGGGCCGTGGGGCTACATCATCGCGAACAACGCGACCGATTGTCAGGCGGTTGCAACCGTCAAGTACGACGACAAGGCAACCTATCAGGCGATCATCATCGCTCGCCCCGATCTGAAAGTTTCGAAATTTCCCGATGACACACGCGGCAAGTCCATCGCATTCGCTGATCTCGGCTCAACTTCTGGCTGGTTGATTCCGACGTTCTACGCGCAGGAAGTCTGGAAGATCAATCCAAAATCATTCTGGCAATACCGCGAAGGCTCGTCGCACCCCGCCAACGAAATCGCTGTGCAGGAAGGGCAGGTTGATCTGGCAACCGACTACGACCGCAACCGCAACGCGATGATCTCCTCCGGTCGCATCAAGGCCGAGAGCGTGCCGATTGTGTGGACGTCCGATCCGCTGCCGAATGACGCGATTGCGGTACCGAAAACGGCCTCCGCAGAGGTGTCCGCACAAGTGCAATCTATTCTGGCGTCCTTGACCCCGGATGAAGCCAAGGCGCTGTTACCGAATCGCTACACGGGCTTTGTGAAGTCTAATCACAAAATGTATGACGTCATCGAGAAAGCCGGCATCGCCGTGGGTCGGATCAAGGCAAAGGCATAAGTAACCCGTATGTCGGCAATGCTTGGTGACGCACAGGGCGCAAGCTGTTCTCCCCAGTTTCGCTATGCGCCGGGCGCGCTCCGAAACAGCCCTCTGACTGAAGCGCACTCGGCGTATGTCATCGGTGGGCTCTACGGCAACGTATTCGCCCTGCGTGAGATTTTGCGCATGCAGCGGGCCGAAGCTGCCATGGGACGCGAGGTAGCCCTCGCGTTCAACGGCGACCATAACTGGTTTGATATCGACGCTGCCAGTTTTGAAGAGATCAACACGACGGTGCTTAAGCACACCGTGATTAGCGGCAATGTCGAATGTTCAATCGCCGCACCGGACGATGTGGGTTGCGGCTGTGATTATCCAGGCTACGTGAATCCGCAAGTCGTGGATTGGTCCAACGAAATCATGACACAGCTGCGGCGCACGGCAAGCCACTTTCCGGACATTGTTCGCCAACTCGGCATGTTGCCGATGAGTCGAATTCTGAGCGTCGGCGGCCAACGAATCGGCATTGTTCATGGTGATGCCGAATCACTTTCCGGCTGGTCGTTCGCTGCCGAGTGTTTATCGCCCGTTGCGGCCAGTTGCTCGGGTGATAAGCCACCTGGTCATCTGACGCCAGAAGGCGATATCGCAACCTTCTTCAGAGACGCTGACGTGCTTGCGTTCGCCTCGTCGCATACGTGCCTTCCGCATGCACGCGATTTCTTGGTCGATGGATCACAGCGATTGATCATCAACAATGGTGCAGCGGGGATGGCTAACTTTGGTGGCACGACTCACGGAGTGATTACACGCATATCGGTCGATCAAATGCCACCGCCCAATTCACTCTACGGCGCAACGATTGCCGGCGTTCGCTTTGATGCGCTTCCTGTGCATTTCGACGCATCGGCGTGGATCGATCACTTTGCGAGTGTGTGGCCAACGGGTACGCCCGCCCATCGCTCATACTTTGACCGCATTCGACGCGGGCCAAACTACACGCTGGAGCAGGCAGTTTCAGGAAATATCTCGCTGATTTCGGCGGTGGATCGTCCGCCTGGTTACGGCGAGATTGAAGCCGATGCAGAAGCGCTCGTGACCCTCGGCGCGTGACCGATCCGGCTCGCTCCAGTGACGCCTCGGTAAAGGCGCTCGCCGAATACGATTTGAATCGCAACAGTATTGTCGGTCGCACGAAGCTTTGGATTTTTGTGTTGGCGGCGCTGCTGTTCTACGTGGTGAGTTGGCGGCTGGCCGAGGTCGACTTGTCGCGACTGGCGAACGGTCTTCCGAAGTTGGGGCAATGGCTGGTACGCGCTTGGCCGCCCAACTTCACTGAGCTTCCGATCTTCATTCAACGCGTTGGTGAAACCGTCGCGATGGCGGCGATTGGCACCACCGTGGCGACGCTGCTCGCGATCCCGATTGCATTGTTGGCAAGCCGCAATCTCACCCCGTTTCCCGCGCTGTACCTGCCTGCGCGCTGGCTGCTCAATGCGCTGCGCGGCATCGATGCTTTCGTCTTCGCTTTGCTGTTTGTCGCGAGCGTCGGGCTCGGGCCGTTTGCCGGTGTTATCGGCATCGCGCTGCACACCTGCGGCAGCGCCGCGAAACTGATCGCTGACGCGGCAGAAAATGCCAAACTCGACGCCTTACATGCTATTGAGACAACCGGTGCCAGTCGTATCGTCAGCGTTTGCTACGCGCTGGTGCCAGACTTGTTGCCCGTCGTTTTATCGAGCATGCTTTACCTGTTCGAGTTCAACGTGCGCGCCTCGACGGTGCTCGGAGTCGTCGGCGCCGGCGGCATCGGTCAGGAGCTTAAGAACAGCATGGATTTGCTGGATTTTCCGCGCCTCTTCACCATCATCATTTTGATCTTCATCGTGGTCACTGTGCTCGACCAGTTGAGCGGATGGCTGCGCAAGCGGTTGACGTGATGACAAACGCGCTTCGCATTGATTCGATGAGCAAACGTTTCGGCGAACGCGTTGCGCTCGCGGGCGTTAGCTTCAGTTTGCGTCCCGGAGAGTTTGTCGGATTGCTAGGCCCGAGTGGAGCGGGTAAATCGACGCTGTTCCGATGCGTTGCCGGGTTGGAGCGCGCCGATTCTGGCGGTGCGTTACTCGGCGAGCAAACGCTCGGTTCCGGGCACGGAAGCGGCAATGGCGGCGGTCGTATCGCAATGGTGTTCCAGCAATTCGCGCTCGTTGACCGGCTCTCCGCGCTCGACAACGTACTGGCGGGTCGACTAGGCGCGGTGCCCGCGTGGCGCGGCGTGCTTCGCCGCTTTTCGCGTGAAGACCGGATGTTTGCGATGCATTGTCTGGAGCGCGTGTCCATGCTCGATCACGCCGAGCAACGCGCAGATCGGCTCTCCGGTGGACAAAAACAACGCGTTGCCATCGCCCGCGCTCTGGCGCAGAAACCGGATGTAATTCTTGCCGATGAACCGATCGCGAGCCTCGATCCCACACTGGCCGGCGGCATACTCGCGTTGCTCCGATCCATCGCCAGCGTGGACAACGTCGCGGTGATTTGCAGCCTGCACCAACTGAGCTTTGCCCGCGAATACAGCGATCGCGTGATCGGAATTCGCGCAGGGAAAATTGTGCTGGATTGCGATGCATCAGGTGTTGATGACGAAGCGGCCGAACGACTCTACGAGCGGGTCACGACGGGTTAAGCGGAAGTCATTCAGCTTTTTTCTGAAATGACCACTTCACTTGGGCTAAACGTCGTTTTGTGCAATAGTCGAGATTAGCCGCTTTGCGCGTCCAGTCCCAATGCAGCGTTGCGTCTGGCGATAAGCTGCCTTTGAGTGTCGCTTCCGACCACGGGTCAGTTCGCACGTTTTTTTGAACCACTTCGGGCCTACCTCACACTTGGAACGCGCCCGCGTCGTACGCTGCAACGTACGTATTCCAGTCATCAACCGTCTGCCTTGCACATTGCTGGGCTGCCTCTAGCAACTGTGCTTGCCAGCCTTTTCGCGATGCGCCAAACGCCACTAATGCGTCAGCAGTTGCCGAGCCCTGAAGCCCCGAACTGCGCAAATGGGCCCAACCGACGATTCGACCCATCTGGCTAACGACGCCGCTAATTTGCTCGAACGTGACGCTCTCGTCATCGAGCGCAACGCGGTCTGCGCTGGGTTGCAGGGCACGCACGACATACGAGCGTTTGCCTTTGGCTGTTGTGACTGCGTCCAAAAAAGCGGTTGACGCCGCCTGCATGCGATTTTGTAATGTGACGACGCGATCCGCCTCTGATGCCCACTCCGGTTGGCTGACGCCTACGCGTTTCTGCAAAGACGATGGAAGCGACTGCTTTACATCAAGCAGATAGTTTTCATCCGGCGATCCCTTGCCTTTAACCAACACGATATAGCGTTCAACACCGAGGCTTCCTGCACCGGCGATCCGGTGCGCCACATCGACTACTTCGAAGAATTTTTTGTCTTTCTGGGTGGCTGCGTAGGTTTCAACCAGTGCCGTTGCGCGCGCCGCCTCTTTGTTGCTGGCCTTCAGTGAACGCTCGCCATCGTAGCGAATCACGCGGCTCTTTTTGACCGGCTTTGTGTACTTGTCCAGATGCTCAACGCGGGGTCGATTTTTGAGCGCGTCGAGCAATGACTTGACCAGACCATCAGCGCTGTCACGATCTAGCCAGGACGCTTTGCCAGACTCAAGCGCGCTGCCATAGGCGGACATGAATTCGCTGCACAAGAGAACCGCCTGGTTCTGAGTAATGCGCAAGCTCCCCGCCGCAGCGAAAACGCTCGTCAGCAGCCGCACCAGATCCCAACTAACCGGCCCCAAAACGGCCTCATCGAAGTCGTTGATGTCGAAGTAGACAAGCCGGTTGTCGCCCTTGTAACTGCCAAAATTTTCGAGGTGCAAGTCGCCACAGAGCCATGCCGTAGGTGCGTCGGCAGGCAACGAGTCTGGTTGCAAACGATCATAAAAAAGATGACACGTCCCACGCAAAAAAACGTAAGGGCTGGTGCGCATCTTTGCGTATTTCATCAGCAGCCGCTCGGGATCACGGCCCGAATTGAAATCAAGAATGGTTTGGACAATATCTGTCACGTCGTGCTTCCAATCGGTTAACTAGCGACAGATAGTACCGACAATGGTTCGCTGCTCAACGCGGGAAAGCGGGTTGCGCTTGTCGCTCGTCACTGGCTACGTCACCGCTGCGTAACAGAACCTTCTTAAAGTCGGCGATTAACTCATCAAGACCTCGCATTTGTTCAACGACACAGTGCGGTTCGTCCTCTATTCCTCCTCTTGATTGCCTCCCGAAAAATGCGTACCACCCATTGTCTGGCCGCAGCTGCGCTGTTTACGGCGCTGACTTTTTCCTCATCCCTTCTGGCGAAAGATTTGATCGTGGGGCAAAGTCTCGACCTATCCGGCGCGACCAACCTTGGCAAGGATTTTTCGAACGGCATCCGCACGTACTTTGACTCGGTGAATGCGCGCGGCGGCGTTCGCGGAAGAAAGATTCAGTTCATACAACTCGATGACGCCGGCCATGCGGCTGATGCACAGATCAACATCGAAAAACTGCTGCGCGAACAGGACGCCGATGTACTGATCGCGCCAACCAGCGCAGAGACCCTTGCGGCAGTGGCCACCATGCCGAAGCTACGCGCCACAGCGCTCACCTTGCTCGGCGCACCGACTGGCGCGGAGGTCGACGCGGGGGGTGGCTCGTTTCGCGTATTAGCTTTGCGCGCAACGTTTCGTGAGGAAGCGAGAAGTCTGCTCGACACGCTGCGAACATTCAATGACGGCGCTATCGCACTGGTGCGCGGCGATGGCCCGGATGCAGGCGCAAGCCACACAGCGCTGCGCGAGGAAGTGCAGGCGCGACAACTGAAAGTTGCATTTGATGGCACAACTGCGCTGTGGCTAACGAGAAAACCTTCTCCGGAGCGTATCGGTGCGGTCATCATCAGTGGCGACGCGATTGGGGTCATGCCCGCGCTACAGCATGCTCGTCGTGTCGCACCGCAGGCTGTGCTAATGGGTTTCTCAACGGTAGATCACCGCACGTTGATCGAGTTGGTCGGCGCGGCGGCCAAGGGAATGATGATCACGCAGGTGGTTCCGCCACCGGGCAAAACGATCTATCCGTTTCAGCGCGAGCATCGTGCGCTTATGAAGCAGTACCGCGACGAGCCGCCATCGCAACACACGCTTGAAGGCTACATCGTGGCACGTATTCTTGTGGCGGCGTACGAGCGCGTTGAAGGCGAACCTTCGCCCGCCAAAGTTAGCAGCGCACTTAGAGCAGTGGGTGCGATGGATTTTGGGCCGATGCGCATTAGCCCACGCGGCGAGAACACGGCCGCTCGCTATGTTGACCAAACCGCTATTTCGTCGAAAGGCGGCCTCGTCGATTAGTGCTGCGGCATTGACGCGCGATTGTCACAGAGCAGTCACGCTGGTGTCACATGCGCCGAAGAACATCGAAAAAGCGCATTTTTCGCATCGAACACTTATTCAGGACGCCTTCATGAAGAGCTCAAAGAACCAAAATCGCAATCATCTCGCTACAAGCCGCATGGCTATGGCCATCGCAATCGGTGCAATCGGTGCAATCGGTGCAGTCGGTGCAATTGGCACGGCTTGCCTCGGCACCACAGCCGCAAACGCTGCCACGTTCCCGACCCTCGATGGCAAGCCCCCACTGGTGATTGGCCATCGTGGCGCACCGGGCTACGTGCCCGAGCACACGCTTGAGTCGTATCGACTGGCCATCGCGCTGGGAGCCGATGTCATTGAGCCGGATCTAGTTTCAACCAAGGATGGTGTCCTCATCGCCCGTCACGAGCCCATGCTCGGCGGCACCACGAACGTAGCCAGCATCGCAAAGTTTGCCGGCCGTCAGCGCAAGATGATGGTGGACGGCTACGAATACAACGACTGGTTCTCGATTGACTTCACGTTGGCAGAAATCAAGGAGCTACGCGCTCGCGAGCGTGTGGCGGGTCGCAATACCCGGTTTGACGGTGCATTTGAAATTGTCACCTTGCAGGACGTGATCGATCTTGCAAAAAAGGAAACCATTCGTACCGGGCGGACGATTCACATCTACCCGGAAACGAAGCACCCGACATGGCATTCGGGCCAAGGATTCCCGCTTGAACAAAAACTGGTAGACGCGCTTAACGCAGCGGGTTGGAACAAAAAAACCGACCCCGTCTTCATTCAATCGTTCGAAGTCGGCAATCTGAAAAAACTGCGCACGATGACCGGCTTGCGCCTTGTGCAGTTGATGGGTTGTTATGACAATGATCTCGCAACAGGCAACTGCCTCTACATCGCCAAAGACCCAGACAGCGCGCCGTGGGATTTCATCGTCGGCAACGACAGCCGTTTGTACTCCGACATGATGACGACGGCAGGTTTGAGCGAAATCAGAAGCTATGCCGACGGCATTGGCCCATGGAAGCGGCAGTTTATTGGCGTTAAAGCGGCATCACTAGGCACTGACGGCAAGCCACTTGACGTTAACGGCGACGGTGCAATTAACGAAGCCGACGGCGTATCGGTGAAGAACTCGAACCTCATT
The DNA here is from genome assembly GCA_025352105.1 of Burkholderiales bacterium. Lineage (GTDB taxonomy): Bacteria > Pseudomonadota > Gammaproteobacteria > Burkholderiales > Casimicrobiaceae > Casimicrobium. The sequence continues at coordinate 2,312 of JANXUB010000217.1, read as the reverse complement.
GCAGACGCAAAACTGGCGGGGCTATTCATCCATCCTTACACGATGCGCAGCGACGTCAACATGGCGCGCGACTATGCTGGCGGAGGCGCTGGCACCGCCAGCGTGCGCAATGTAGCAGCGGCATTCGCTGAATACTCTCAGCTGTTCGCGCTCGGCGTGGATGGCATGTTCTCCGACTTCCCGAACGATGAGTACGACGCACGCGCCATGTTTGCCGCTGATCAGACTTATGTCATCGAATACGCCTTCGCCGCAGCAAACGGCCAGCGCTTTTTGCGTACGACTTCGCGCGACGCCAGCGTGATTGCTTTGGCAAATTTGAAGTCGACCCCAATGACGCGTACGGTTGATACCTTCAAGGCCTGGTCGGCAAACGTTGCCTCAGCCAATACGCTGCCAGTGTGTCGCTATTTCGATGCTGCCAATGCGCGTCACCTCTACAGCATTGAGAGTACGCAATGTGCCAGCTACGCAACCGCTGGTTACAGCAATGAAGGCGTTGCCTTCTACGCAGTTGGCGCAAACGTAAACGGCATCTGCACGACCAACACTGTGCCCGTGTCGCGCTATGTTCGCACCGTGAGCGGCGTCACGTTTGAGCGCTACAGCACGGCAGCTGACGCGAAGTTCACGGACTTCACCAAGGTCGCGACACCAGCGTTCTGTGTTCCGGCGTAAGAAACAGAGCCTGCCGGAAGCGTTGGCGTTGACCCCATCGCCAACGCATTTGCGGACGCGCTCTTTTTTTGAAGTGCTGAGTCCTTGACTGCGCAGCAAAGACTGACCGAACCGTCTTACGGCAGTGATGAAGCGGGTCTGATCTGCGGCTACTTGTTTAATGCGAGCGGTTCGCAGTCGGTCTCCGTAGTGGACTCAGCGCAAGCGGCTACATGGCTTGTCGCATCCCCGGAACGACACGACCAGAAGAGCGGCACCTACATGTGGCTGCACTTCAATTTAAGCCACGCCAGGGCTGAGGCGTGGCTCACGCAACATGCTGGACTTTCGGACACGTTCTTTGAAGCGCTGCACGTAGGGCTCTATTCCACGCGCATTGAACGCTCGGATGACGCTTTGATTGCAGTCATCAACGACGTGCACTTCGATTTCAGTTTTGAGCCGTCGGATATCTCGACGCTTTGGATCAATGTCGGTCCGTATCTTGTAATCACGGCGCGCGCGACACCGCTGCGCTCGGTCGATGCGCTGCGTGCTTCAGTCAAAGCTGGCGAGGCGCCGCGCTCAAGTACCGAACTGCTGGAACACCTGTTGCGTGCGCAGGCCGATGTGCTCGTCAACATCGTGCGTGGCGTGACGACTCGCATTGACGACATAGAGGACGCTTTGCTCGCGGGGCGACTTGATCACAAGCGCGCACGGCTGGGCTTATTGCGTCGACTACTCGTGCGCTTGCAGCGCTTGTTGGCTCCCGAGCCTGCGGCCTTATTCCGGTTGCTACAAAGACCTCCTTCGTGGATGGCCGAGCCCGATGTTCAGGAGTTGCGAGGATCGACCGAAGAATTCTCGCTGGTGCTGCGCGACATGCAGACCCTGCAGGAGCGCATCAAGCTCCTTCAGGAGGAGATTGCCGCCAATATCAACGAAGACAACAACCGCAGTTTGTTTGTATTGACCGTGGTGACGGTACTGGCGCTACCGATCAATATTCTTGCGGGTCTGTTCGGCATGAATGTCGGCGGCGTTCCGCTGGCGCAAGATCCGAAAGGCTTCTGGATCGTGGTGGCGATCATCGTAAGTTTCACCGTTGTTGCGGCTTGGGTGGCATTTCGCAAGAAGCGATGAAGCTCGCTTGCGTGCCGACTGTAAACGCCCTGCAATAGTTGACGTGCAACCTTCCGGTTTAGTTAAATTAAAGCTTCCCATGCAGCGCAGTCGACTGAGTCAATTCGTGACGCTACTTTTTCTAAGTGGTTTATCCCTCTCGTTATGCGCGCATGGCACAAAGGCAACGGTCGCACCGCCCGCCGCACTGACCGTTACTAGCGATTTGGCAGAAGGCGTCACCGAGCTGACCCTTCGCGAGCTTTATCAAATGCCAATCGGCCCACGTGGTCTCGTGCCAAGATCAGACGGCCTGCTACCGGCTCATCTTCACCAACCATGTAGCCGACAACACGAACCTGTTTGCCGTCGAGCGCGAGCAATTTCGGGCTTGGCACGAGACCACGTGGGCCGATTGGCATTTGATAAAGCTCGCGAAGGGTCAGCTCGGTGACGCCTTCTGCCAAATCGCTAGTAACGGTCAGTGCGGCGGGCGGTGCGACCGTTGCCTTTGTGCCATGCGCGCATAA
>JANXUB010000188.1 GCA_025352105.1 Burkholderiales bacterium | reverse complement strand
ACCGCCACCGCGATACACGCCGCGTCCACCCAGCGGCGAGTGGCCGAGCGAGCCGAAAATACCCTTCAAAATCATCGCGCCAACGAACCCCACGAACGCAGCAATGCCCGCAGCGGGCAGCGCACTGGTGAAGAAAAATGTGCCAATCCCGGCAATCACGCCGACCACCAGCGCCGGCAAGATAAACGAGAGCACCGCAACCACGCCGAGCAACACCGGTGCCATACCTGCAAGTGACTCAATCGTGCTGTCCGTCGCACTCGCGTTGTGGCTTTGTTCCCACTGGCCCTTGTCGTTGACAGTGGTTGCAGCGGCCTTGTTTTCTTTGGAGACCGCGAGCTGAATTTTGTCGATGCCAGCGTCAATGCCTTGCGCAAACTGGCTCTTTTTGAAAAACGGCGTGATGGTTTCGCTGATGATGCGTTTGGCTTCAACGTCCGGCAGCGCGCCCTCCCAGCCGTAGCCGACTTCGATGCGGAGCTTTTTCTCCTTCATCGCGATGACGAGGATCGCGCCGGTATCTTTGCCTTTTTTGCCGATCTTCCACGCTTCGCCCACGCGAATGCCGTATTGATCGATTGTTTCCGGCTCGGCGGTTTTGACGATCAGGACCGCGAGCTGTCCGCCTGTGGTTTGCTCGAAGGTGGCGAGTTTTGCCTCAAGCGATTGTTTGCCGTCGGCGCCGAGAATGCCAGCTGCGTCAGTGAAGCGCGAGGCGAGTGGCGGGATGGGCGCGTTGTCCTGGGCGAGCGCGAAGGTACTGACGAGCAACGCGAAAAAAATCGCCGCAAACGGGGCTACCTTATCCATCAGCCCCCTCACCCTAACCCTCTCCCGCGAGGGGAGAGGGGACGAAAACGGCGCTCCGCGCAGCGGATTGAGTGACAAAACGCCGCTCACGCGATTACGGCTTTGCAGGAACAGCAGGCTTGTTGAAATCAACCTTCGGTGCGGTCTTGATCTCGGCTTCGTTTTCAACCGTGAACTGTGGCTTCTCTTTGAAGCCGAAGACCATAGCGATCAGGTTCGACGGGAACGAAACAACGGTGTTGTTGTAGCCCTGAATCGCCTTGATGTAGCGATTGCGCGCCACGGTGATGCGGTTTTCGGTGCCTTCGAGCTGCGCGGTCAAGTCGCGGAAGAGGGCGTCGCTCTTTAGGTTAGGATAATTTTCAGAGACCGCAAGCAGACGGCTCAATGCGCCTTGCAACTGGTTTTGCGCAGCGATGAATTTCTGAAACGCCTCGGGGTTGTTGATGAGCTCCGGCGTGGCCTGAATACCAGTGGCGCGGGCGCGTGCTTCGACGACTTTGGTCAGCGTGTCCTGCTCCTGCGAGGCGTATCCCTTCACCGTGTTCACCAGATTTGGGATCAGGTCGGAGCGCCGCTGATATTGGTTCAATACTTCAGACCAGGCGGCCTTGATCGACTGATCGCCCTGCGCCATGTCGTTGTAGCCGCAGCCGGAGAGGCCGAGCGTGGCGACCAGAGCCGCAACTGCTAAAAAAAATCGTTTCATTATTTAAGTCCTCCGCTGGCGCTCACAGCAGTTGGGGGAGAGCGCAATTTGTGAAAGTGATCGCAATATGCCCGCACTGGAGCGGTTTTTCAAGGGCTGGCATTTTTCGCGATTATGCGACCAGCGGTGAAGGTTACGCCACCAGTGCCTTCGCCTTCATCAAGTCATCCCACGCTTTGGCCTTTTCGAGCGGGCTGCGCAGCAGGTACGACGGGTGATAGGTGACAACGATCGGTAGGCCCGCGCGCTGGGCGCTGGCGGCGGGTAGGGCGCGCATGGCGCCGACGGTGTCGTCAGATTTAAGTAATGTCTGAGCGGCAAATTTGCCAGAAGCCAGAATTAGTTTGGGCTGCGCGAGCGCAATCTGGCGATCCAGATACGGAGCGCAGGCGGCGATTTCATCGGGTTCAGGATTGCGGTTACCCGGGGGGCGGCATTTGATGACGTTTGCGATGTAGACGCCGTCGCCCCGCTTTTTGCCCACCGCCGCGAGCATTGCATCGAGCAATTGGCCCGCTTTGCCAACAAACGGCTCGCCCGATTTGTCCTCGTTTTCGCCCGGCGCTTCGCCGACGACCATCCAGGCAGGTGAGCGATCTCCGACGCCGGGGACGGTGTTTGTGCGCGTCTCGCAGAGTTTGCAGGCGGTGCAGCTGGCAATGCTTGCGACCAGCGCCTCCCACGACAACTTGGCGATGTCGGACTCGCGCTCAGCTGTCGATTGCTTCGGCTCCGAGAGCGGCTCGGGCGATTCTGCGGCTGCGACAGCCGTTGTGGACACGTGGATTTCGGCGGTGGTCGCTTCGACGACGGGCGCACGATTAACCCAGATCGGCGTCAAGCCGATTTCACGCAGAATGACTTCGCGGCTGGTCATAGCGACACTTTCATCAACACAGCGTCTTCCCGTTCGCTATCGTGGGTGCCGTTCGGGTAGTACTTCGCCCGGACGCCCGACTGCGCAAACCCGCGTGAGGCGTAAAACGCCTGTGCCGAATGATTTGATTCGCGGACTTCCAGGTGCACCGTTCGTGCGCCGCTCGCGCGCAGGCGTTCCCCCATGTCGATCCACAGCAAAAGCGCAACGCCTTGTCGCCGCACAGCGGGCGTCACCGCGATCAACAACAGCTCTGCCTCGTCGACGAGTAAACGTGCCACGGCAAAGCCCGTGATCGCCCCGTGGTCGCGCGCAACGAGGCAGAGATAGCCGGACACCAGCGCGTCGTGAAAATTACGCTCTGTCCACGGATGTGAGTTCGACAGGCGCTCAATTTCGACGACCTCTTCAATGTCGGCTGCGCTTAGCAATTGAACAGTGGCGGTGGAAAAGCTGAGGCTCCTCATGCCACAGCCTCACGTGCCAGTTTGCGTTCGACCTCGGTGAGTGCGACGTTATTGCGTACGTAGATCGGTTCCGCGTGCATTGGATCGGTGGTTTCGCCGCATGCAACCTTGCGCGCAGCGACACGAGCTACGCCGTGCGCCCAGTGTGCTTCTGCGTGTGCGGTGGCAGCCAACGCGGCGAAGTGCGGTGCAGGCAAAAGATGCGCGCCGGAGCCGATCAAGTGAGCTCCCGCTTTTACGACGACGGCATCGGGGGCAGAAACATTCGTTGCCGCGAGCCGCTGCAATTCGCCCGTCGCGAGCCGTACAAATGAAGCGCTGAAAACCTCACCCATTCGGGCATCCAGCACGACGCAAATGGACGATGCCGACGACGTCTCCGCCAGCGCCTCCAGCGAATCAATCGCAATAAGTGGTCGCTGCCACGCGTAGGCCAGCGATTGCGCCGTCGCGCAGGCAGTGCGCACACCTGTGAAGCTGCCCGGCCCAGCGCCGAAGGCAATCGCGTCTATGACCGCATGCGTGAACCGGGCCTCGGCAAACACTCGCTCAATCGCAGGCAAAACCCACGCCGAGAGCTTCTGATCGTCGCGCACAAACGCTACTGCGAGCACCTCTTCACATTGTTCGCCGCGCAGAATGGCAACGGCACCGATGTGCGCGGAGGTTTCGATGGCGAGGATGCAGGGCATAAACAACGATTGTAGGCGGCAGAGCCAGTAGCGGTACGCCGCCTAGAATTGCGCCTTCGCTGAAACTCGCTCACACTACTAACCGCCATGTCCATCACGCTCGCTATTGAATCGATTGACCACGAAGGCCAGGGTATTGCCAGGAATGACGGCAAAGCGGTGTTTGTTGAGGGCGCGCTCGCCGGTGAAATCGTCGAAGCGCGCATCACCCGTAGCAAACCAACGTTCGAAAAGGCCGTGGTTGAACGCATCATCAAGCCAAGCGCGATGCGCGTCACGCCACAGTGCCCGCACTTCGGCGTCTGTGGCGGATGCAGCATGCAGCACCTCGACGCGCGTGCGCAGCTCGCTGCCAAACAGCGCGTGCTGGAAGACAACTTAAAGCACATCGGCAACGTGAAGCCCGAGCAGGTGTATTCGCCGATTGAAGGCCCGCATTGGGGCTATCGCCATCGTGCGCGTATCTCGATTCGCTACGTTGCCAAGAAGGAAACGGTGCTGGTCGGCTTTCATGAGAAAAAGTCGAGCTTTGTGGCGGACATGCGCGAATGTCATGTGTTGCCGCCGCATGTGTCGGCGCTCTTAATGCCGCTCCGTGAGCTGATCGGCAGCATGAGCATTCGTGACCGCTTGCCGCAGATTGAATATGCCGAGGGCGACGGGCTGCCGATGCTGGTATTGCGGCATATGGAGCCGTTATCGGACGCCGATTTCGCCTTGCTGCGGACGTTTGCTGCGCAGCACCATGTGCAGTGGTATTTGCAACCGAAAGGCCCGGATACCGCGCACCCGCTCCCCGGAGAGGCGCACACCTTGGGTTACGAGCTAGACGAATTTGGCCTGCGTTTTAGCTTTCAGCCGACTGAATTTACGCAGGTGAATCCGCATATCAACGCAATGCTGGTGCGTCGTGCGATGCGCTTGCTTGATCTGCAACCGACGGATCACGTCGCCGATTTGTTCTGCGGGCTGGGTAATTTCACGTTGCCGATTGCCCAGCGCGCGGCATTGACGTTCGGCATTGAGGGCTCGGCGGGACTCATTGCACGCGCGCGTGAAAACGCGGCGCTAAACGGGCTGACGAACAAAACGGAATTCGCCGTGGCGAACCTGTTTGAGATCGCGGAGGACTGGTTTGACACCGTTTCGACGCCCGCACGACCGATTAACAAGCTCTTGATTGACCCGCCGCGCGATGGTGCGGTGCAGGTCGTCAAAGCGCTGCCGGAGGCCGCCAGCGGGCGTCTGGAACGGCTGGTTTACGTGAGTTGCAGCCCATCAACGCTCGCGCGAGACGCTGGAATTCTCATTCATGAAAAGGGCTATCGGCTCATGGGCGCGGGTGTCGCAAACATGTTTCCGCACACGGCGCACGTCGAATCCATCGCGCTTTTTACGGCGTAATTTCGCGGTTAAGTCGTTGATTTTTAAGGTTTTTAGAAAACTCGGGCAAAAAAAAGCCGGGGTTTTGCCCCGGCCTCAAATTGCTGTTGATTCTAACTAAGTCACCCCAGAGACTATACCGAGCGAGGGTCTCTCGCACGTCATAACCACTGATTTGACCGAACGATTATAGCCATAGGAAATTGAGCAAAAAAAGCTCGTAGCGAGGCAAATCCCATCAGTTACGTCTCTGTTGCAACATCGTCACACAGCCGTCGCTGAATTGCGACAGGGGAGACGTAGTTTCAACGACTTTCTCTGCGAAACCCCTTTCAAACGTGGGGTAGGTGGCATATACGTGCTAAGTCGACTAATCTCATTAACGGTCGATAGCCCGCGTGGAAAAGCTGACTCAACCCAAAGCTGATTAAAAAACGCTTCGTTGACACCCGGCCTGTCGCCCCATTGCACGAATTTTGCTGTGATGCAGCATAAGTACGTTTGTGCAGCTTGATCTTCCCGATTAAGTGCGAAAAATGGGTCGTCGCTTTGCGAGTTCTGCTTCTTCACGACACTCAGCATGATTTGCCCGCCGTTGAATCGGTGCTCGCCGCGCACGGCTACAACGTGCGCAGCGTTCCGGTCAACGCGCTGACCCTGCAGGACGAAATCGTGCGCTGGAACCCGGAACTGATCCTGATTGCGTCAGATGACGCAGCGCGTGATGTGATGGAGCAGGTGTGCGTGGTTTCGCAGTTTCGCGAGCGCCCGATTGTCGTCTTCACCGAAAACGATGACCCGATCGCCATGCGCTCGGCCATGCAGGCGCGCGTGTCGGCCTATGTCGTGGCGGGGCTGAACACCAAACGATTGCGCTCGGTGATTGCTGTGGCGCTGGAGCGCTTCAAGCTTGACCAGCACGAGTTTGCGCAGCTGGCGGAAGCGCGCCGGCAAGCAGAGCAAAAGGTCACCAGCGAGCGTGCCATCGCGCAGGCCAAAGCGCTGCTACGCCGCCGTGGCATGAGTGAGCCCGACGCCTACGCACTCCTGCGAACGCACGCCATGCAGGCGCGTTGCTCGATTGCCGAGGCGGCCGGGCGCGTGCTCGCAAACAGTGCTACGTAATCGGTACGTTGCATGGCACCAGCGCACAAATGCGGTGCTTGTCCGATGAAATGTGCAGGCGTTTGCACTGAAATTGTGGTGGCACGACTTTCGCTAAGTAGCCCTGTGGCGATCAATGACGATCGCAACAGTCTCTCCAGTCCGAACAACTAGCTTTATTACTTTGAGCACAGGGGCTCGTGATCGAAAGGTCGCGCGCCCCTTTTTCTTTTGCGGAGTTCATTTTTATGCGTCTTGTGCCCCAGTTCCCAGCCATTGCCGAAACAGACAAGTCGTCGCGCCTCGATCAACCGGAGTCAGCCGCGCGTCGGACGCTCGTACAAGCCGCAGGTGCCGCCAGTTTGATGTCACTGGTGCCAGCGCTCGTTCGCCAGGGCGCATGGGCGCAAGGCTCCGACGCGCCGGAGAAAAAGGAAGTCAAGATTGGCTTCATCCCGCTGACCGATTGCGCGAGCGTAGTCATGGCCTCGGTGTTGAAGCTTGACGAGAAATACGGCATCAAAATCATCGCCACCAAAGAATCGAGCTGGGCGTCTGTACGCGACAAACTGGTGAACGGAGAACTTGATGCAGCCCACGTTCTCTACGGCCTTGTTTACGGCGTGCATCTGGGCATCGGCGGGCCGAAAAAGGACATGGCGGTGTTGATGACCTTGAACAACAACGGACAGGCCATCACCATCAGCAATCAGCTGAAAGACAAAGGAGCCATCGACGGGCCATCGCTTGCCGCCCTCATGAAAAAAGAGAAGCGTGAATACACCTTCGCGCAAACCTTCCCGACCGGCACGCACGCGATGTGGCTGTATTACTGGCTCGCAGCGAATGGCATTAACCCGATGCAGGACGCGAAAGTGATCACGGTGCCGCCGCCACAGATGGTTGCCAACATGCGCGTCGGCAATATGGACGGCTATTGCGTCGGTGAGCCATGGAACGCACGCGCGATTTTCGACAAGATTGGATTTACCGCTACGACCACTCAGGACATCTGGGCCGATCACCCCGAAAAGGTCCTCGGAACCACCGACGAATTCACTAAAAAGTACCCAAATACTGCACGCGCGATGGTGGCGGCCATTCTTGAAGCCTCGCGCTTCATCGATCAGGAAGTCGACAAGAAAAAGACAGCAACGATTCTCGCCGACAAGTCCTACGTCAACACCGCAGTCGAAGTGATTGAAGATCGCTGGGAAGGCAATTACGACAACGGTAACGGCAAAAAATGGACTGACGCCAATGCGATGAAATTCCACAAAGACGGCGCGACGAACTTCCCTTACTTGTCAGATGGCATGTGGTTCCTCACGCAGCACAAGCGTTGGGGCCTGCTCAAGGAGCACCCAGACTATATGGGCGTGGCCAAGTCGATCAACAAAGTCGACATCTACAAGAAAGCGGCTGCTGCTGCGAAGGTCAATGTGCCAAAGAGCGACATGCGCTCCTCCAAACTGATTGATGGCGTGGTTTGGGACGGCAGCAACCCCAAGGCGTACGCCGATGGTTTCAAGATCAAGGTGTAGCCGGGTAACCCGCTACGAAAGGCAATTAAATGAGTGCATCTTTGACCATCGACGCGATGCTTACCACCTCGGGGGATGCGGCAGTGCCCGCCATGCCCGCGCCGGAAGCGCCCGTCGAAGTTATTCCCTTGACCGCAGAACAGATCGCTGCCGCTGCCGAGCGTGAGGCGCAAACACAACTCGCCGTTCGCCGTCGCCGTGATCGCCTCGCGGGCCTCGTGCAAAGCGTCGTGCCCGGACTCGTCGGCATCCTGATTTTCCTGCTGTTGTGGCAGGGGCTCACGCACGTCGCTACGCAAATTCCCGGCCCCGTGAAAGTGTGGGACAGTGCGGTGAAATTGTTCAGCGATCCTTTCTACCGAAAAGGCCCGAACGATCAGGGCATTGGCTGGAATATTCTGGCGTCGCTGCAGCGTGTCGGTCTGGGCTTTGGTCTGGCCGCGCTCGTGGGCATTCCGGCGGGTTTCATGATCGGACGATTCGAGTATTTGAATCGTATGACTTCACCGATCATCAGCTTGCTGCGTCCGGTGTCACCGCTCGCCTGGTTGCCCATCGGACTCATGGTGTTCAAGGCCGCCAACCCCGCCGCGATCTGGGTGATTTTCATCTGCTCCATCTGGCCGATGATCATCAACACCGCGACCGGTGTGCAACGCATTCCGCAAGATTATTTGAACGTCGCCAGAGTGTTGAATCTCTCCGAATGGAAAGTGTTTACAAAAATTTTGTTCCCCGCTGTGCTGCCGTATATGTTGACCGGCGTGAAACTCTCTATCGGTGTCGCATGGCTCGTGATCGTCGCGGCAGAAATGCTCACAGGCGGCGTCGGTATTGGCTTCTGGCTGTGGGACGAATGGAACAATCTGGTCGTTGAGCACATCATCATCGCGATTTTCACCATTGGCATCGTTGGACTCCTCCTTGAGCAGGCGCTGATCTGGATTGCTAAACGATTCCAGTTTGACTGATACGTAGGAGCGGAAAACATCATGGCAAACCCATTTCATCTGGTCGTCGACAACGTCGACAAACGGTTCAACACCAAGCAGGGCGAATTCATCGCGATTCGCGACATCAATCTGCGTGTTCAACGCGGTGAATTCACCGCGCTGATCGGACATTCGGGCTGCGGTAAGTCAACGCTACTTAATCTGATTGCCGGTCTTGATGTCGCCACGAACGGCGTGCTCGTTTGTGCCGGTCGTGAAATTTCAGGGCCGGGGCCTGATCGCGGCGTCGTATTTCAGAATCATTCACTATTACCGTGGCTCACCTGCTTCGACAACGTCTACCTTGCCGTTGAGCGCGTTTTTTCGGCGACAGAAAAGAAACCACAACTCATCGCACGCACCGAAGCCGCGCTCAAAATGGTGGGCCTCACGCATGCAACGCACAAGCATCCGAACGAAATTTCTGGCGGCATGAAACAGCGTGTTGGCATTGCACGAGCGCTATCCATTGAGCCCGCCGTTTTGTTGCTCGACGAGCCGTTCGGTGCACTCGATGCCCTCACGCGTGCTCACTTGCAGGACGAACTGATGCGCATCGTCGCCGACACTAAATCAACGGTAGTGATGGTCACGCACGATGTTGATGAGGCGGTATTGTTGTCCGACAAAATCGTCATGATGACCAACGGGCCATCAGCCACCATCGGCGAAATTCTTGACGTGAAACTTGCTCGACCGCGTGACCGCCTTGAGCTCGCTGAAGACACGGACTATCACTACTATCGCAAGGCAGTGGTTGAGTTTCTGTATTCGAAACAGAAGAAGGCGGCGTAGTTTCTATCTGTGGGAGCGGTTCCACCGCGATAAGCTTGTTGAGTAGCTTTTCGCGATGAAATCGCTCCCACAAAAGCGTGGCCTATCGGTTTAGAAAATAAAGCAGCACGAAATTCAAAATAATAGACAGCACGGCAACCACTTGCCATGTGCGCAGTCGGTTGCGGGTGGCGAGCGGTTGCCGCAGCGTACTTTGCCGTGTCGAGGTGGCGGACAACGGGCCTTGCTCGACTGCGAGCAAGAATTCTTCCGCCGTTTCAAATCGCACCGCCGGATCAGCCGCCAGCGCCCGCAAAATGATGTTTTCAAACCAGCCGGGACAATCGGGACGCCAGCGCGAGAGTGGCGTTGGCTCGCCAAAATTGGGCGTCTGGAACGGCTCGATTTCGCCGTATGGATATTTGTTTGAGAGCAGGTGATAGAGCGTGACGCCGACGGCGTAAATGTCGCTTTGTGCGGACGGTTCGGCGTTGTTGAAGAGTTCCGGTGCGAGGTAGGACGGCGTGCCCGCTCGCGTGGCGTTGGACAGCTCGGCCACTTCGAAACCGGACACCGCAACACCGAGATCGAGCACGCGCAATTGACCGTCATCGCCCAGATGAACGTTCTCTGGCTTGATGTCGCGATGAATGATGCTGCGCCGATGCAGCGCACCGACCGCACGCGACAGCTCGACGGCGTATTTGATCGCCTCAGGGATCGTGATTTGTCCGCCGTCCTTCTGCTGTTGCGCCAGCGTTTTGCCGTTGTGAAAAGTGCTGAGGCTGTACGAGGCGGATGCGTTCTCGGGCGGATCGACGTTTTGCGCGAAAAAGCGGGCGACGACACGTTTGTTGAGCCATCGTTCATGCGCAAACGCAAGGCGCTCATGCGCATCGGCGTGGGCTTCACGGCTCAAAGCCTTCATCGCAAGCTGGCGACCCTGTGCGTCACGAACCCGGTACAGCACCGTGATGCGTGACAAATGAATTCGCTCTTCTACCGTGAAGCCGTCGAACGCCTGGCCCACTTCAAGCGGCGGGAGCGCGGGCAATTCCTTCGCGGCTTGCAGCACATCGCGCAGCGCATTGGCATCAACATCGTCCACGCGTACGATGAGCGCCGTAGCGTTGTCCTTGCCGCCCATCTGGTGCGCCAATTCGACGATGCTGCGCGCGACGTGAACGACCGAGTCTTTCGCTGTCGCGGCATGTTCCAGCTCGCGCTGCAAGTCTGGCGCTGCGAGCGCGGCCCATACGCCGTCGCTTACCAGCGCAAAGACATCCCCCACGCGCGCCAAACCAAAGCCGTGATCGGCCGTGATTGATGTATCGAGGCCCACCGCACGCGTCAGCACATGCTCCATCTCAGGGCGCTGCCAGACGTGATCCGTGGTGAGCGCTTGCAGATTGCCGTCGCGCAACAAATAGATTCGACTATCCCCCACATGGGCGAAGTGATACATGCTGCCGCGAAGCACCAGCGTGGTGAGCGTGGTGGCCATGCCAATCAGGTCGGGGCTGGCCTTGGCCTGCGTTTGCACCCACCGGTTCAGCGCGCTGTAAATCTTGTCGAGGGACTGCGACACCTCCCAAGTGTCCGGCGTGGCGTAGTAATCGGCCAGCACGTTGCGCGCGCAGTGCTCGGCGGCCTCGCGACCGCCGCCCGCGCCGGAGACGCCGTCGGCGACAACCGCTGCAAAGCCCTTGCTCGCGAGGTCTGCGCCATGCGGTGTCACGCAGCCAGTGAAATCCTCGTTGCGCGCGCGAGGGCCGGTGGCGCTGAAGTGGGCTACGGTGACGGAAAGAGGCATGGGAGAGGCTTAAGCGAATGGGGAAATAACGCTGATGAGTGCCGTTCGCACTGAGCTCGTCTAAGTTCTGGCTTGAGTCACTCGACGGTCAACGGATCGTATGCCGCGTGGCCTTCGACGGGCTCAGGCCGAACGGCTCAGATTTTCACCGATACATCAAATCTTCGCGGTGGTCATCGCAGCACTGCCCCACGTCGTGCGCCAACGTTGCTTGACCAGCGTCAGCCCAACGAGCGCGACGATTGCCAGCGCGGCAAAAATCAGAAAGCCCGCCTGATAGCTGCCCGTTAATTTTTTCGAGTACCCAAGCGACGATGCAAGGTAAAAACCACCAATACCGCCCGCCATTCCCACGAGCCCGGTCATCACGCCAATCTCCCGGCGGAAGCGTTGTGGCACCAACTGGAACACCGCGCCGTTGCCCATGCCGAGCGCCAGCATGCCGATGACGAAAATACCTAACGAAACATAGGCCGAGTCGAAACGAAAGCTCACGGTTGCGAGCGCTATCGCAGCCACCACATACATCACCGACAGGCTCTTGATACCACCGATGCGATCAGCCACGTTGCCCCCAATCGGGCGCATCAACGAACCTGCAAACACGCAGGCCGCTGTGAAAAAGCCCGCCGTTTTCGCGTCAAGACCGTATTCGGAATTGAAATAAATCGTCAGGCTCGCGGCGAGGCCCACGAAGCCACCGAAGGTCACGCTGTAGAAGAACATGAACCACCACGCATCCTTATCCTTGAGGACGGCGAGATACGCGGTCAGCGGCTTGGGTGGTGGGCAATCGGGCGCGTCTTTTGCGACGATCATGTAGAAAATCAGTACAAGCGTGAGTGGAATCAACGCGATTCCAAACACATTACCCCAGCCAAATGCAGCAGCCAGCGATGGTGCGATGAGCGCTGCAAACGCAGTGCCTGAATTGCCGGCACCGGCGATGCCGAGCGCGGTGCCCTGATGCTCCGGTGGATACCAGCGCGACGCCAGCGGCAGCGCCACCGCGAACGATGCACCCGCGATGCCGAGCAGCACGCCGAGGAACAACACCTCTCCGTAAGAATGAATGCCCGCGAGCCACGCCCACGACAGCGCGGCAATCACCAGCAATTGCGCAATCATCCCCGTCAATTTTGGTTTCAAATGATCGACCAACACGCCCATCACAATGCGCAACAGTGCACCAGACAGCACTGGAACGGCCACCATGAGACCTTTTTGTGCGGCATCAAGCTGCAAGTCTTTCGCGATTTGTACGCCGAGCGGTCCAAGAATGACCCACACCATGAAGGCTAAGTCGAAATATAAAAATGCGGCAAATAAGGTGGGACGATGTCCCGCCTGCCAAAACCCTTTAGAGGCCATATCGATCCATTAAATGTTGGTGATGAGTGCGCTTGTGGTGCACAAGCTTCGCAATCACTGTGCCATCAATTTCTCGCTTCTTTGGCCATAAATTGCCAAATGTTGCACCGCAATAGAGCGTCGCAATGGGCGGGCGCACTGTCACGGCACGAAAAGCGCGCATTGAGTGCGCTGAGTGCGGCGACTTTCGTTTGATTTGAGAGCGTAGCTGCGACGGTGGCGGGTCGCTGGGCATTGTTGGTGCGTGTATCTGCGGGTTCGCGCTCTTGCGGTGCAGCATCTGGCGCGATGTTTGCTACACAGCTGTCAAATGAACGACGTCCTCAGGGAAGCTTGATGTCCACCGTACAGAAACAGAAGTTGGCAGTTATCGGCAACGGCATGGCCGGTATTCGCACGATTGAAGAGTTGCTGAAAATCGCACCCGACAAATACGAAATCACCGTGTTTGGCACCGAGCCGCACCCCAACTACAACCGCATTTTGTTGTCCCCGGTTTTGGCGGGCGAGCAGACGATCAAGGACATCGTCTTGAACGACTGGGATTGGTACAAAGATAACGGCATCAATCTGATCACGGGCAAGACGATCACCGAGATTCATCGCACGCGACGTGAGCTAACGACGGCCAGCGGCGAAAAGCACAACTATGATCGTCTGCTGATTGCGACAGGTTCCAATCCCTTCATCCTGCCGATTGAAGGCAAGAACCTGCCCGGCGTGATTTCGTATCGCGACATTGCTGATACCGAGGCGATGATCGATGCGGCAAAAATTTACAAAAACGCAGTTGTCATCGGCGGCGGTCTGCTCGGGCTCGAAGCGGCGAACGGCTTGAAGTTGCGCGGCATGGATGTGACGGTGGTGCACGTCATGCCTTGGCTCATGGAGCGGCAGCTTGATGAGAAGGCTGGCAAACTTTTGCAGGCTTCGCTCGAAGCCAAAGGCATCACATTCAAGATGCAGGCGCAGACTGAAGCGCTTATTGCGGGCGAATCGGGTCGTGTGGCCGCGCTGCGTTTCAAGACGGGTGAGCAGATTCCAGCTGACATCGTGGTGATGGCTGTAGGTATTCGTCCGAATACCGCGCTCGCTGAGAAGTCGGGTCTGCAAGTTAGCGCACGTCCGGGCGGGATCATCGTGAACGACACGATGCAGACGCTCACCGATCCGCGTATTTATTCGGTCGGTGAATGCGTCAATCATCGTGGCACCGCTTATGGTCTGGTCGCACCGCTATTCGAAATGGCGAAAGTCTGCGCGAATCATTTGGCGGAATACGGCATTGGCCGCTACGTCGGCTCGGTGACATCCACCAAGCTCAAAGTCACCGGGGTTGACCTCTTTAGCGCGGGAAACTTTCAGGGCGGCGAGGGCTTCGAGGACATCGTGTTGTCCGACCCGATGGGCGGCGTTTACAAACGACTGGTGGTCAAAGACGACAAGCTGGTCGGAGCTTGTCTATACGGCGACACGGTCGATGGCTCGTGGTATTTCAAGCTGCTGCGTGAAGGCAAAAACGTTGCCGAAATTCGCGACCAGTTGATGTTCGGCGAATCGAATATCGGTGACGTCGGCCACGAGGGCAACACGCGCGCCGTGACCATGAAAGACACGGACGAAGTCTGCGGCTGCAATGGCGTATGCAAAGGCACAATCACCAAGGCGATCAAAGAAAAAGGTTTGTTTACGCTCGACGAGGTGCGCAAGCACACCAAAGCCTCCTCCTCATGCGGCTCCTGTACGGGACTCGTCGAGCAACTTCTCATGTTCACCGCAGGCGGCGACTACAGCGCGACACCGAAGATGAAACCGATGTGCGCCTGTACCGACAGCACGCATCAGCACACGCGCGACGCTATTCGCGAACAGAAGTTGTTGTCGGTTCCGGAGGTAATGAAAACGCTCGGCTGGCGCACGCCAAACGGCTGCTCCTCATGCCGCCCCGCGATCAACTATTACCTGCTGTCGACGTGGCCGAAAGAGTACGTTGATGATCCGCAATCGCGCTACATCAACGAGCGCGCGCATGCCAACATCCAGAAGGACGGCACATTCAGCGTGATCCCGCGCATGTGGGGCGGAGAGACGACGGCTGACGAGTTGCGTCGCATCGCCAATGCCGTCGACAAATACAAAATTCCAACCGTGAAAGTCACGGGCGGACAGCGTATCGATTTGCTCGGCGTGAAAAAAGAAGATTTGCCCGCCGTGTGGAAAGACATCGGCATGCCTTCAGGTCATGCGTATGCCAAGGCTCTCCGGACGGTCAAGACTTGTGTCGGTTCCGAATGGTGTCGTTTCGGCACGCAGGATTCGACGCAGATGGGCAAGGATTTGGAGCGCGCAATGTGGCGGATGTATGCGCCGCATAAAGTCAAATATGCGGTCAGCGGATGTCCCAGAAACTGCGCAGAAGCGGGCATCAAAGACGTCGGCATCATCGGCGTAGATTCGGGTTGGGAGCTCTATGTTGCGGGCAACGGTGGTATCAAAACCGAAGTGGCGCAGTTCTTCGTCAAAGTGAAAACCTCCGACGAAGTGCTGGAGTACACCGGCGCATTTATTCAGCTCTATCGAGAAGAGGGCTGGTATCTGGAGCGTACCGTGCATTACGTATCGCGGGTCGGGCTCGATTACTGCAAGAAAAAGGTAGTGGACGATGCAGTCAATCGCAAAGCGCTTTGGGAGCGCTTGCAATTCGCGCTGGATGGCGAACCTGATCCGTGGTTTGAATTTGACAAAGCGCGGGTGGATACCCGGCAGTTCATCCCGATTAAGCCGATTGCTGCCGACACGGTTGCGACTGTTTGACCCGATCAATCATGAGTGCGATAGAGACGGAAATGAGCTGGCGATACGTTTGCAAACTGGATGATTTACCCGTGTTGGGAGCCCGCGTTTTGGAACGCAATGAGACCGAGGGCGGCAACGTCGCGGTGTTCCGCAACAGTGAAGATGTGGTGTTCGCGCTGCTGGACAAATGCCCGCACAAAGGCGGCCCGTTGTCTCAGGGCATCGTGTTTGGCGAGCGCGTCGCCTGCCCGCTACACAACTGGTCGATTGAGTTGAAGAGCGGTGAGGCCGTTGCCCCGGACGTCGGATGCACGAAGCGGTTTCCGGTGAAGGTTGATGGTGAAGATGTCTTCGTGGATCTTCGCTAAGCTTGGCTGAGTTCCCTCGAAGCGGGATGCCAAGTGTCTGAGGTCAAAACCACCTGTCCCTACTGCGGCGTTGGCTGCGGCGTATTGGCAACGACCGACGGCACAAAAATCACCGCTGTTCGCGGCGATCCGGAACATCCCGCCAATTTCGGTCGTCTGTGTACCAAGGGCAGCACGCTGCATCTGACGACGACGCCTTACGGTCGTGCGCTACATCCCGAAATGCGAACGTCTCGCGACGAGCCACGCAAGCGCGTGAGCTGGGACGTTGTACTCGATACGCTGGTCGACAAGTTCGCAAAAACCATCGCGGAGCACGGCCCTGACAGCGTCGGTTTCTACATCTCCGGCCAGCTGCTCACTGAGGACTATTACGTCTTCAACAAGCTCGCCAAAGGCTTGATCGGTACGAACAACGTCGACACCAATTCGCGGCTTTGCATGTCGTCTGCCGTTGCCGGATACAAAGCGACGCTGGGTGCCGACGCACCACCGGCTTGCTATGACGATTTGAACCACGCGGAACTCATCGTCATCGCTGGCAGCAACGCGGCATGGGCGCACCCGATTTTGTATCGCCGTCTTGAAGATGCGAAGGCAAAAAATCCCGCGCTGAAGGTCGTATGCATCGATCCACGACGCACCGAGACAGCGCGAGCGGCCGATATGCATTTGCCCATCCTGCCCGGAACGGACGTTGCGCTGTTTAACGCCGTCATGCACTGGCTCATGTGGGAGGACGCAACCGACAGCGTCTACATCGCTGCGCACACGGAAGGTTTTGCTGAACTTAAAGCGGCTGTGCGTGAATGCACGCCTGCATGGGCGGCGCGCATTTGCGGTGTAAACGAATCGCAAATTGTTGCGTTCGCGACCTGGTGGAAGCAATCAAAAGCGACGCTTTCGTTGTACTGCCAGGGGCTGAATCAATCATCAAGCGGCACTGACAAAAACGCGGCATTGATCAATCTGCATCTGGCGACGGCACAGATCGGAAAACCAGGTGCCGGGCCATTCTCGCTGACCGGTCAACCTAACGCGATGGGCGGCCGCGAAGTCGGTGGGCTTGCCAATTTATTGCCGGGACATCGCGACGTCGTGAACCCCGAACACCGCGCCGAAATTGCGAAACTGTGGGGGGTCGAATCTTTACCGCCCGTTCCTGGAAAAACAGCTGTCGAAATGTTTGACGCTGTTAAGCGTGGCGAGATCAAGCTTTTATGGATCGCCTGCACAAACCCCGCGCAATCGATGCCGGATTTGCGAGCGGTCGCTGAGTCGTTCGACAAGGCGGAGTGCGTGATCGTGCAGGAAGCGTTTCGTACGACCGAATCGGCGAAGCTTGCGGACGTTCTACTGCCCGCCAGCACATGGGGCGAAAAGCACGGCACGGTGACCAATTCGGAGCGTCGCGTTACCCATGTGAACGCTGTGCTGCCGCCGCCCGGTGAAGCACGCCATGATTGGGACATCGTCGTTGATTTCGCACGGCGGCTTGAGACACGACTTAAGCCCATCTCCCTTGAGGGGAAAGGGGTTGGGGAGAGGGTGAACGTGGCGAATGCCGAGTTCGACTTAGCCCAAAGTCCCCCTCTCCCCAACCCCTCCCCCACCGGGGGGGAGGGGCTCGAAACATTATTCCCGTACCAGTCGCCGGAAGACATCTTCAACGAACATCGCGAAAGCACGCGTGGTCGTGATCTCGATATCACCGGCATGAGTTACGCGCTGCTCGACGCCGACGGCCCGCAGCAGTGGCCGTTCCGCGAAGGAGAAACGGTGGGAAGACTTCGCCTCTACGAGGATGGAATTTTCCCGACGACGAGCGGCAAAGCGAAGTTCAAAGTCACGCCATACAAAGGCGTTGCCGAGCCCGTTGATGCGCGCTACCCGTTGGCACTCACCACCGGGCGTTTGCGCGATCAATGGCATGGCATGAGCCGCACGGGTCGTGTGCCGCAGCTTTACGGTCACGAGCCGGAGCCGACGCTAACCATGAACACCAACGATGCAGCGCGTCGTGGCCTGGTTGCCGGTGAAGTGGTGAAAGTAGCGTCGCGTCGCGGCGAGCTGATGTTGCGTCTCGCGGTGAGTGACGACGTGCGCTCAGCGCAATGCTATTTGCCGATGCATTGGGGTAAGCTTTCGCTGGCAGCGGCGGGCTCGCACGGTATCAACGCATTGACGATTTCGACGTTCGACCCGGTGTCGAAGCAGCCCGAACTCAAACACGCCGCCGTGCGTGTTGATCGCGCTGAGTTGCCGTGGTCGCTCGTCGCATTTGCGTATGCCGAACACGGCCGCGATCCGGTCGCGGTGTGCGATGAGCTTCGCGAAATTGCGCGGGATTGGTCGGACGCGGGCGGCGCGACGTTCGCCAGCACCACGCTGATCGGCTCCGAGCGCCCCGGTGTCGTGTTGCGATTGGCGGCTGAAAAAGCGCCGGAACGAACTGCCCTCGAACAAATTGATCGCGTGCTTGGCCTCACCGGGCTCGCGACACTCGCGTACGACGATGCTCGACGTAATCTGAGCCGCCGCGTTCGCATTGAGGACGGGCGGCTGGTCGGCGTTCGCCTCGCGGGCGACCTTGCAGCCGAGCCGTGGATGCGCGATTTTTTCCTGTCCGGCGCGTCCGTCGTTGAGCTACGTCAGCGCTTACTCGCGGGTAGCGCCACGGCACCTGAGGGTTTCAAGGCGCGTGGCAAGGTGGTGTGTAACTGCTTCAACGTGTCCGAGCGCGAGATTATTGAATTCTGCGCTGCAACGTCTGCTGACGCGTCAGGGACATTGGCTGCGCTGCAAGTGGCGAAAAAGTGCGGTACCAATTGTGGTTCGTGCTTGCCGGAATTGCGGACTTTGGTCGCGGCTGGAGTGGTCGCTGCGTAAGGGTAGACGGTATACAGCTTTTTTATGAAATGACCGTTTAATATGGGCTAAGCACCAATTTGGCGAGAAGTCGATCAGTTTTCGACAATGCTGGACGGTCTAGCCAATTCGGCGCATAAATCTCAGCAAATCGCCCGATTCCAAGCTATCATTGATGGCTAACTTTAATTTTTTGACTGCGTATACCGTCATGGTCGTTATTCGTCTTTCTCGTGGTGGTTCCAAGGGTTCCCCATTCTTCAACATCGTTGTTGCTGATTCGCGTAATCGTCGCGATGGTCGCTACATCGAGCGTCTGGGCTTCTACAACCCAGTCGGCAAAGAAGGCGCAGAGAACGTGCGCATCGCTCAAGAGCGTCTGACGCACTGGACCAGCAAGGGCGCACAAATGTCGGACACGGTTTCGCGTCTGGCGAAAGGTGCAGCCAAGGGCGCTGCTACAGCTGCCGCGCCTGCTGCTGTCGCTGCTTAAGTTCGCTGTTTCGCGGCGCGACGATCCTGATGATCGCGCGCTGCGATGGTAGCTAGCGTGATGAAGCCAGAAATGAGCGCGGTTGAGCCGGTCACAGACAGGGCTCCCGCAGCCGCAGTTACTACTGCGGTTTCATTCAGCGCCACGCCCAATCTCATTGCACTCGCCAAGGTCGGTCGCCCCTATGGATTGACCGGCGCTCTGCATTGGTATCCGTACTCGAAAGACGCACAGACGTTGCTCAAGGCGCGCGAAGTGATGATCGGCACAACGATGTACGCCGTGACTCGCTCGCGCCGTCATGGCGAAAGCATCGTGGCCGAAATCGTCGGCGTCACGTCACCGGAGGCCGCTGCCCGACTCACCAACAAAGAAATCTTTGTTGATAAATCGTACTTTGCGCCGCTTGCCGAAGGCGAGTATTACTGGATCGATTTGCTCGGCCTCACCTGCGCCAACGGTGAGCGCATCTTTGGCGAAATTGCCGAGATTTTTGAGTCGGGCGCGCATCCGATTTTGCGCGTCAAACGACCCGCGACTGATCCGACGCCCGGTGATGAATTGATCCCCTTCGTCGATGCCATCGTGCGTTCGGTGAATATTGCCGCACGTCGTGTTGACGTGGACTGGGAAGGCCTGGAGTAATTGTGCTGTCGATCTCTGTGATCGCAGCGTTCCCGGAACTGGTTGAGTACGCGCTCGATTTTGGCGTGACGGGTCGTGCTCGGCAGCAGGGTTTGTGGCGTTGGCAGGGCTTCGCACTGCATGACTTCGCGACCGATGCGCGCAAATCCATTGATGCCCGACCCGCTGCGGGCGGCCCAGGTATGGTGCTGATGCCAGCACCGCTCGATGCGGCTCTGGCTTCAGCACGCGCGTGGCATGGCGAAAAATCACTGGTGGTTTTCATGAGTCCGGACGGCGCGCCGCTGGAGCAAAGTCGAGTCCGCGAATTTGCACAGCACCAACACATCACTTTTGTTGCGGGCCGCTACGAAGGCATTGACCAACGCTGGATTGACGCCAATGTTGACGCCATCGTCTCGGTCGGTGACTACGTTCTCTCCGGCGGTGAATTGGCGGCAGCGGTGGTGATTGATAGTTGCGTGCGCCT
The DNA here is from genome assembly GCA_025352105.1 of Burkholderiales bacterium. Lineage (GTDB taxonomy): Bacteria > Pseudomonadota > Gammaproteobacteria > Burkholderiales > Casimicrobiaceae > Casimicrobium. The sequence continues at coordinate 13,899 of JANXUB010000188.1, read as the reverse complement.
GATGCCTGGCGCATTGGGCGACGCCGAATCGGCGACATTTGAATCGTTCGCGGATGGCAAACTGGACTGGCCGCAGTATGCGCTCGCCCCAACAGAATCGCGGCAGATGCCTGCCGAGCTCGCCAACGGTGACCACGCCACCGTCAACCGCTGGCGCGTCAAACAAGCGCTCATCCGAACCTGGATGCGCCGCCCCGATTTGCTGGCGCGCGCCAAGCTCTCGCTGGAAGAACGCGCCATGCTCGACGAATTCACCGAAACCGGGATATAATCAAAGACTTACTGAAATTTCCTGATCGCTTCTAGCGGTACTCACCGCACTGAACCACACGGAACCTGATGTGTGTTGAACGCAGGGCAACGTTCCCCGCGTAGATTAAAGCCGTAGTCTTAGCCTCGGCCTTGATCGCACACCGCTCAGACTCTGAAAACACCAAAACAAACGTAGCAAATCAAGGAACTGAAATGTCAAAATTTTTGATCGCCCAGATCGAGGCGGAAGAAATCGCCCGTCTGAACAAAGTCGTCCCAGCGTTCGCGCCCGGTGACACCGTCGTAGTCAGCGTGAACGTGGTTGAAGGCGAGCGCAAACGCGTTCAGGCTTTCGAAGGCACCGTGATCGCCAAGCGAAACAAGGGCCTCAATAGCTCGTTCATTGTTCGCAAAATCTCGAATGGAGAAGGCGTCGAGCGTACGTTCCAAACGTACTCCACGCTGATCGCAACGATCGAAGTCAAACGCCGTGGTGACGTACGTCGCGCCAAGCTGTACTACCTCCGTGATCGTTCGGGTAAATCCGCACGCATCAAGGAAAAGCTGTCTTTCAACAAGACACGCAAGGCGTAAGGCGCAGCGCGTTGCTCAAGAGCAACGTGATTCCACACACAAAACGGTCCGCGAGGGCCGTTTTGTATTTTCACGACAGGGATCGATCCGATCTGGCGTTAGCGCCAGTGATGTGCGGCCCACCCGTGCCGACTTCGCGCTATCGGGCTATCATCGCTTCAACTTTTGTCTAATTTGATGCATGCGCAATAGCCTCTACGACGCGCTTGAAGTCTTGCCGTCCGCCTCCGTCGACGTAATCGCAGGTGCGTTGCGTGCCGTTGTGCGTCGATTCTGGTCCGTGCCTCGCGATGCGTCTGGCGATTCTGAGGAAGCTGTCCGCTTTGCCGCCCTTGCTGCGTCAATTCTGGTCGATCCGATCCGCCGAAAGGACTACGACGCCGCACTCAATCCGGGCGTCGGCGCCGGGCCGTGGCGATTGCCGATTTCAGGTGCCGGTGCGCGCGATGTGGCGGCGGAGGCGGCGGGTACACCATCTCAATCGCGCGCTCTTTCGGCTGGCGGTGGCGAGTTGTCGCAAATCTCTCCCGAGGCGACCCTGCCGAAATCGCTTCCGGGTGTTGACGCGCTCGCTGAGCCGCTGGCCGATGGCAGCGCGTGGGCATCGCCCAGGGTCTGGCTGGGATGGGTCATTGCTGTTGTAGTGCTGCAGGGAGCAAGCACAGCCTTCATTCCACAATGGGGGGAGTTTTCGCCGCTGCAGTCGCTGGCAGTGGCGTGCGTCGCAGCGTTGTTTTCGTTGTCGCTCGCTTTCTGGTTAAGTCGACCGGTAGAGGCGATGGGCCCCGCTGCAGGCCTGTCTCGGCTGGGCATCATCAAATGGCGCCGGGAAGGGTCCATCTTCATCGGCGTGCCGCCGCCACAGCACGACACGGCGTGGATATTCAAGTTGCGGTTGATGGAGTTGACCCGCAGCGCGGCCGGGTTTATTACCGCTACCAGCTTATGGCGAAGGTTGGCCGCCCGGGCTGTAGATTACGCGTGGATTGCAGTCATTCTCTACGCCCTGATTGTGTTGTGCGATAAGGTGATCGACAGGGTTGACCCGTGGCTCATCGTGATTCGCTCGCCTTTTGTTCTGCCGGTTTTAGTGGCGCTGGCTGCTGTGCCAATGGAAGCGTTTTGCATGCGCGTGATGCGCACGACACCTGGAAAATGGCTGATGGGTCTGGTTGTCGTGACCGGTGCCACGCGTCCCTCCGATCACAACAAACCGAGCTTTGCGCAGCTTGCCTGGGCCCGCGCGATGCGTGCCGCGTGGGCGGGCGCGGCGCTAGGCGTTTGGCCGATTGCGATCATCCGTGCTGTAAAAAACTGGCGCGATGCCCGTGACAGTGAAGTCGACTGGGACGCGAGCGGCGATTCTCTGGTGATGGAGCGACCGATGACGGCCCCGGCAGTGGCCACTGCAATAGTCGTTTTGCTGTCTGCGTCGCTGATTCTGGTGTCGGGGTGGCGGCGAGATTACGGTGCTATTTGGCCTTATGCGGTAGTCTGGCTTGCCACCGCGGATTCGCACGCTTCGAGGTCGCCGACGCCGCAAACCACTGATCCCGGCAGCGTCAGTGCGCCCGTGCCAACGCCCGCACCGCTGCCTGAGACTGCGGTTGCTGCGCCAGCGCCAGTCCCCGAAACGACGCCGAGCGATGCAATAAAATCACGTCCGGTGAAGCCCCCCGTTTCTGCTTCAGAGATCAGCGCCACGGAAGCGCAGATGAGCCAACAGTCCAGTGCGGCGCACGCTAGGCGCCTGCGCATTGACAGCTATGAGCGGCAGGCAGAAAACGCGCAGCGCAGTGGAAACTACGCTGGCCTGCAAGGCAGTTGCAAGAGCTGGACCACAGATCAGCCGGGCAATTCGCTGGCTTGGCGCTGTTTGGGCCTGGCGCAATTTCAAAACGGCGCGGGTCGTGATGCGCTGCCAGCGCTACGTCAGTCGCTCAAACTGGGATCAAAAGATCCGCAGGTTGAGGACGCGATTTTAAAAATTCTCCGACCTTAGTTCGCCCGCAAAAGATGCGCTTCCAAGCGCGAATTACTTCCGGCGCAGCAGGAAAATAAATTCACCGTTAGCCGCTGATTGATCAATCAGCGAATTGCCGGTTTGTCGGGAAAACGCCTGAAAATCGCGTTGCGACGCGGGATCGGTCGCCACCACTTTAAGCACTTGCCCGCTCTTCATGTCGTTGAGCGCCTTTTTCGTACGCAAAATCGGCAACGGGCAATTGAGGCCGCGAGCGTCAACTTCGCGGTCGGCGGCAGAAGGCGTCAGGGCAAGGTCGGTCATTGTCTTTTCTCGGCGGTGAGGCCGCCTATCACTTGGCTAAGACCGAATTTTAGTCGAGATATTCGAACAGGCGCACAACACGTACCACTCCGCGCGTGGTGCTCGCCAGTTGTGTCGCTGCTTCCGCTTCACTTTTTTTGACAATGCCCAGCAGGTAAACCACGCCAGCTTCGGTCACCACTTTCACATGATTGGTCTGAAAGCGACTAGCGTCGAGGAATCGCGTTTTCACCACGGTCGTCAGCCGCGTGTCATTACTCACGCCGATCACACCCGCGAGCGGCCCAACCGTCATTTCATTAAAAATGCGTTTGATCCCCTTAACCGTTGCCACCTCTTCCTCAACGCCACGTTTCACCTCTTCGGTCACCGCCTCTCCGGTCAGCAATAGCTGACGGTTATAGCTTGTAATGTTCACATGAACCTGTCCACCGAATCGCGACTTCACGCGCAGCAGCGCCTGATTTTCCATGCCTTCATCGTCGACAAAAATGCCCGGAGAACGGCGGTCTTCGGCAACGGTCACAACCGCAGCCGCGCCTCCGAGAACCAGCGGAACGCAGCCGGAGACGAGCACCGTTAGCGTCACTGCGGCGAGCGCCATGCAGAGCGCATTGGCGGGGGATGATTTCTTGCTGCGTTGGCTCATAGCGCTCTCCTGAAAGATCTAATTATCGTCGTGCGATGGTTCAGACGTGCGGCGAGCGTCGGTGGTTCCATCGCTGCGTTTTGGCTGTTACCCGCCCAGAATATTTTTTTCCCAAACGGGCGCGCTCGTTCCATCAAACAAAACGGCGTCGACACGGCAGAGAGGCGTATTCGGCAAAGCGCTGAGATAGAGTCCAATCGCGCGTTGCAGCTTGGCCTGCTTTTGCGCGCCGATGCTGGCGATTGCGCCTCCGAATCGTGGGCTTCCACGCTTGCGGACTTCTACGAAAACAAGCGTTGTGCCGTCTTTCATGATGAGGTCAATTTCACCGAGTCGGCAGCGCCAATTGCGCGCGACAACCGTCAATCCCGAGCGCTTCAAAAACGTTTCCGCTTCGCGCTCATGCAGCTCGCCATCACCTGAAATCACGGGCCGACTTTAACCAGCGCGCGTTCGCGAAATTCACCAATGACGGGCTGCCGCCGATACTGCCCATCTTTGAGTGTCAACTGCCCGATGGCACCGTCGTACGAAACTGGCAGCGGGTCACGTCCTGCCGCGACGACCAGCCGCGCGGCGTCAATGCCCAGCGCGTACAGCCGCGAGAGCGTTGGCGAGAGCGCGGCGCTCGGCGCATACGGTACAAACTCGGCGCGTTCGGCATCTACGAGCCATGGCGAGTCCGCAATGCGAATTCCGGTCCAGTCGACCGTGCGATCAAGCGCGGTCTCAAAACTGGCGCTGGTAACGTATACCGCCATGCCGCGCAGGTATGGCCTGAGCTCCGTGAGCACCGCGCCACCACCAGCGAACAGCACGCAATCGACGTTATCGTTGCGCCACTTTTCAGCCGCGCGTCGCCATCCATCGCGGCTCGGCAGACTGATCGTCGGCAACGGCATGACTGATCGCTCGCGCCAATAAGCGGTGATAGCCACGCTGACGCGCGACGCCATCGCCCCGGCTGCCTCGGCCAGTACGGGCTTCCTGCAGGCGTCGTCGGAGGCTTGTTGCGCAATCGCCTCAGCTTCGCTTTCAAGATCGGTGGCGAGGACGGTCAACGGTTGCGGCGGCACGGTGCCGAGCGGCGACAACATCAAAGTCGGTTTTGGGGACTGCAATTTGGCGAGCGCCAAAGCGGTGACATCCGTGCGCCCGAGCGGTCCGATCACCCAGTCGGTGTCGGCGGTCACGCAGCGCACGTAAGCCTGCACCACCGCGTCAACGCCGTAAGCACATTCCACGACGTTGATCTCGGTTTTTCTCGGCGCAAACACCGCGCCAACGCCATCCCGTACGACGCTGGCAGCGCGCCGCAATTGCGCGTTTTCAAGCGGTAACAACACGACGACGCGCAAGGTCTGCGGCCGTGAATCCGGCGCTTGCGCTAAAGTGCGAGGTGAGTCGACTGCTGCGACGCCGGGCGCAACGGGTTGAGCGCCGACCGGAAGAGTCGAAATCAACAGCGCAAGCAATGCCACGGCCAGACGTGCCTCCGAGCATGCTTTGAAATCCAAACCTACCCTCATAAACGCGATGTCCGAACCGTCAGAATTTGAAATTGCATTGTATGTAGTGGCGACGCCTTTGGGGAATCTGAGTGACATCACTGCACGCGCCGTTTCCGTTTTTTCGCACGTCCCGGTGATCGCCTGCGAGGACACACGGGTCACACGCGACCTGCTGCGCCTGCTCGGTATTCCGGCCCCCGTTTTGTTTTCGGTGCGTGAACACAACGAGCGCGCAGCGGCTGATTCGGTGATTGCCCGGCTCGCGGCGGGAGAGGCCGTCGCCTACGCCAGCGACGCCGGAACGCCCGCCATCAGCGACCCGGGCGCCCGGCTCGTGGCGGCGGTTCGTGAGGCGGGATTTCCGATTATTCCGATCCCCGGCGTGAGTGCGGTCACGGCTGCGCTGTCGGTGGCGGGGCTGGAATCGACTGCGTTTACGTTCGTCGGCTTCGCACCGGTGACGCCGACGTCGTTAGCCAATTTTGTCGAGCGCATCGCCGCGCGCGTCGAAACCACTGTGTTTTTCGAATCGCCGCATCGTGCCGACAAAACGCTACAGGCGCTTGCTGCCGGGCTGCCCGCCGATTGCCGCGTGGTCATCGCCCGCGAATTGACCAAAAAATTCGAGACCATCGTGGCCCTGCCTGCGGGCGAGATTGACGCATGGCGCGTTGCCAACGCGGAACGTTTGCGCGGCGAGTTTGTCATCGTGGTGGCCGGGACAACAAGCGCCCCAACACAGACGTTCGTTGATGCCCAAAAACTGCTGAAAACTTTGCTCGAAGAGTTGCCGCCCGCCAAGGCCGCAAAACTTGCAGCAAAAATCACCGGGGAATCACGAGAAGCGCTCTACGCATTGGCTGAAAAACTAAAGCCGGAGAGCTAACAGCTTTTTTGTCGAGACTGCGATTCTAATGGGGCTGAGCGCTGTTCTGTTCGAAAGTCGATTATGGCAATAAACACTATCTAGCCCATGAATAACAGTCGATTCACAGAAAAGCTGTTCGCAAAATCGACCACCCCGATACAATACTTTCTATGACACTGGACTCCGATTCTTCTCTCACCGCTGCCGCCTCGACGCCCAATTGCGCCTCTGCCGCCACTTGCGAAACGCTGGTTGAACTGAAGAACGTTAGCTTCGGATACACCAAAGCACGGCAGATTTTGTCGGGGATCAGTCTCGTTGTGCCGCGCGGCAAACTGGTCGCCGTCATGGGCGGGTCAGGCTGCGGCAAAACTACGATTTTGCGACTCTTGTGTGGACAACACAAAGCCACGAGCGGCGAAGTGCTGGTGGGAGGCCAATCAGTGGCCGCGATGAATCACGACCAGATGTACGCGCACCGCCGAAAGCTCGGCATGCTGTTTCAATTCGGCGCGTTGTTCACCGATCAAACAGTATTTGAAAACGTCGCATTTCCAATGCGCGAACACACCGAACTCCCCGAAGAAATCATCCACGATCTGGTGCTCATGAAATTGAACGCCGTGGGGCTACGTGGTGCGGCGAAACTGAAGCCCAGCGAGCTTTCAGGCGGCATGGCGCGGCGCGTGGCGCTCGCCCGCACCATTGCGCTCGATCCACAAATCGCGCTCTACGATGAGCCGTTCGCTGGGCTCGATCCGATTTCGCTGTCCGTCGTCGGGCAGCTCATTCGCCGCTTGAACGATGCGCTCGGCATGACCTCCATTTTGGTCACGCACGACATTGCGGAATCACTCAAAATCGTTGACTACATTTATTTCGTGTCCGAGGGTAAAGTGGTTGCTCACGGCGACGTGGCGACGATCAAAGCCAGCACCGATCCGTTCGTGCGTCAGTTCGTCGACGGTCAGCCAGACGGCCCCGTGGGCTTTCACTATCCGGCCAAGGCGCTCGCTGAGGATTTCGCTTGAACGGCATCCTCCGAGTCCTTACCGATCTGGGCGGATCGGTTACAGGGGGCATCGCGCGTCTCGGTTTCGCTGCCCGCTTCCTGATGGCGGTGTTGCGCCTGAGCGGCACCACGTTTGCGCGACCACAGCTGCTGCTGCGGGAGATTTATCAGGCGGGCGTGCTCTCGCTCATCATCATCCTGATGAGCGGCTTGTTCATTGGCATGGTGCTCGCGCTGCAGGGCTACGAAACGCTGGTGCGCTTTGGCGCGACGGAATCGATGGGCATGCTGGTGGCGCTCTCGCTGGTGCGCGAACTGGGCCCCGTGGTGGCAGGCTTGTTGTTCGCCAGTCGAGCAGGCTCCGCCATGACCGCCGAAATCGGATTGATGAAAACCACCGAACAGTTAGCGGCGATGGAAGTCATGGCGGTTGACCCCATCGCGCGCGTTGTTGCGCCACGCTTTTGGGGTGGCGTGATTTCTTTACCGCTGCTCGCCGCGCTTTTTTCAACGCTTGGCATCTACGGCGGTTATCTCGTCGGTGTGCGTCTGATCGGCATCGACAGTGGTGCGTATTGGGGGCAAATGGCCGCTGCGGTTGACTGGCGCCATGACATCCTGAACGGCGTCATTAAGAGCGTGGTGTTTGCCGTGGCCATCAGTTTGATCGCGGTGTTCGAAGGCTATGATGCAACCCCAACCGCAGAGGGCGTATCGGCCGCAACGACGCGCACGGTGGTGACCTCAGCCCTTGCAATTTTGGCCCTGGATTTTGTGCTCACGGTACTCATGTTCCGTGGCGGAGGTGGATAAGTGAATAGAAAAGCAATTGATCTGTGGGTTGGAATTTTCGTCGCGATTGGACTCGCTGCGCTCTTGTTTCTCGCGCTAAAAGTCGGCAACTTGCTGACCTTCAACGAAGATCGTAAAGGCTACGAACTTGAAGCCCGTTTCGATAACGTCGGCGCGCTAAAACCACGCGCGCAAGTCAAAACCGCCGGTGTCGTGGTCGGTCGTGTCGAATCCGTTCGCCTGGATAAAAAAACCTACGAAGCCATCGTTCGTTTGCACTTGTTCCCTGAATATCAGTTCAGCCGCGACACCATTGCTACGGTCAATACTTCAGGCCTGCTCGGCGACCAGTTCATCGGCCTTGAAGCCGGTGGCGACACGGTGATGCTCAAGGACGAGGACTTCATCAAGAAGACTCAATCCGCCGTGCAGATCGAAAAGCTGATTTCGCAGTTCATGTTCAACAAGGCGCAGGAAGCCCCTGCGCCCAGCGTGACTCCGGCCCCCACCGCCGCACCCACCCCAACAATCGGAGCCAAACCATGAGCCGTACTTTCACCGCGTCCCGTGTCCGTTTCGGCGCGATTGCCAGCGTCGGCGTACTGGCGTTGTCCGGTTGTGCATCCTTCCGCGCGGCGGCTCCTGGCGACCCGCTGGAGCCAGTCAATCGTGGTGTTTATTCGTTCAACAACACGTTCGATCATTACCTGTTCAAGCCCATAGCCAAAGGCTACGACGCCGTCGTGCCGAACCTTGTGAAAACGGGCGTCAGCAACGTGTTTCAGAACGCAGCCGACGCGCAATCAGTCGTCAGCGATTTGCTGCAACTTAAAGGCGCGAAGCTCGGTGACGACTTGGGCCGTGTCGTAATCAACACCACCCTTGGTTTCGGCGGCATTTTTGACCATGCAAGTGCATTGGGCATCGAGCGCGGTAACGAAGACCTCGGCCAGACGCTCGGCTATTGGGGCATCGGAGCCGGGCCCTATCTGGTGATCCCGTTCCTCGGGCCGTCGTCGTTGCGCGACGCCATCGCCCGCTATCCCGAAGGTTTGTATGACCCGATCTCGCGGTTGTCATCCGTCCCGGTGCGCAACTCGTTAATGGGCGTGCGTGCGGTGGATGCACGTGTCGGGCTGTTCCCGGCAGAGGCGCTGATGAACAACGCAGCGCTGGATCGCTACACATTTTTGCGTTCCGCGTTCCTGCAGCGTCGACAGAGTCTCGTGCTGGACGGCAAACGTCCCAAAGATGAATAAAAGGAATTAGAGCAGTATGAAACGTAACAAAATCGTCGCGATGTTCGCTTCGGTCGCAATCTTCGCGACGACATCGGCGTTCGCGCAAACCGGGCCAGACGAAATCGTCAAGACTGCGGCAACATCCGTGACCACCGTGCTCAAGAGCGACCCAGCGATCCTCGGCAACGCGGCGAAGCTCAAGGAATTGATCGAGAGCAAATTGCTCCCGAATTTCAACTTTACGCGCATGACGCAGCTCGCGATGGGCCGTAACTGGGCCAAAGCCTCGCCTGAGCAGCAGTCGGCATTGACCAAAGAATTCCAGACGCTTCTGGTGCGCACTTATTCTGGCGCGCTGTCGAATTTCAAGAACAACACGATTGATTACAAGCCGCTGCGCATGGCGGCCGGCGAAACTGACGTCACGGTCAAAACCGTAATCAATCAGGCGAACGGCCAGGGCATTCCAATCGACTATTCGCTGGAAAAGGGCGCAGACGGCAGCTGGAAAGCCTACGACATCATCGTCGCTGGTGTCAGCCTCGTCACCAATTATCGTGACGAGTTCAATACGGTGATTCGCGACCAGAGCGTTGACGCGCTGGTCAAACAACTCCAGTCAAAAAACAAGTAAATGCAGCTCTCCGGCGCGCTCACTTTCACCAACGTACCCACGGTGTGGGACACGTTTGCGCCAACCGCTGCCGGGGAGGATCGCATTGACGTCTCCGCCGTGACCGAAGTCGATTCGGCGGGGCTCGCCTTGATTTCGGCACTAAAGCGTCAGGCGGGATCGCAATGTCGCGTCGTTGGTTTCACCTCGAAACTCGCTACGCTAGCCTCTGCCTACGACGTGGAAGCGCTGTTCTAGTCCTCAGGACTTGGCTCGGGCGCGCACTGCCCTAAAATCAAAAGGCTTAACCCAAGGCCTTTGTGATTTCTGCTTCTACCGTTCCAGCCGTTGATTTAGTCGACGTCAGCAAATCGTTTCCCGGTGTCCGCGCGCTCAACAATGTTTCGTTGCGCGTCGAGCAGGGCGAATTTTTTGCGTTGCTAGGCCCGAACGGCGCGGGCAAGACCACGCTCATCAGCATCCTCGCTGGACTTACGCGCGCCGATAGTGGCACCGCGAAAATTATGGGCTTCGACACGATTTCGGATTACCGCGATGCGCGCAGAAATCTGGGCGTTGTTCCGCAGGAGCTGGTGTTTGACCCCTTTTTCACAGTGCGCGAAACGCTTGCCATTCAGGCCAAGTATTACGGCGTCACCAAGGCCGACGCTTGGATCGACGAAATCCTGCACCACCTCGATTTAACGGAGAAAGCCAACGCCAACATGCGCGCGTTGTCCGGCGGCATGAAGCGTCGCGTGCTTGTTGGGCAGGCGCTCGTGCACAAGCCGCCTGTGATCGTGCTTGACGAGCCCACAGCGGGCGTTGATGTTGAATTGCGGCAAAACCTGTGGACGTTCATCAAGCGCTTGAACCGCGAGGGCAGCACGATCATTTTGACCACGCATTACATCGAAGAGGCCGAAGCGATGTGCACCCGCGTCGCGATGCTCAAGAAAGGTGAAGTCGTGGCGCTCGACACCACAGCCAATTTGTTGCGAGGAATGGCTGGGATTACCGTGCAAGTGTCCGCCGCGTCGCTACCAGCGTCGTGGCAACAACGTGCCGAGACGCAGGCGAGCGGCGCGGTCGGTTTCACACTCAGTGGATACGCCGAGCTCGAATCGATGCTGGCGGCGTTTCGCGATGCCAATATCGTCATTAAGGAAATGAAGCTGGGCGAAGCCGATCTAGAGCAGGCCTTTTTGCGCCTGACGTCGAAGGAGGCCGCATGAACTCAGTAGTAACGGAAGCCGATCAGGTCGACGCGCCCAAGGTCGTGGCAACGCCCATCCCGCGACAGCCCTCGCCGATTCTCGGCCCCGGCTTTCAAGCGCTTTTCTATAAGGAATGTCTTCGTTTCTGGAAGGTCGCCGCGCAAACGGTCGTCGCCCCCGTCGTGACGACCTTGCTTTATCTGCTGATTTTTTCGCATGTCCTTCAGGGCACCGCCAAAGTGTTCGATGGACGCGTGAGCTACGGCGAATTTTTGATTCCTGGCCTCATCATGATGGCGGTGTTGCAGAACGCCTTTGCCAACAGCTCCTCATCGCTGATTCAATCAAAGATGATGAGAAGCCTCATCTTCATTTTGTTGCCGCCGATCACGTCGCTGGAAATTTTCTGCGCGTATGTCGGCGGATCAATGGTGCGCGGACTCTGCGTAGGCTTGGGCGTTTGGCTCATCACCTTGCCGTTTATTCCGGCCAGCGTATTGCATCCATTTTGGGTGATTGCGTTCGCAGCCGGCGGCAGCGCCATCATGGGCACGCTCGGTTTGATCGCGGGGATATGGTCGGAAAAATTTGACCATCTTGCGCTGTTTCAAAACTTCATCATCATGCCGCTCACGTTTCTCTCGGGCGTGTTTTATTCGATACATTCACTGCCAGCCTTTTGGCAGGGCCTGTCGCACTTCAATCCGTTTTTCTACATGATCGATGGCTTCCGTTTCGGCTTCTTCGGCCTCTCAGACGTGAGCCCGTGGCTGTCGCTGTCGGTGGTCATGTTCTTCGTGGTTCTTCTCTCTATCGTCGCCATGCGCATGCTTGCGACGGGCTATAAGCTTCGTCAATAATCTGGTTTTTGTGGGAGCGGTTCTACCGCGATTGCTGCAACTAGCACCCGTTTTTCGCGATGAAATCGCTCCCACAAGAAACGCACTAAATCTCCAAAAAAATGCTGACACCTGACACCCTAAAAAATTACATCGTCGCTGCGCTGCCCTGCACTCACATCGAGGTCGAAGGCGACGGTCAGCATTTCTACGCGACGATCGTCAGCGCGGAATTTCAGGGTCTGTCGATGATCAAGCAGCATCAGCGTGTTTATGCGGCGCTTGGTGATCGCATGAAAGCGGAAGTGCATGCCCTGTCTATGAAAACATTTTCACCGGAGCAATGGGCGGCTAAGGTAGGCAGCAATGGATAAGCTTTGCGTGACGGGCAACGGCCCTTTGCGCGGCGCGGTTCGTGTGTCTGGTGCAAAGAATGCAGCGCTGCCAATTTTGTGTTCGTCGTTGCTGGTCAAAGCCCCGGTGACTTTCACCAACGTGCCGAACTTGAACGACACCCGCACCATCGTGCGCTTGCTCAATCAGATGGGCGTCACGGCTGCACGCACGGAAACGCATCGCATCGAAATTGACGCGAGCACGCTGGCGAAACCAGTCGCTGAATACGATCTCGTGAAAACCATGCGCGCGTCGGTGCTAGTGCTCGGCCCGCTGGTCGCGCGTTGGGGCGAGGCGCGTGTCTCGTTGCCCGGCGGTTGCGCCATTGGGCAACGCCCGGTTGACCAGCATCTGAAAGGGTTAGAGGCGATGGGCGCAGAGGTGACGCTTGACGGCGGCTATATCAACGCACGCGCACCGGGTGGCCGGTTGAAAGGCGCACGCATCGTGATGGACATGGTCACCGTCACCGGCACCGAAAACATCATGATGGCGGCAACGCTTGCCGATGGCTTCACGGTGATCGAGAACGCGGCGCGCGAACCTGAAGTCGTAGATCTCGCTAACTGCCTGATCGCGATGGGTGCGAACATCAAAGGCGCGGGCACCGACAGCATCACGATCACCGGCGTTGACGATTTGCACACGGCCACTTATCGCGTGATGCCGGACCGTATCGAGGCGGGCACGTTCGCCTGCGCGGTCGCTGCCGTTGGCGGTGAGATTACCTTGCTCGACGCCCCGGTTGCGGCGATGGAAGCGATCCTCGACAAGCTGCGTGATGCAGGTTGCTCAATCAGCGTGAGTGGCACGTCGATTACCGTCGCACGTAAAGGTCCGCTCAAAGCCGTGAGCGTAAAAACCGCGCCTTACCCTGCGTTTCCGACCGACATGCAGGCGCAGTTGATGGCCATGAATGTTGTCGCCGAAGGCACCGCCGTCATGACCGAAAACATCTTCGAAAATCGCATGATGCATGTGTCGGAGCTGTCGCGTCTCGGCGCCAACATCGAAGTCACGGGCAACACTGCCGTGGTTCAGGGCGTCGCGTCGCTCAAGGGCGCGAACGTCATGGCCACCGACCTTCGTGCGTCGGCGAGCTTAGTGATTGCGGGGCTGTGCGCCAGCGGCACCACGATGATTGATCGCATCTATCACCTTGACCGTGGCTACGAGCACATCGAAGACAAATTGATCGGCCTCGGCGCAACGATTGAGCGCATCTCCACATGATTACGTTTGCTCTGTCGAAGGGCCGCATTCTCGACGACACGCGCCCATTGCTGCGAACTGCGGGCATTGATGTTCTCGAAGATCCAGAATCGTCGCGGAAATTGATTCTCGCGACCGAGCGCGATGACGTTCGTGTGGTGCTGGTGCGCGCGAGTGATGTGCCAACCTACGTGCAGCAGGGCGGCGCGGACATCGGAATTTCCGGCAAAGACATCTTGATGGAAGATGATTTGTCGGGCTTGTACGAGCCGCTCGATCTGAACATTGCCAAATGCCGATTGATGGTCGCGGTGCCGGACACTACGGACTACGAAGCGCTCGTTCAGCGTGGACGCAGGCTTCGCGTTGCTACGAAATACATCAAAACGGCGCGGGCTCACTTCGCGAAAAAAGGC
>JANXUB010000166.1 GCA_025352105.1 Burkholderiales bacterium | reverse complement strand
TGGCCGCAAGTCACGCCCATTACCTTGTGGCTATTGGTCGCCGACGCCATTGCCATCCTGTTTTGCACTGGCATGATTTATGGTTGCTTGCGCACGGTGCCACGCTGGAACACGTGGATGACGCCGACGAAATACGTGCTGTTCGGGTTGATGAGCGGCGCGGTGCTACTACCCGCCGTGTTGTCGCTCCGACCGGCCGACGTCGGCCCGGTTGGCAAGCCAATGGTCGCCGTACTTTTACTGGCGCTGGGACTCGTTCTGTATCTCGCCTACCTGCTCAAACACCCGCGCGCGCAACACACGATCAACGATGCCCTTGGATTCAAAGCGGGCAACGTTCGTCTGCTCGATGTTGGCCATTCACACGGCACTTTTTTGACCAATGAATTCGGCTTCTCGGTGGCGCGCGAGAAGGCTCGTATGTTGCGATGGGTCGCGATTCTCTGCGGATTTATTCTGCCGATGGTGCTTTGTTATTTCACGAAGTGGTTCTGGGCGGCGTCTTTCGTTTGCATTACGGGAATGCTGGTTGAACGCTGGTTGTTCTTTGCCGAAGCGGAGCATGTGGTGCGGCTGTATCACGGGCAGCAACGTGTCTGAAATGGTGTGCAGTTTGTGGGAGGGGTTTCACCCCGATTCGGCTGACGCGAGGTTTTCGGGGTGGAACCCCTCAAACCCGATCCCGCGCCCGACAACGTGAGTCCCTACCTGCCGTTCCTGAACTGGTGGCCGTTGCTGCGAGATCGCACGGTGCTGCGAACCGACATCCTCGCAGGGCTCACCGGTGCCATCGTCGTTTTACCGCAAGGTGTGGCGTTCGCGACGCTCGCTGGCATGCCGCCAGCGTATGGTCTGTATTCAGCGATGGTCCCGTGCGTGATCGCAGCGCTGTTCGGTTCGTCGCGTGTGATGGTGACGGGTCCAGCGAATGCGATTTCGCTGACCGTGCTGGCCATCATGGCACCACTTGCCGCTCCGGAATCTGCGCGCTACGTGCAGCTCGTCATCACGCTCGCCTTCATGGTTGGCGTGTGGCAAATACTGCTGTCGCTCGCTCGCGCTGGCAAGCTGATTGACCATGTTTCGCACACTGTCATCGTGGGTTTCACGGCGGGTGCGGCGGTGTTGATTGTGAATTCGCAGATTCGCAATTTCTTCGGCGTTGACATCACACGCGGTTCATCTGTGCTCCAGACAATCGTCCAGTTCAGCGCGAACATTTCGCAGGTGCAAGCCGTGACGGTAGCCATCGGTTGCATCACGCTGGTGACAGCGCTGATCTGGCAACCACTCAACCGCATTGTTCCCGCCATGCTGGTGTCTGTCGTGGCGGGCAGCCTCGTTGCGCTGTTTGCGAAATGGGTTGACCCCACGCTGATGATCAAGACGGTGGATGCGCTGCCCGGCGCATTGCCTCCGTTGTCGATGCCGGATCTGTCGTTTGCCACGCTCCAGACGCTTCTCGTTCCGTCGATTGCGATGACCTTGCTCGCGCTTGCCGAAGCCGTCTCGATTGCTCAGGCGATGGCGAAGCGGCGCAACGAAAAACTCGACGGCAATCAGGAGTTTTTGGGGCAAGGTCTGGCGAATGTTGTCGGCTCGTTCTTCTCATCCTACCCGGCTAGCGGATCGTTCAACCGCTCGGGAGTGAACGTCGCGGCGGGCGCGGTAACGCCGTTTTCCGCCATCATGGCATCGGCTTTTCTGATTTCGATTCTGTTCTTTGTCGCCCCCCTGGCGCAATATCTGCCGCTCGCAGCCGTCGCGGCAATCCTGTTTTTGGTGGCGTGGAATTTGATTGATCGACGCGAAATTCGCTACCTACTCTCCGACAAATTTGAGCGCATCACCCTCATCGCAACTTGCGTCGCGACGCTGGTCATGGCGCTAGAGTGGGCGATCCTGTTTGGCGTGGCGGTATCGCTGGTGGTGAAACGCGCGCGGGCATAGCGTCAAAACCTGACTAAAATCCGTAGTTGCCTATCAACTACCTTCGACTACACGCCCCCATGGATAAAGCTCTGCTCGCACAAACCGCCGCCGCAATGGTCGCCTCCGGCAAAGGCCTCCTGGCTGCCGATGAATCCGCTGGCACCTGTGCCAAACGCTTTGCCGCTGCCAACATCCCAGACAGCGAGGAGATGCGCCGCACCTACCGCGAGATGCTGTTCACTACGCCAGCGATGAAGTCCACCATCTCCGGCGTGATCCTGCATGACGAAACGCTGCGCCAAAAGACGAGCAAGGGCGTGCCCTTCGCCGACTACTTAAACAGCATTGGCGTGATTCCCGGCATCAAGGTCGACGCAGGCACTCGCAATCTGCCCGCCGCTCCAGGCGAATTGATCAGCGACGGGCTCGACAATCTGCAAGCACGCATGAAGGAATACTTTGCGCTCGGCGCGCGCTTCGCCAAGTGGCGCGCGGTGATCACAATTGGTGAGGCAATCCCCACCTCGCGCTGCATCTGGGCCAATGCGCATGCGCTCGCCCGCTACGCCGCGATTTGTCAGGAAGCGGGCATTGTTCCCGTGGTCGAGCCAGAAGTTCTGCTCGATGGCGATCACAGCATCGACACCTCGTTTGCCGTGACGGAAGCCGTGTTGCGCACGCTCATGGGCCAGATGGCCGACAACCACGTCTCCATCGAACACACTATCCTCAAGGCGAGCATGGTCATCTCCGGCAAAGACGCGAAGAATCGCGCGTCGCAAGCTGAAGTGGGTGCCCGCACGCTGGAATGTTTAAAGCGCACCGTTCCCGGCGCGATGCCCGGAATCGTGTTCCTTTCGGGTGGGCAGTCCGACATTGATTCCGCCGCGCATTTGAACGAGATGAATCTGGGCAAAAGTAATCCGTGGCCGCTCACGTTTAGCTACAGCCGCGCACTGCATTTCACCGCACTCAAAGTGTGGAAAGGCAAGCAGGAAAACTACAAAGCCGCGCAGGCAGCGTTTGCCCACCGCTGCAAGATGAATTCGCTCGCCAGCAAGGGTAAGTGGACGCTCGCGGCTGAAAGCGCGTAAATTTACGCTCGCTCGGATCGAGAATATTTAGCTCCGTAAAGCGCGCTTTTCAGTACGATTTCATCGTGCTAATCTCGGCAAACGCGCTCGGTTACAGCGCTGTGCCTTGACAAAAGTATCGAGATAAATTCATTGCGCGATTGAGGCATTGTGGCGCGAAGCATCGGATTGGCTGCCGGGCTTTCATCACCGTCAGCGCGCAGCCTGAGCCGGTGTGGCGACGGCAAGACGCGCCGGTTTGCCGAGATCGACTGTAAGACCTTCGCCGCCCTTCTGCCCGAATTCAACGCCTTGAGGCCACACACAGTGTGCGCACGACGTGGCATGTTGATTGACGACTACAAACCTACAAATGACGATTTTCAGTCGGTTATCGCAAAACAGCTTTTTGGTGTAATGGCTATTTCATCTGGGCTATAAGCCATTTTTAGCTACAGTCGACTATCACCATAATCTCGCTTTATCCCCAATGCGACGGCACTTCCATAGCAAAGCTGTAGGTGATTTCTAGCTCTCGCTGCACTGCCTCGATTCGGGCCTTACCAACAACATCCTGCTCCAGGCACGCAGTTGCGCGCCCAGCTGCGGCGGCTCGATAGCCACTCGCGGAACTCTTCTCGGCACAAGCGCTCTGACGGGAAAGCGCTGGCGCATTTGCCTTCACCCGAAAGGACGCCCTTCCATGAATTACCGTCGTCGCGTCATCGGCCTCCTGGCAGCCGTGCCGGTCGCGTCCAGTGTGCCACTCTTGCCACGAATGCTGCATGCGCAGACCGCCCGATTGAAGTCAACGCCCCAAGATGCGCTCGGGCCGTTTTATCCACCGAAATGGGCTGGAAAAATTGATGCCGACCTGATTGCGTTTGGCAACGGCGTGTACGCGGGCGGTACACCGCTAACTATCAACGGCATCGTTCGCAACACCGACCGCGCACCGCTCGTCAATGCACAAATAGAAATCTGGCAAACCGACGCCACAGGCAAATATCGCCATCCTGATGACGACGGCGAAGGCCCGGCCAAACGCGGCTTTCAGGGCTTTGGCCGCACCCTCGCTGATGCCGAAGGTCGCTACCGTTTCCGCACGATCAAACCGGTCCTCTACAGCGGTCGCCCGCCTCATGTGCACTTTCGCGTAGTAGCCAACGGACACAAGGAACTTGTCACGCAAATGTACTTCGCCGGCGACAACGCAGAGCGCGGTCGCAACTACGGATTCTCCAAGGAACGAGACCGGCTAACGGTCGCGCCCTCGGTCATGAAGGATGGCGATCGTAGCGGGCTTGCCGCTACATTTGATCTGGTGCTGGCAGTCGCCTAAACCACCCCTCGCGCACGAAGCGCTGCCAGCTGAAGCGCTGTCACGCCAATGTCAGCCAGCACCGCATCCGTGTCCTCGCCCAAAGCAGGCGCGCGCCGCAACAGCGCCCCCGGTGTCAACGAGAGTTTGGGCACGACGCCGGGCGTCTCGACGGTCAGGCCGTCTGCCGTCGTAACGGGCACAATCATCTCGCGCGCGCGGTAGTGCGGGTCCTCCGCGATGTCTTTGACCGTATAAATCCGGCCACCCGGAACGTCCGCTGCGTCAAGCATGGCCAGCACGTCGGCCACGGTCCGCGAGCGCGTGAAAGCACCAATCGCCTCGTCGATTTCGACGACCCGCGCCACTCGCCCCGGATTGGTCGCGAGCTCAGGATCACCAGCCAAATCATCGCGTCCAATCGCCGACATCAATCGCCGGAAAATCGAATCACCGTTGCCCGCAATTAACACCTGACCGTCGCAACATGGATACGCATTCGAAGGCGCAATCCCCGGCAACGCTGAACCCGCAGGCTCACGAACCACGCCAAACGCGCTGTACTCCGGCAGCAGGCTCTCCATCACGTTAAACACGCTCTCGTACAACGCCACATCAATGACTTGTCCCAAGCCCTTCGGCGCAGCCGTGCTCTTCGTGTTGTTGCGATGATTGAGCGCCAGTAAGACGCCAATCACGCCGTGCAAACTCGCCAGCGTGTCTCCAATCGAAACCCCTACCCGCACCGGCACACGCCCCGGCTCCCCGGTCAGATGGCGCAGGCCACCCATCGCCTCCGCCACCACCCCAAAGCCCGGCTTGTCCTTGTACGGCCCGGTCTGCCCGTACCCCGAAACACGCAGCATGATGAGCCCCGGATTGGTCGCGGACAACGCGGCGTAATCCATACCCCATTTCTCCATCGTGCCGGGCTTGAAGTTCTCGATCAGCACGTCGGCCTCGGCGATCAAGCGCTTCACGATCTCGCGCCCTTCATGCTGCCGCAAATCAAGCGCCACGCTTCTTTTATTGCGCGACTGCACCTGCCACCACACTGACGTGCCGTTATGCAGCAGACGCCATTTGCGCAAAGGATCGCCCTCGCCCGGAGGCTCAATCTTGATTACATCCGCCCCAAAATCGGCGAGCGTTTTCGCGGCGAACGGGCCTGCGATGAGCTGGCCGAGTTCGACGACTTTTAGGCCAGACAGGGCTTGAGTATTCATATTTGCAAGCTTGGGGTGATGTTCCGGCGCGTTCTTAATTGTTGGAACGCAGATTAACGTGAAAATTACGAACGATCTGGCGGCAACATGTCATGCCCGTCCCCAGCGACCGCACTCAACGCATTGGGCTTCAAATCAAGCAGCCGCTCAACCCGCGAGAACACTTCAGCCCTGGAGCATGGCTTGCGCATGAAGTCGTCGGCACCGATGCGGCGGACGTAGTATTCCTCGGTGGCGGCTTCGTTGCCGCTCATGACGATCACAGGAATCTTGCCGACGTAGGTTGAGCGACGGATGCGGCGCAGCACGTCAAAGCCGCTGATGCCTGGAAGGACGATGTCGAGGAAGATGAGGTCGGGTTTGTTCTTTCTGAGCACTTCGAGCCCGGCTTCACCGTCGAGCGCTTCGAAAATCTTGAAGTGATTTTCTTGCAGCATTTTGCCTAGCGCGGCGACCATGGTTTTGGAGTCGTCGATGATGAGCACCGAGGTTCCGGGTGGGACATTTTTTCGGGGTCTGCGACGGCGATCCTGCGGTGCGCTGCTGACCGTCAACGGCTCGACAACAGCGGCTCGCTTCCGAAAATAGTCAATGAGTGCCATGGCAATTCCTTTTGGCTAAGCGCTCGTGATCCGACGTTTTAGCTCCTTCATCGGCATACTACCAATAGATGCACGCCAGAGATCATCCCATGAAATACGCGCAAAGCTTATTGCCGTCGAGATCGCGGAAATAACCTGCATAAAAATTGTCCCCGCGCGGGCCAGCCGGGCCTTCGTCGGTTGCGCCGAGGCTGATTGCCTTTGAGTAGAGCCGATCCACGTCGGCCGTGTTTCGCATCGCGAGCGCCACCATGACACCGTTGCCGACCGTGGCGGGCTGATCGTTGTGCGGCTTCGTAATCGCGACGGCAGGGCCGCGCTTGACGCTCCAGGCGACGAACGTTTCGGAGTCGAACGTGCGCCGGGCGCCGAGCTCGGCGAGTAGCGCATCGTAGAACGCAAACGCGCGTGGCAAGTTGTTTGAGCCAAGCGTGACGTAGCCAATCATGTGTGATCCTTCCCGGCATGCCGAGACGCAATTGAAACAGCTGCTTTCATAGCAACTACTGTCAATGATAAACAGCTACGGAGCCGCATTTGGTCACCCGCATCAGCGCTCCGTCGCATTGCGAATACACACACCTGAACAGAACGGCACAATAGCCCGAGTTGCAGGTTCTCAAATCAGGATTTGGATCCCATGAAAATTATTACCAAGGGGCGCGTCATTGGCGCGCTCGTGTTGTTGGGCGTCGGTGGGCTTTTGGATAAAGCAACAAATTTTCTGTAATTTCGCGAAATTTCTTTCGTTACGTGGTGTCGGGGTTGTGGATAAGTTGTTGGTTTTGGCTTGACTATTTCGGTGTGCTTTCCGGTCTCATGGTGAGATAGATTTTTCCGCTG
>JANXUB010000165.1 GCA_025352105.1 Burkholderiales bacterium | reverse complement strand
CACTGCCTAAATCACTTCGAAAGAGAGCTTTCGTCGCAGCAGTTCGCGACCTGGTTTCGCGTGCTAAGCGCCGAGGAAACCGATTCGACCGTCACCGTGATGGCCCCCAACGCGTTCATCAGCAAATGGGTGCGCGACCGCTATCTGGGCACCATCGATTCGTTGGCATCGGCTTATTTTCCGGTTCCTCATACGATTCGGCTGACCGTCTCGGGGAATGGTCAAAACCCTTTCGTGATTACCGAGCCGGCAGCCACCGTTTCGGAATCTGCACCGGTCACCAACGCAGCCAACGGATCTGGCGCGACGCACGAACTGATTCAGCGATTCCCCGGCAACGGAGCGGCAGCATCAACGGGTCCTTTTTCACAAAAAGAATCCACGCTCAACCCCACGTTCACCTTTGACAGTTTCGTCACCGGCAAGGCCAATCAATTAGCGCGTGCCGCCGCAATGCAAGTCGCAGGCAGCCCCGGCGAAGCGTACAACCCGTTGTTCATTTATGGCGGTGTGGGCCTGGGCAAAACGCACTTGCTGCAGGCGATTGGCAATGAACTCCTGCGCGAACGCCCGCTGGCTCGCGTACGCTACATCCACGCCGAACGCTATGTGTCGGACGTGGTAAAGGCCTATCAAAACAAGGCGTGGGACGCGTTCAAGCACAGCTATACCTCGCTTGATTTGCTGCTGATTGATGACATCCAATTCTTCAACAACAAAAGCAGCACGCAGGAGCAGTTTTTCTATCTGTTCAACGCACTGACTGAGGCCAAGAAGCAGGTCATCATCACCTGCGATACCTATCCGAAAGAAATAGAAGGTATCGAAGATCGTCTGAAGAGCCGCTTCAGCTGGGGGTTGACCGTTCAGGTCGAACCGCCGGAGACCGAGATGCGCGTGGCGATTTTGCTGGCCAAGGCAAAAGAGAGCCGGTTCGAACTGGACGAACAGGTCGCATTCTTCATCGCCAAACACATCCGCTCCAACGTGCGCGAGCTTGAAGGCGGTTTGAAGCGCGTGATTGCTTACGCGGGCTTTCACAATGTGTCGATCACGCCTCAGGTAGCCAAGGAGGCGCTGCGAGACCTGCTGGCGGTGCAGTCGCGCCAGATTTCGATTGAGAACATCCAGAAGACGGTCGCCGATTATTACAAGATCAAGGTCAGCGACATGCATTCCAAAAAGCGTTCGCGCATCGTGGCGAGGCCGCGCCAGATGGCGATGGCTTTGGCCAAGGAATTGACGCCGATGTCGTTGCCGGAGATCGGACAGAACTTTGGTGGACGCGATCACACAACCGTGCTGCATGCCTGCCGTCAGATCGCGTCATTGCGTGAAAGCACGCCGCAAATTCAGCATGATTTTTCGTTTTTACTGCAAGTATTGAGAAGTTGAACCGCGTCTTTATCTGGTGTTATAAACAGTATTTTAATGATCTGAAATAGGTGTTGATAAATAGATAGCGATTGTGGATAAGTCGTTAAAAGTCGTCAGCGAAATTTCTCATCCACAACTCACGCGCTTTCGTTACAGCTCGCTCAACCAGCCTTTGATCGCACACAAGTTATTGAATTTATTGTCTTTTTAGAGTTGTTAACAGCGTCCACCGCACATTGTTAGATAGGATTACGTATATATGCAATTTAAGAACATACCTCGCGATCTGGTGTTGAAACCTCTTCAGGCCGTGTCCGGCATCGTCGAGCGTCGACAGACGCTGCCGATTCTGGCCAACGTGCTTCTTGAGCACAAAGGCAACACGCTGACCACGATTGCGACGGATCTTGAGTTGCAGATTTCGGCGAAAGTTCAGGTTCCCGACAGCGGAGATCAATCCATCACTGTGGCCGCACGCAAATTGCAGGATCTTTTGCGCGCTTTGCCGGACACCAGCGACGTATCGCTCGATGCCAAGGACGGAAAGATGGCCGTGAAGGCCGGTAAAAGCCGCTTTAGCCTGCAAACGCTACCTGCGGCTGACTACCCCCGCCTGACCATGAGCCAGGAGCAGCTACAGAGCTTCTCGTTGCCGCAAAAGCTATTGAAGGCCACACTTCGTCTGGTCGAATTCGCAATGGCGCAGCAGGACATTCGTTTCTACCTAAACGGCATGCTGTTTGTGCTGGAGAAAGATCAACTGGTTTGCGTGGCCACCGACGGTCATCGCCTGAGCTATGCCGTGATGCCGGTTGAAGGCAATTTCTCGAAGCAAGAAATCATTGTTCCCAGAAAAACGGTGATTGAACTGTCAAAGCTGATGGCTGATAGCGACGAGTCGATCACCATCGACATCCTGGCCAATCAGGTGCGCTTTAGTTTCGGCAACATCGAGCTCACGAGTAAGGTGATCGACGGCAAGTTCCCCGATTACAACCGCGTGATTCCGACTTCGCACACCAAGCTGATCACCATTGATCGCTTGTTGTTGTTGAGCACGCTGCAACGTGCGGCGATTTTGTCGAACGAACGCTTCCGTGGCGTGCGCGTGAGCCTATCGACCGGTGCGTTGAAGATCGCCTGTACCAACAACGAGCAGGAAGAGGCCGAAGAAGAAATCGAAGTGGCCTACGAGGGCAATACGGTCGATATCGGCTTCAACATCAACTACCTGCTAGATGCGTTGGCAACCTTGTCATCGAACGAAATCACGATTGCCCTGCAGGACTCCGCTGCGAGCGCCCTGTTCACCGTGCCGGGTCGCACCGATTTCAAATACGTTGTGATGCCGATGCGGATTTAGTTGTCCCAATCTACCTGTTGGAGCGGTTCTACCGCGACTTTATTCCAAATCTGAACACGGGATCGCTTGCGTTAGAACCGCTCCCGCTTTTTCAGAGAAAAATTCAGAAAATATTTCATGTCCGATACCGATAAAAAGCCCGCTGCTGCTTCACCCGAATACAACGAAGATTCGATTCGCATACTCAAAGGTCTCGACGCGGTCAGGAAGCGTCCCGGCATGTACATCGGCGACACCAGCGATGGTTCCGGTCTGCATCACATGGTGTTTGAAGTGCTCGACAACGCGATTGACGAAGCGCTTGCGGGCATTTGTGATGACATCAAGGTCATCATTCATGCCGACAATTCAATTTCGGTTGCCGACAACGGGCGCGGCATCCCGACGGCCATCAAAGAAGACGATGATCTCAAACGCTCCGCCGCAGAGATCGTGATGACCGAGCTGCACGCGGGCGGCAAGTTCGACCAGAACTCCTACAAAGTCTCCGGCGGCTTGCACGGCGTCGGTGTGTCGGTGGTTAACGCCTTGTCCGACTGGTTAAAGCTCAAAATTTGGCGCGACGGCAAAGTGCACGAGATGGAATTTCGTCGCGGCGAAGCCGTAGCGCCGTTGAAGATCACCGGCGAAACGCGCAACCGTCGTGGCACCGAAGTGCACTTTATGGCCTCGGTGGAAACGTTCACGCTCGTTGAGTATCACTTCGAGATTCTGGCCAAACGCATTCGTGAACTCTCGTTTTTGAATCATGGCGTAAAGATTGAACTCGTCGATCAGCGCACCGGCAAGAGCGAAAACTTCGCTTACTCTGGCGGCATCAAAAGCTTCGTCGAATACATCAACAAAGCAAAGACCGTTCTGCATAAAAACATCTTCTATTGCATGAGTGAAAAAGCGGGCATCACCGTTGAAGTCGCGATGCAGTGGAACGACAGCTACGGCGAAAACCTGCAAGTTTTCACCAACAATATTCCGCAGCGCGATGGCGGTACACACTTGACCGGCCTGCGCGCCGCGATGACGCGCACCATCACCAAATACATTACCTCGAACGAGCTTGATAAAAAAGCAAAGGTCGAAGTGTCCGGCGACGATGCGCGTGAGGGCTTGACGTGTATTTTGTCGGTCAAAGTACCGGATCCGAAGTTCAGTTCGCAGACCAAAGACAAACTGGTTTCGTCTGAAGTTCGCCCGGTCGTCGAAGAAATCGTCGCCGAAAAACTGGCCGATTTCCTGCTCGAATATCCGTCCGATGCCAAGATCGTGTGTGGCAAGATTGTGGACGCCGCGCGCGCTCGTGAAGCCGCGCGCAAAGCCCGCGAAATGACACGTCGCAAAGGCGTGCTCGACTCAATGGGCTTGCCAGGAAAGCTCGCTGATTGTCAGGAAAAAGACCCGGCGCAATGTGAGCTGTATCTGGTGGAGGGTGACTCCGCAGGTGGCACGGCCAAACAGGGCCGTGACCGTAAGTTCCAGGCGATTTTGCCGTTGCGCGGCAAAGTGCTGAACGTTGAAAAAGCGCGCTTCGACAAAGTCATCTCATCCGAGCAAATCGTCACCCTGATCACCGCGATGGGCACCGGTTTTGGCAAGGACGATTACAACGTCGAAAAGCTGCGCTATCACCGCATCATCATCATGACCGACGCCGACGTTGACGGCGCACACATCCGCACGTTGTTGCTCACGTTCTTCTATCGCCAGATGACCGACCTCGTTGAGCGTGGCCACATCTACATCGCGCAGCCGCCGTTGTACAAAGCAAAGATCGGCAAGGAGGAGCAATACCTCAAGGACGAGCTGGAACTCAAACAATTCCTGTTGCGCATTTCGCTTAAGGGCGCAGAGTTCAAACCAACTGCTGACGGAGCTGCATTGTCCGAGACCGCGTTAGCCGATCTTGCGCGGCAATATCTGGTTGCGGACGCCGTGATCGAGCGCAACTCGCGCACCATAGATCGTCGCGCGCTGGACGCCCTGCTGCTCGGCGCAACCGTGTCGCTCACTGACGAGGCCTCAGCCATAGCTGGTGCTGCCTCGATGCAGGCCATCATCACTGATCCTGAACTCGTGGTTGAGCCGTTCTACGACGAGAAGGCCGAAGAATGGTTGCTGCTGCTGAAGCGCACGCACAACAAACGCACTACGCAAACCATCCTCGCCGCCAGCTTCCTCGACAGCGGGGACTATCAGCAGATCAAGAAAGCCGCCGAGCTGCAATCGATGGTCGGCGTGGGTGCCGTCGTCTCACGCATCGACGGCAAAGGCAACCGCGAAGAAGCCACCATGACCGGCTTCAAACAGGCGCTCGACTGGCTGCTCGACAAAGCCCGCGCCAACCTCACCATCCAGCGCTACAAAGGCCTGGGTGAGATGAACGCCGAGCAACTCTGGGACACCACGATGGACCCTAAAGTCCGCCGCCTGCTCAAAGTGCAGATCGAAGACGCAATCGCCGCCGATGAGATTTTCACCACGTTGATGGGTGAAGAGGTTGAGCCACGCCGGGCGTTTATTGAGGGGAATGCGCTGGGTGTGCGGAATTTGGATGTCTAAATTGAGTAGTTCGCGTCAATTAAGTACGTGAACGTGAACCAGCTTTTAGGGGGAAACATGGCACAGAAAAAGACGGTAGCTAAGCGTGTTGTTGCTAGAGCCGCGAAGGCGCCAACCAAAAATAAGGCGTCGGCTAGAGTGTTGGCAGAAACAACTGCTAAGTTTCCTTACACAACAAAACCTGCTTCGCTCAGACGGCTGCTAAAGGAGATGCCCGGTAAGCCTCGTCCGCCAAAGTTCGACATGAATTTGTTGAAATCTTGGGGGTTTAATGACGCGAACGACCACAGCATGTTACGCGTCCTCAAAGCTGTTAACTTAACAAACGACAAGAACGAGCCGACGGAGTTGTACTCACGTTTTATGAGTTTGGATGGTGGAGCTAAGGCTCTCGGGCCAGAGGTAAAACGTGTTTACGAACCGCTCTTTCAAGCAAGTCATACACCGTATTCAGAGAGTAACGAGAAGCTTCAAAATCTCTTCAATATTCATTCCGGTGGTGGGGATCGTTCTCTCGATCAGCAAATACAGACGTTCAAAGCGCTTTGCGAGTACGCGTCGTTTGAAATTGCGGTCGGCAACAAGCCAGCGGTCGGAGCAAATCTAGGAGTTGTTGGCGCTGGATCAGCTGGCGTTTCGGGAGGCGGTGCTTCCGATATCAATGGTGGACCGATAGTTAACATCAATCTGCATATCCATTTGCCTGAAAATAAGTCTCGACGCGACTATGAAGACATTATTGAGGATATTGGTAGGTACATCTTTGGAAGAGTGACGAAAGATCGCCGTGAGTGATAGACCGTTAGGCTTGGTACTAACGGCGGTCGACACGATTCGCGAATCGCGCGGACTGCGACATCCGGTGGCTCCTAGTCAGGGTACAAACATTGAGTCTGTGTTGGCGGCCTTGAATTCCTTCACAGATATTGTGCGTTACCTGAATACCCGACGTAGTACCGGTGCCGTACTTGACCTTTCAAACGAAGCAGCTGTACAGGATGTTCTTTACTTGATGTTGAGGCCGTGGGTGCTTGACCTAGTTCCTGAGAACCCGACAGATAAAGTTGCAAATCGTTTCTCGATCAAGGACTTTGTGTCGCAGTCTGGAAAATTTGGATAAAGCAACAAATTTTCTGTAATTTCGCGAAATTTCTTTCGTTACGTGGTGTCGGGGTTGTGGATAAGTTGTTGGTTTTGGCTTGACTATTTCGGTGTGCTTTCCGGTCTCATGGTGAGATAGATTTTTCCGCTG
>JANXUB010000142.1 GCA_025352105.1 Burkholderiales bacterium | reverse complement strand
GCCCGGCCAGTTGCTCTTGCGTCAAGACGAACAGGTCTGCCGCCTCATGCACCAGATCTGCATCAACCAGTTGCTCGACCAGTTTGTCGCCAAGCCCTTCAACGTTGAGCGCGCGACGTGCAGCAAAATGCAGCAACATGCCTTTGCGCTGCGCCGGGCAAATCATGCCACCGGTGCAGCGCGCAATTGCCTCTCCTTCCGGGCGTTCGACAGGAGACGAACACTCAGGACAATTCGACGGCAGTGCAAATTCAACCGTATCCGCGGGTCGACGATCAGCGACTACGCGCACCACTTCCGGGATCACGTCCCCGGCGCGGCGCACGATCACGGCGTCGCCCACGCGAACGTCCTTGCGACGCACCTCATCAAGGTTGTGCAAGGTCGCGTTTGACACCGTCACGCCGCCGACGAACACAGGCTCCAGTCGTGCTACCGGTGTAATCGCACCGGTGCGCCCCACCTGCACCTCAATGGCCAGCACTCGCGTAATTTCCTCCTGCGCCGGAAATTTATGCGCCACGGCCCAGCGGGGTTCGCGCGTGACAAAACCCAACTGCGCCTGCCAGTCGCGACGATTGACTTTGTAGACGACGCCGTCAATGTCGAAGCCGAGCGAATCGCGCTTGGCTGCGATGTCACTGTGAAACTTCGCCAATTCATCCGGGCCAGCAACGGCGCGACGATGCTCGTTGACTGGCAGGCCAAACGCGGCCAGCGCATCCAGCAGCGCAGCTTGCGTCGGCGGCAAATCCCACCCCTGAATTTCACCCAGGCCGTACGCGAAATAGGACAACGGCCGCGCTGCCGCAAGTTTCGGATCGAGCTGGCGAATGCTGCCCGCCGCACCGTTACGTGGATTGACCAGCGTTGCCAAGCCCGCTGCACGCTGCTTTTCGTTGTACTTGTCGAAATCAGCGCGCGTCATGAACGCCTCACCGCGCACTTCAAGCACGGCGGGCGGGTGAAAGCCACGCAGTTTTAGTGGAACCGATTTAATGGTGCGAGCGTTCTGCGTCACCTCTTCGCCGGTCTCGCCATCGCCACGCGTCGCAGCGCGCACCAACACACCGTTTTCGTAGCGCAGCGATAGCGCCAGACCGTCAAACTTGAGTTCAGCGAGATATTCCACGGCTGGGTCGGCATCGGTGAGTTTCAACTCCTTGCGCACACGCGCATCAAACGCGCGCGCACCGGCCACAGTGACGTCGGTCTCAGTACGAATCGACAGCATCGGCACCGAATGTCGCACCGAGTGAAAGGCGTCTAGCGGCGCACCGCCCACACGTAACGTTGGTGAATCTGCCGTCAGCAACTCGGGAAACTCAGCCTCCAGCGCCTGCAGTTCGCGGAACAACCGGTCGTACTCCGCATCGGGAATCGACGGGTCGTCCAGCTCGTAGTAGCGACGATTGGCCTCAGCCAGCGCGTCACGCAATTCGGCTGCGCGCCTGAACGCCGTTTCGTCTGCAAACACGGATTTAGCGCTTAGGGAAACGCTTAACAAGTGAGCGAGACGGATGCAGTACGAGGCGTGTGGCGCGCAGGAACCGGAATGTACGCTCTGGTACATGAGGATTCCGAGCACCACACAACGAAGTAATGCGCCGTCGCAGCCACTTGATCAGCGTTTCCTTAGTAAAAAAGCGAACGTGCGGTGTCGGAGCCCGGCTCAATTCCGGCGTTGACGAGGCCGTCCATCGCGATCTTCACTTCGTCACGCGTTGCCGCGAACTGAGCATCATCGAGCACGTCGCCTTCGCTGGTTTTAAGGTCCGCGTCGAGCAGTTTCGCCAGCGCGCGCAAGCTTTGCCGATACATATCGAAGCGCACCAGCGGCTGCTTCAGGCGCACCGGCTCCAGCGTGCAGCGTAGCGCCGTGAAGTTCTCCGTGCGCAACCGCTCGGGCGTGAACGGACGCTCAAAGCCATCGACCGTGTGAAAGATCACCGCATCGGATTCCACCTCGTGATAGGCGAATCGGCCATCGGATTGCAGGCGAAAACCATTCGCTTCCAGCGTGCCGCGCAGGCGCGTTCCTAGCCAATGACCGCCGTCTTTTTTGACCAGATAGGCGACCGGAATAATGTCCACCGCAGCCAGAAAACTATCGAGCTCCGCCGCACGCTCGGGGCCATCGCGAAAGCCGTGAAAATGCGCCTCGCAACCCTGAGCATGGGCTAGCTCGGTCAGCACGAAGCGCCACTCGTCCATGTCCTGCGGCTCAATCGGACCGGCGCGCGACGCCAGCGGTAACGCGAGCGCCAGTTGCTGCACGGAGCCGACGTTCGCAGGATCAAATGTTTCCCACGGGCTTTGCCGGAACAAGCGCACCCAGGCGAGAGCGCGACCTGCTGCGGATACGAACGGCGCAGCGTCAAACGGTCCGCCAGACAAACTGACGACCGAGGCGTGAACATGCAGGCGCTCGTCGAACGGCCATTCCGACAGGAGCTTCGGACGCGGCGCTACGGGCGCCGCAGCAGGCGAAATTTCGTGATGCTCCGGCTCAGCCACGGTTGGAGGGCTCACTGGCGAAAGCACCACCGCAAAGTCAGGCTCAGTCTCGGATACAACATGCGGCGCAGGAGCCGGAGTCGCACGAGGTGTCCACACTTCAGCGACGTCAACGTTCATAGTGGGTTCGACCCGCGTGCCGGGAGCGTTGGCCAAATCATCAACATGAACTGGCGCCGGTCGAAGCGAAGCAGGCGGCGATTGATCGTCGCGCGGCATCGCCGACGGTGACGCAGGCGGCGCGGCCTGTGCGGGTTGGCGCAAGCGTCGCGACTGCCACCACTGCCACAAAAAAAGCACGGCAACGACCAACGCACCGACTGCGATTAAACCAATTTGAAGGGCGTTCATAATTGGATTATCCGATCAAAATTCTTCACGGGCACCTCATCTCACGCCGCTTCTGCCATACGCAGCGCAGCCGACACATCCACCCCGACAATTCGCGACACGCCCGGCTCGTTCATGGTAACGCCGATGAGCTGTTCCGCCATTTCCATGGCGATTTTATTGTGTGAAATAAACAGGAACTGCGTGTTGACCGACATCTCGCGCACGAGGCGACAGAAACGCTCCGTGTTTGGATCATCGAGCGGCGCGTCGACCTCGTCCAGCAGGCAAAACGGCGCAGGATTCAACTGGAATAGCGCGAACACAAGGGCAGTCGCGGTGAGCGCTTTTTCGCCGCCAGAAAGCAATTGAATGGATGCGTTTCGCTTGCCGGGCGGCTGCGCCACCACCTGAATGCCGGCGTCGAGAATCTCGTCACCGGTTAGCACGAGTTTCGCCTGCCCGCCACCGAACAGAATCGGGAACAGGCGGCCGAACTGCTCGTTAACCTTGTTGTAGGTCTCCTGCAATTGCGCACGCGTCTCGCGGTCAATGCGTCGAATCGCGTCTTCCAGCGTTTGCACTGCTTCAAGCAAATCGCCCGCTTGTGCATCCAGATAAAGTTTGCGCTCGGAGGCCTGCTTCAATTCATCGAGTGCGGCCAGATTGACTGCACCGAGTTGCGCGATTTCTGCTTCGACACGAGCGACTGTGCGCTGAAGCTCGGCTGCGCGCGGCGCTTTTTCCAGAGCGCCAGCCAGCCATTCGGCATCCACTTTTAGCGCCGCCAACTGCTCGTCAAACTGGAGAAGATTGATCTCGGCAGAGTTCTGCTTGAGGCGTGCATCTTCGATACGTTTACGAATCGGCTCCAGCTCGCGCTCGATCAGCAGACGCGCTTCATCGGACGCGCGCAGTGCAGCATTTGCCGCATCAACCGCCTCGCGAGCCGCCTTGAGCAGGGCTTCGCGCTCAACACGTACATTGAGCTGCGCCTGCAAATTCTGCTCAAGCGGATCAAGCAGAATGCTTTTCTGTTCGCCCTGAAGCCGCGCAACGTCGGCTTCAAGCTCTTTGGTTTGCTGCTGATTGCTAGCAATGCGGCGCGACAATTCCTGCACGCGATCTTGCGCGGCACGCTCACCGTACATCGCATCGCGCAGGGTGATTTCTGCGGCGCGCAATGCTTCGCGCGCTTTCACCAAAGCCACGTCGGCTTCGTTGCGAATGCCTCGCTTCACTTCGCGTTCGCCTTGAGCCGCAGTACGCTTTTCGTCGGCAATCGCAATCGCCTCGACGTGCGATTGCGCGTTCTCGGTTTCAGCGGCAACGAGCTCGGCAATTTCAGCGAGCTCATTGCTGATTTGAAGTGTGCGCTCGGTGGCCTGCGCGCGCGCCTGCTCAAGCTGCAAACGCTCAACTTCAAGCGAATGAACGCGGCGTTGCACGCCGACAATCGCACTGCGTTGCTGTGTGGCCAGCACGCGCGAATCCTGATACTTTTTATCGGCGGCGGCGAACGCGGTTTCCGCTTTGCCCGCTGCACTTTGTGCAGCAGCCAGCGCTGCTGAAATTTCTGCAAGTTCACGCTGCCGCGCAATCGCGCCGTGCACCGCTTCATCCGGCGCGAAGTACGTCACGCTGTTGATGCCGATCAAGTGGCCTTCGCGGGTGACGATCACTTCGCCTGCGGCAAGGCTCGCGCGTTGAGCCAATCCTTCGGCCAGACTTTGCGCGGCATGAACACCATGTAGCCAGTTCGCAACGGCAGCCGTCACGGCTGCATCGCTCGATTTCACATGGGCGAGCAGCCGACCCGGTGCCGCTTCGGCGTGAGCAACTGCGCCGGACGCACTCGAAAAAACCGTTACTCGAGCAGGTGGCACCGGCAACGCTGCCGCCTCGTCGAGCGACGCCACCGGCAAGGCATTCAAACGATCGCGAAGCACCGCCTCAACCGCGTCTTCCCAGCCCGCATCCACAGTGAGTTTCGACCAGAATTTTTCGCCACGAATCGCATGACGCTCAAGCCACTGGGCCAGCTGTCCTTCGCCGCGATTATCAAACTTGGCCTGAACACCGGCAATCACCTGCTCGCGCGATTTGAGCTCGCTGTAGCGCCTCGACGCCTGCTCATGTTCGGCGCGACGCGTGCCGCGCTCTTCGTCGGCATGCGTCGCAGCGGCTTCGGCTTCCTGCGCCGTCTGCTCGGCGGCCTCCAGCTCGGCGCGCTCACCCTCAAGCTGCTCGTCAATCTCCAGAATTTCGGCGTCTTCCGGCGCGTTCAGGCGATCCTTTTCCTGCTCAAGGCGCATGCGACGCGCCTGAAATTGAGCGATGCCCTTTTCGGCGTTGGCTTTTTTCAGGTTCGAGAGCTGGGCGTCGCTGTCAATGGCGTTGAGCGATTGCTGAACATCCGTTAGCGCAGTCGATGCCGTGCGCAGCGCCAGCTCGGCAATCGGCAAGGCGACGTTGGCGATCTCAACAAATTCTTTCTGCTCGACGTGTTTGGCGGATGCCACGGCCACCGCGTCGTTGGCGTCAGCGACAGCTTCAGTCAATTGCACCGCCTGCTCTTGCGCCGCGACCAGTCGGCCCTGACGTTGCTCAGCTTCAGCCGCCACGCGCTGCGCCCGCTCACGCTCAAACGAGAGCTGCTGCTCGGTGCGCGTGACCTCGGAGTTGATTTCGTAGAACGCGCCCTGCGCCGTGTGCTGGGCATCATTCTTGGTGAATACGTCCTGACGCAGGCCTTCGAGCTGCGTCACCAGCGCCTGCAGATCGGTTTCTTTCGATAAGAGCGCAGTCTCGGTCTCGCCGAGGATTTTCACTGCGGTTTCGCGTTGGCGCACCGCGTCATCACGACGCTGCGCAAACAGCAACGCCTGAGATTCAAGCTTTTCTTTTTCGAGCTCACGATAACGCGCGGCGACTTTCGCCTGACCGTCCAGCCGCTCGACCTGCGTGGTCAACTCGACCTGAATATCGTTGACGCGCGACAGATTTTCTTTGGTGTCGGAGAGCCGCCCTTCCGTGTCCTTCCTTCGCTCCTTGTAGCGCGACACGCCGGCCGCTTCCTCTAGAAACACGCGCAGTTCTTCGGGCTTAGCCTCGATGATGCGCGAAATCATGCCCTGCTCAATCACCGCGTAAGCGCGCGGCCCGAGACCGGTGCCGAGGAAGACATCAAGAATGTCGCGCCGACGCACGGCCTGATTGTTCAGGTAATAACTGGATCCGACATCGCGCTGCACCACGCGCTTGACCGACAGCTCGGCGTACTGGCTCCACTGGCCCGCAGCACGACCGCTACTGTTGTCGAACACGAGTTCAACGCTCGCACGCGCCACTGGCTTCCTGTCGCCGCCACCGTTGAAAATAACGTCATCCATCGATTCGCCGCGCAGCGCCGAGGCCTTGCTCTCGCCCAGCACCCAGCGCACAGCATCGATCACATTGGATTTGCCGCAACCGTTGGGGCCGACGATGCCAACCAGTTGGCCGGGAAGCGCGATGGTGGTCGGGTCAACGAAGGACTTGAACCCGGCGAGTTTGATGGAAGTAAGGCGCATTCAGTACGTTCGGAACGGGCGGTGGGCGGGAAGGGGGCCTGCTAAACGGCGCAGACCCGATAAAATCAGGATTGATTATAGGTGCTCATTGCGGCCTGCTAACTCATTGAAAATTAAAGATTAATATGTCCGAACGTCCATCAAGCCAGCCCTCGCAACCACAAACCACGCTGGATACTTTTGCGAACGCGCATTCGGGTCGGGATTATCTGATTCACATCCAGATTCCCGAGTTCACCTGCCACTGCCCGCTGACCGGACAGCCAGACTTCGCACACTTCACGATTGAGTACATCGCAGACGAGCTCTGCATCGAGCTCAAAGCGCTCAAGACGTACATGTGGAGCTTTCGTGATGTCGGCGCTTTCCATGAAAAAGTCACCAATGACGTGCTCGACAAAATCGTCGCGACGATTGCGCCACGCTTCGCCCGCGTGACGGCGCGCTGGAATGTGCGGGGCGGGATTTATACGAACGTCGTCGCCGAACATCAGGCAGCGGGCTGGACGGCCAAGCCTGTCGTGGATTTGACGCGATTTGGGTTGGCTAATCCGGCGGCGGTCTAGGCGTCAGCGCTCCGACCGACACAAACAGCTTTATTGTGAAAGCGCCAATTTACAAGGGCTGAACGGCCATTGTGTCACATATCGACAAATGCTCATTTATGGCTCAAGCCCCAATAGAACGGTTTATTTATGGCAAAGCTGTTGGCGCTTTCTCACCAGCGTAGCAGCGAGCCTGCTCCGCCAAATGCGCCGCCACCAGCAGCTACCACGACGCCGATCAGAACGCTGGTCAGGGCAATGACCGCGACCACCACTTTGACGAGATCAACCAGCGATCCCAATCCGGGCGAGGCTGGCGAATTTAGCCATTGAAGCAGACTGCGGGGCGGTCCTGATTTTTTGGCAGCAGCAGGTGATTTACCGGCTGAATAATTTTTCGCAGCAAGAAACGAATTGCTCAGGAATCGCCCTGACTGCGCGAGCGAGAGCCACAGGGGCGTCATGATCAAGCCGCCGAAAAACGCGCTGGCCAATCGCTTGTACCACGGTGTCGCGACGAGTTTTGGCAGCGCGCCATGGGCGAGCTTCGGAACTGCGACCCGAAGCTGACGCCAGAAAACGGCAACTCGGCCCGGCATTTTTTGCGCCTGGTAGCTCTCTCGCACCAGCGCCATGACCGCAAGCAACGTGTCATCCACCGCTTTATCGCGATCTCCGGCGCTCCATGCTGGCACCAGCGAAGATTGGAGAATACGACGCACATCGACATCGGTGAGCACCCCTTCGAGACCATAACCGACCTCCAGCCGCGCGACCTTGTCCTTCACGAAGATCGAAAGGATCGCTCCATTGTCGAGCCCCTTGCTACCCAGTCGCGACAGTTCCGCTACGTCAATGGTGAATGCTTCAACCGGGATCCCGGGCAACTGCAGGTAGATCGCCAGCGCAATCTGGTTGGACGTTTCCGTCTCAAATTGAGCGAGGCTGAAGTTAAGCCTGCTCGCGCGCTCAGGACGCAACGCACCCGCAAAATCGGTCACGTAAGCGGTCAGGGGAACCACGTTTACGCTGGCCTCCGCCGCGTGCGAATTAACCTCTTTGGCAGCGATCACCGCTTCAGGCTTCACCCAGTGCGACACAACTGTGATTGCTAGCCAGAATACCAACCAGCCAAGCCAGAAACGCACGAAGAGCGGCAAGCCTGTCGGTTTTTCTTTGATCGCATCAACAACAGGTTTGCGCACGGGCTTGCTCTCAGTCGATGGGGAGGTATGCCTTTGCTTTTAGCGCCTTTGCGGTGCGCGCGTCGTTTCGCCTCCGCCTGTAGGTGCTTTTGGGAATACTTTCGCTCGCCTGCAGCGGTAACCGTGATTCGCTGCGTGCAAAATACCTGCACAACCCTTTGCTTTGAAAGTGCTCGCCACTGTGGCTGAAGTTCATGCCCACCCAACTGATCTGATCGTCCTTCGCCCGCAAGGCATGTATTGTCCGGCGGGTGACTTCTACATCGATCCGTGGCGACCGGTGGATCGCGCTGTGATCACGCATGCGCACGCCGATCATGCGCGCACGGGGCATACGCATTACCTCGCGACCAACGTTTCCGAGCATGTGCTGCGCTCGCGGCTGGGCGCGATTGATTTGCAGACGTTGGCGTATGGCGAAGCGATCACGATCAACGGCGTGGTCGTGAGTCTGCATCCTGCCGGGCATGTACTTGGCAGCGGGCAGGTTCGTATCGCGCATGCGGGGCGCGTTTGGGTAGCGAGCGGCGACTACAAGACGGCACCCGATGCGACGTGCGCCCCGTTCGAAGCGGTGGCCTGCGACACCTTCATCACCGAGAGCACATTCGGCCTGCCGATCTATCGCTGGCCAAGCGACGCAGAGGTGTTCGCGGACATCAACGCGTGGTGGTCGGCGAATGCGGCGCAGGGACTCGCGAGCGTTTTGTATTGCTACAGTTTTGGCAAGGCGCAGCGGATTTTGTCGGGCGTTGATGCGTCGATTGGACCGATCGTTGTGCATGGCGCGGTGCAGGTACTGAACGCTGCCTATCGCGCAAGCGGCGTGGCCTTGCCCGAGACGCATTTAGTCACCGAGATTACCGACAAAGCCCTGCTCAAACGGGCGTTGGTGCTCGCGCCGCCTTCGGTCGCGGGGTCGAGCTGGATGAAACGGTTTGGCGAGTACCGTGACGCGTTTGCTAGTGGCTGGATGCTGCTGCGTGGCGCGCGGAGACGACGCGGTGTAGATCGCGGATTCGTGCTGTCGGACCATGCGGATTGGCCCGGACTGCACAGCGCGATTGCTGCCACCGGTTGCGAGCAAGTGATCGTGACGCACGGCTCAACGCCGGTCATGGTGCGATACCTTGAAGAAAATGGACTTTCGGCACGCGCATTTACGACCGAGTTTGGCGACGATACGCTGGACGATAGCGTGGAGATAGCGCCAGCATGAAACGTTTCGCCGCGCTCTTCGCCGCCATCGATGCAACCACCTCGACCAACGCAAAAGTTGAAGCGCTGAAAGCCTTCTACGCCGCTGCGCCCGATGACGATGCAGCGTGGGCAACATACTTTTTAGCAGGCGGCAAACCGCGACAAAGTGTGCCGACGAAAGTGCTTCGCGCGGCAGCGTTGGCGGCCAGCGGCCTGCCCGAGTGGCTGTTTGAAGAGAGCTATCAGGCGGTGGGGGATCTCGCTGAAACGATTGCACTTGTATTGCCGCCACCGACGGCCGACGATGATGGCAGTTTGACGACGTGGATTGAATCGCGCCTCGCGCCGATGCGCGGTGCGACGCCGGAAGCCGCAGCGGCTACCTTGCAGCGCTACTGGCAAACGCTGGATGTTGAGCGTCGATTTTTGCTCACCAAGTTAATCGGTGGCGGCTTTCGGGTGGGGGTGTCGAAGCTGCTCGTCATTCGTGCGCTGGCGGAGTTTAGTGGCATCGATGCAAAGACGATTGCGCTTCGGCTCATGGGCTGGACAGACAAAAATGCGCAGCCATCGGGGGCTGGGTTTCGGGCGTTAATTGCAGCAGCCGATGAAGGTGAAAGTGCAACGCGGGTCGACGGCGCACCCTATCCTTTCTTCCTCGCCCACGCGCTCAACGAACCGGTAGAAAAGTTCGACACGATACTGGGAAATCCGCGCGACTGGATCGTCGAATGGAAATACGACGGCATTCGCGCGCAACTCATCAAGCGTGGCGGCGCGGTCTGGATCTGGTCGCGCGGTGAAGAATTGATGACCGAGCGTTTCCCCGAAATCGTCAGTCGCGCTCAAACGCTGCCAGACGGCGTCGTCATCGACGGCGAAATTCTGGTGATGCGCGAAGGCGATGACGCACCGCAGCCATTTAATCTGTTGCAGCAGCGAATTGGTCGCAAAACGCTCAGCAAAAAAATACTTGCCGACGTGCCCGTGCAATTGCTGGCGTACGATTTGCTGGAATTTGATGGAATTGATTTGCGCGACGAGCCGCTTGCATCTCGCCGCGAAAAACTAGAAGTAATGTGTGGCTGTGCCGCGTGGCCGCTGTCTCCCGTCGTTACCGTACCCGACTGGCCGACACTCGCGAAGCTCCGCGAAGAAAGCCGCAGCCGTCGCGTCGAGGGCTTCATGCTCAAAGCACGTGATTCGCGCTACGGCAGTGGCCGCACGAAGACCGATGGCACGTGGTGGAAATGGAAGATCGACCCGATGTCAATCGACTGCGTGCTGATCTATGCGCAGGCGGGCCACGGTCGCCGCGCGGGGCTCTACACGGATTACGCCTTCGCGGTCTGGAATCGCGCGCCGAAATCGGTGGACGAAGCGCTGTCTGTCGTCGCAGCGATCAAGGCGGGCCTTCCGCCGGGCGAGCTGCAACTGGTGCCGTTTGCGAAGGCGTATTCCGGTTTGACCGACGTTGAATTCAAGCGCATCGACGCCGTAATCCGCAAATCTACCGTCAACTCATTTGGCCCGGTGCGCAGCGTCGCGCCGTCGCTTGTGTTTGAACTCGGATTCGAAGGCATCAATGGGAGCCCACGCCATAAAAGCGGTGTCGCAGTGCGCTTTCCACGCATGCTGCGCATTCGCGACGACAAGCCGATTTATGAGGCGGACACGCTGGCAACGCTCAAGGCGCTGCTTTAACGGCCGGGACGTCGTCGTCGACCCCCACATCGTCGCATGCGGACGGTTTCAAATTTTCAAACTTAACGATCGCAAAATTACAACCCTGACGCCCAGAAATTTGTAGCTAACATCGTGCCATGACAGAAAACTTCGCCGCCACGGCGGCTCCAGCTCGCTATCGACCACAACTGAGTAACGCCGCCCGTCCATCCACCTTCGAGGTCGCGACGCGTGACGAGCACGGTGTCGGCGGTAGTGCTTTTGTGGCAGGCGAACATCCCCTTACGGTTTACGTCGACAAGCGCGAAATACTCACGCTGATGACACTGGGTGCAGCACCGGAGGCACTGGTGATTGGCTATCTGCGCAATCAGCGTCTCGTCGACTCGATCAATGAACTGGTCGCGGTGCAGATTGACTGGGAGGTCAATGCCGCCTCGGTCTACACAAAAAATGGCCTGATCGATCTTGACGAAAAGATGGCACATCGCACGAAGACAACCGGCTGCGGTAGCGGCACGGTGTTTGGTGATTTGATGGCAGACATTGATGACATTCACCTCTCGGTGGATGCGAAACTGACGCAGGAGACGCTCTACGCGCTGTCCGAATTTGTGCGCAAACATGAGACGATCTACAAGCAGGCAGGGGCCGTACATGGCTGCGCGCTGTTCAGCGCGACGCCGGAGCTTTTGTACTTTGTCGAGGATGTTGGACGACACAATGCGGTGGACGCCATCGCCGGGATGATGTGGCTCGATGGCGTCGATGGCGGCGACAAAATCTTTTATACAACCGGGCGGCTGACGAGCGAGATGGTGATCAAAGCCGCACAGATGGGTGTGCCGTTTCTGGTGTCCCGCTCAGGCCTCACGCAGATGGGCTACGAAATCGCGAAACGGGTTGGCATGACGATGATTGGCCGTGCGGTGAATAAGCATTTTTTGCTGTTCAACGATCCAGGGCGATTTGTTTTTGGCGCGGCCGTGACTGGAGCGGCGAAGTGAATGACATCACCGGCCTCGTGCTCGCTGGCGGCATGGGCCGCCGTATGGATTCACGCGACAAGGGTCTCGTTGCCTTTCGCGGCAAACCGATGGTCGCGCACGTTATCGAAAGGCTTGCTCCACAGGTCAGCTCAATAATCATCAATGCCAATCGCTCGCTTGATCAATACGGCGCGTTTGGCTACCCTGTGGTCAGCGATGAGATCAGCGGATACGCAGGGCCACTCGCAGGGCTGCATGCGGGTTTGCGGGCGAGCTCGACGCCGTGGTTGGTCACCGCTCCGTGCGATTCGCCGTTTTTACCCATTGATCTGGTCGCGCGCCTGTGCGCTGCGCTTGAGCAAAACATTGCAGAACTCGCCGTCGCCAAAACGGGCGATCAAGCCCACCCCGTCTTCACGCTATGCAGCACAGCGTTGCTACCAAGCCTCACCGCATTTCTCGAATCTGGCGGACGAAAAATTGACGCGTGGTACGCCGCACATCGCGTGGTTGAAGTTCAATTCGACGATGAAGCCGCGTTCGCCAACATCAATACGATCGACGAGCTACGACATTTGCAATAGCGCAGGCGTCAGCTTTGCGATCTGCGCTATGAATTGATCGTGGCTACTAAAAAACTCACCTATATCCTGCGTCCGTCGCTACCGCGTCGCGCCGTGGTGTGGTTTCCGAAATTTTCGAATCAGCGCGTGATTGACCAGTTTCGTGGCAGTCGTGATCCACTCGGCAATCTCGTCGCGCCGCACATAACGCTCGTGTTTCCGTTTCACTCTCGTTTGACGCTGGATCAGCTCTCGGCGCATGTACAAAAAGTGGTGCGTCGCTGGTCGCCGTTTCCAGTCGTCATGAACGGAGCGTGGTCCGCACAAAACGAATTCGTTGGACTCGCCACCCAAGTCGGACGCGATGCGCTGACTGAAATGCATGACAGGCTATATCTGGGCCCGCTCAATGAATTCTTGCGACCAGAGTTCGAGTACGAGCCGCATATGACGCTCGCCCGAGCGACGCAACTCAATCAGTTTGATGCGTTCAGTCGCGCGGCCACTTTGATCACGCGCGACGCATTTCGCGATGTACTGCGCAAGCTCACCATCGTGCAGTTTGAAGCCGACAGCGTGGCTGTCATTGAGCGTGAGATTTACCTTCAGCACTGAGCGCTAAACTGCGCTCGAAACAAGGAGATATTGATGCGACATTCAAACAGCCATCGCCGCACTTCAAAAACGCTTTGTGCGTTGGGTTCATTGGTCTCGGCCTTCGCCGTAGGCCTTGCCCACGCCGAGGACGCATCACCAGACTTCAAGCTCACGGCGACGGGATTCAAATTCAGCGAAAACGGCTCCGGCGTTGATGTCAACCTGCGTCACAGCTCTGACTTCGGCAACGCGTGGATAGGCTACTTTCGCGCGCCCAAACTCGACGCTAACCAATGGCGTGGCGGTTGGGATCGCAGTTTTGGCGACGTCATCCGTGTCCAGCCGTCCGCACAAATTGCTTCCGGTGGTTTCATCGGTGGCAGCATCAATTTCGAAGCGGGTGAGCGCTGGTTTGTTGGCGCGGGCTTTGGCCGCACCAATCTGCGTCCGTATTTCAATCTGAATTTCGATCCAAACGATTCGTGGTCGCTGGCCGCAGGCTATCGCAGCGAAAACGGGCAGAGCTATTCGGCGTCCTACATCCGCGACAACCGCGAAAATCCAGACCAGCAGCATTTTCATCTCACGTCACGTACACCGCTTGGCGGCAAAGAGCGCCTGACGCTCGACCTGCTCTACAAGCGCGGACTCGTCGATGGCCGGCGCATCGCCAAAGCGGGTGGCACGGTGACCTACGACTGGCCGAAATTTTTTCTGCGGTTAGCTTACGACCCGTACACGAATTTCACTACGGACAATGTTTGGCGATTGAGCGTTGGGACCCGTTTCTAGCGTCAGGTAGCCAAAGGGTCTGTGCCCGATTCGCGCTTGCCGGCAGGGATTTTCTTGCGAGAAAACCACGACACATAAAGCGCCGGCAGCACCACCAACGTCAACAGCGTCGCAGTGAATAGCCCACCGATTACGACGATAGCCAGAGGCCGCTGCGTCTCTGCGCCAATGTCATGCGACAAGGCCATCGGCAACAACCCAAGCGCCGCCAAAAGTGCTGTCATCAACACGGTTCGCAATCGCGCAAGCGATCCTTCCCGCACCGAATCAGCCACTGATTTGCCAGTCGCTTCGAGTTGCT
Source organism: Burkholderiales bacterium (assembly GCA_025352105.1). GTDB lineage: Bacteria > Pseudomonadota > Gammaproteobacteria > Burkholderiales > Casimicrobiaceae > Casimicrobium. The sequence goes on along the minus strand of JANXUB010000142.1, from coordinate 14,926 downwards.
GAAACACCGACACCATCACCACGCCGTTGAGCACGGCTTGCCCCGAGAGCGCGATGAAACCAATGGCAGCCGATACCGACAGCGGAATTGAGAAAATCCACAACGCGACAAAGCCGCCCACCAGCGCAAGCGGCACGTTAATCAGGATGAGAAGCGCGCGTTTGAACGATCCGAACGCATCAAACAGCAAGACAAAAATCAGCAGGAGCGAAATCGGAACCACCAGCGCCAGCCGCTTCATCGCGCGCTCCTGATTTTCAAATTCACCCGACCAGGCGAGCGTTTGCCCGGCACCGAGTTTTACGTTCTTTTCAACAACGGCCTGCATATCGGCCACGACCGAGCCCATGTCGCGATTCTTGATAAAGATACCAATCGCCATCATGCGACGCCCGCTTTCGCGCGCGATATCCATCGCACCCGCAGACTCGCGAATGGTCGCGACCGCACCCAAGGCAACGTATCCTCCATCTGGCGTCGCGATCGGAATGGCGGCGAGAGAATCGATAGAGCGTCGGTCATCTGGCAGCCGCACTGCAACGGAAAACTTGCGCTCGCCCTCCCACAGTTGCGTCGCCACTTTACCAGCCAGCGCGGACTCGATCACGTCCTGAACGTCACCCACATTGAGTCCTGCCCGCGCGGCACGAGCACGATCAATGTCGATCAGCAAATGTGGAACTTCCCCGGCGCGATCAATTTCCGCGCGAAACACGCCGCGCACCTGCTTGATCTCGCGCTCAATGGCCTCGGTCGTCTTCTTGATTTCTGTGAGATCATCGCCCGAGACCTTAATCACGATCTGACCGTCGATCTGCGAGATGGATTCGAGCACGTTGTCACGAATCGGTTGCGAGAAGGTCGGCTCCATGCTCGGAATCGCCGAGACGGCTTTGTCCATTTCGTCGAGCAGACGCTCCTTGGTGTAGCCCTTGCGCCATGTCTCAACGGGTTTCAACCCGACGAAGGCCTCGAACATACTGATGGTTTTAGGATCCGTGCCGTCTTCCGGCTGCCCGGCCTTGGACACCACTGTTTCAACCTCCGGCACGGAGCGAAGCGCCGTGCGCACTTTTCTAGCGACCCGGTCTGCTTCTACGGTTGAAATGCTCGCAGGCAATCGCAGATTGACCCATATCGTTCCCTCGTTGAGTTCCGGCAAAAATTCTGAACCAAGTCGGCTGGCAGTCACCACTGAAAGCGCAAATGTCAACACACCCAGAATCATCACTTTGCGCCGATTGGTGATCGCCCATTCAAGTACGGGCGTGTACAGCCGCTTGCTTGTTGCCACGACAAAATTGTCATGATGCGGCACTTTTTTGCGCAACATCCAGAACGCCAGCAGCGGCACCAGCGTGAGTGAGAAAACAAGCGCACCGATAAGCGCAGTGGTTACGGACAACGCCATCGGCTGAAAGATGCGCCCTTCGTGTCTCTGCAATGCGAAGATTGGAATGTGAGCGGCAATGATGATCAGCATGGAAAACAACGTGGGTCTGCCGACCTCATTGGCCGCATCCACAATGACATCGCGGCGCTGATCTTTGGTCACGCCTTCCGGTTGCTGCGAAAGTCGCTGCAGGATATTTTCGATGACGATCACTGCACCGTCAACGATGATGCCGAAGTCCATCGCTCCCAGTGACAGCAGGTTCGCCGGGACTCCCATGATTTTGAGCCCCAAAAATGTGGCCAATAGCGCGAGTGGAATCACAACGACCACTGCAAGACTGGCGCGCAGATTCGACAGAAAAATGTAGAGCACGATGGAGACGAGGAGCGCGCCTTCCACCAGATTGCGAAACACGGTCGAAAGCGTCTTCCCCATGAGCCATGTGCGGTCGTAGTACGGCTCAATCTTCATGCCCGGTGGCAGGCCTTTAGCGTTGAGTTTTTCGATGGTCGCTTTCACGCCCTTCAGCACCTCGCTCGGGTTCTCACCCTTGCGCATCACCACGATACCGGTGACAACATCATCGTCATCGTCCTGACCGACCACGCCCAATCGCGGCACCGCACCGATCTTTACCTGCGCCACATCGCGAATCAAAATCGGCGTACCACCACGCGAGGACAGCACAATCTGCCCGATGTCATCGACCGAACGCAAAAGCCCAATGCCGCGAATCGCATATTGCTGCGCCCCTTGTGCGATGTAGCTTCCGCCTGCATTCGAGTTGCCACGACCTAGCGCGTCAAGCAGATTCTGGAACGTCAGTTTGTAGGCGCGCAGCTTGTCGAGGTCGGGTTGCACCTCGTATTGCTTGATCGCGCCACCCATTGCCACCACGTCGGCGATGCCCGCTACCTGCCGCAAACTGCGCTCAACCACCCAGTCTTCAACCGACCGGATTTCGGTGGTGGAATAGCCGTCACCACGCAGGCGATAGCGCATCACCTCACCCACCGGCGTTGAGTTCGGCGCAATATTGGCGTCAACTCCGGCGGGCAAGTCAACACCGCGCAATCGCTCGTTCACCTGCTGGCGCGCGGACTGCACCTCGGCTTTATCGTCGTAGGTGATGACGGTGTACGACAAGCCAAACTGTGTATGCGAGAACACGCGCAGCGCGTTCGGCAAGCCCGATATCGCAACCTCAATCGGAAGCGTCACCTGCTTCTCGACCTCTTCTGCGGCACGACCGGGATACAACGCGATGATCGTGACCTGAGTGTCAGTAACGTCCGGAAACGCTTCAACCGAAAGGTTCTTGAACGCAGTGACGCCGGACAACACGAACAGTACCGTGCCCAGCACGATGAACAGCGGCTGCGTCAACGCATACGAAATCAGCTTTTTCATGGCTTCTTCGCGGTGTCGGTAGCCTTTTCAACCGCTTTGGTCGTACTCGCCTTTGCCTCAGCCGCAGGCACTTCTTTGCTCTCACTCGTCTCCTGCGACAAAGCAAACTGACGCGCGAGCAACAGCACGTTTTCGCTGACCACTTTATCGCCCGCTTCCAGCCCTCGAGCGACCACTGCCTGCTTGCTATCCTGATACGAAAGCCGTACCTCGCGTGGCTCAAAAATTCCGGGGCCCGACTGCACGTACACCGTATGCTGCGTACCACGCAATACAACCGACGATGCCGGAATCACGAGACCGCCACCAAGATGCCTTTCAAGCCGTGCGCTCGCGAGCATTTCTGCCTTCAGCCGACGATCCGGGTTGGCGACTTCGCCACGCACTTTGATCGTCCGTGTGGTCGGGTCAATCGCATCGCTGCTCGCCAAAACTTTTCCCACGAATTTCTCGTTGGGAAGCGTTGGCACAATCAGCTCGAACTGCGAGCCGATCTTCAAGCTACCGACGTCCCGTTCACGCGCGTCAATCTGAACCCACAGAGACGTCGGATCAGACACAACAAACGGCGCGGGCACGCCAACGCCAGATTGATCAGGCCGCAACTCCTGACCTGGATTCAAATTGCGTTCAACCACGATCCCGCCGATTGTGCTGACGAGACCGAGTTGCTGATTGACACTACCCGCACCACCATAGAGCCTGGTCCTCGCTTGTGCGCGCGCCACCTCGGTCTGCGCTCGTGCTGCATCGGCCTCGGCCTGCTCAAAGTCCTTGCGAGCGATCACGCCTGCGGCCAGCAGCTCTTTCTGCCGGGCCAGGCTTTTTTGCGTCAACTGCGCATCGACTAAGGCTCTCGCCGCGTCAGCCTGAGCCTGACCGAAATCGGGCGATGCCATTTGTGCCAGTACGGCACCGGCTTTCACCGTTTGCCCCACATCCGCACGAATGGCGGTGACGCGGCCTGCAAAGGCCGGAAAGATGCGTTGGGTACGCGACTCATTCCACGTCAGCCGCGCTGGCAAATCGATGGCCACCGCAGTGGACGGTTTGACATCAACGGTGGTCAGCAGCGCGAGTTGCGGATTGCCCGCAGCGTAGCGCAACTGATTGCCCTGCAACACCGCGCTGGTGGCCTCCGGCAGTGTCGGCGCGGGCTCGGAACAGGCGGCAAGCAGCAGCACAGCTGCAACGCCTGCAAATCGAAAAATATCGCGAGAAAAATGAGCCATGGGGCAATCAATCAGAAAAGTAGGGAACGACCTAACGCAGCAAACGCTGCGGGTCCGTACGAAGCATCAGCGCCGTGCGCGCTTTGGCCAGATCAGCGCGCGCGGCAAGCGCGTCCAGCTGCGTCGTGCGAAGCGTGCGTCGCGCATCAAGCAGATCCGTCAAAGACAAAGCGCCTCGCTTGTAGGCGAACTCTGCCTGACTCGCCACCTGCGACGCACGCGGCACGATGTCCTTGTCGAAACTTGCCGTGCGCCGCTCCATCGCAAGCGCCTCTTCATGCAAGCGCGCGAGCTCGGTGCGCGCATCGCGCAACACCCGCTCCACGGTCAGTTCCGCCTGCTTCAAATCTGATTGCGCACGCGCCGCTTCGCCCTGATAGCGATAGCCCCACGTGAGCGGAATCTGAACACGAAGCTCGATCAGTCGCGTCGACGTTCCCGGATAGTGGTCAAACGAAATCCCCCATGTCGGATCGACCTTTTGCAACGCGTACGCGCCATCGAGCGCAGACATGGCCGCCGAGACGCGCTCACGCGAGGCTTTGACGTCGCCACGCATTGCAATGAGCGGGTTCGTGCTGTCATCAGCAACCACCGAAGGCAGCGGGTAATCCGACACTGCGGGCCATTCGACCGGCACCGCTGAGAAGGCGGCCACGTCGCGACGATGGGTGACTTGTGCAAGCGCAATCACCGCCCGGGCAAGATCAAGTTGCGCGGTACTTTTGTCGACACCCACCCGCGCAGCATCAATCTCAATCCGCGACGCATCCTGCTGCGACAAGTCACCGGCCTTCAGCCGCGTCTGCGCGGCGTTCACGCTCTCCTGACTGGCAGCCTCCATCGCGATGGCCATCTGCACCCGCTCACGAGCGGCGAGCCAGTCGAAGTAGGCAGCCTGCGCAGCCAGCATTTGCTGCAATTGCGTTTCCTGAATCTCGGCCGCCGTTGCAGCAACCAGACTTTTCGCGGCACTGGTGCGATGCAGACGTTTGTCGCCGCGTTCATACGTCCAGTCAATCCCGATCGACTTGTCGATACGTTTGCGCCCGAGCCAATCCCCGGCACCCAACCCGTTCTGCAAATCAATTTGCGACAGCTTGGAGGAGAGCACTGGCAGCGGCGCATGATCGGCCGACAACACGTCAGCCTCGGCTCCAATCTGAGCCTGGCGCGCGAGCCTCACCTCGGCGCTGTCGTTGACCGCGCGCAGCACGTCCCGCAACGTAATCGGGGCTTGCGCGGAAGCAGCTGCTGCGAGCGCACAGCTTGCCATGAACGCAAGCACAATGGAACTGGCCGCGCGCACCGAGCGCGGTGACATCGTCGTCCCCGTGGTTTTAATGTTTATCATCTGTCCCTCTTGCTACGAACTATCGTGCCGCAAGCCTGACCCTTACCTGACCTTTAGAGCCTCGTTTGTTTATGCGCTTTTTGATCGTCGAAGATGACGCAGTTTTGCGTAACGTGCTGTCGCGCAGCCTGGGAGATGCGGGTCACCGCATTGATGCTGCATCGACTCGCGCCGAAGCAGATTCATTCTTGCTGGTTCAACCGTATGATGCTGTTGTGCTTGATCTCAATTTGCCTGACGGTTCGGGCCTGAGCACGTTGAAGGAGTTGCGTCGGCGCGGCAATACCACTCCAGTACTGGTGCTAACGGCGCGTGATCGAACTGAGGAGCGCATCGCTGGGCTGGATGCCGGGGCCGACGATTACGCGGGAAAACCGTTCGAACTGGCCGAACTGGAAGCCAGACTTCGGGCGCTCGTGCGTCGCTCTCAAGGCGGCACGGATCGCATTGAAGTCGGCCGTCTCGCGCTTGATCGGACAGCGCGACGCTTCTTTGTTGGCGAGGCCCCGTTCGACCTTCCAGCGCGCGAGTTTGAGGTGCTCTGGGAACTCGCATCTCGACCGGGTCGGGTCATCAGCAAACGGGTGCTTTCCGACAAACTATCGAGCTTCGACGATGCGCTCGGTGACAATGCGCTTGAGGCTTTTATCTCACGCCTTCGCAGGAAGCTGCAGGGTAGTGGCGCCACGATAAAAACACTGCGTGGCCTTGGATATTTGCTCGAAGTTGACGGATGAGCGATCGCTCGGCAACGCTCGTAACACTGCGCCAGCGGTTGCTGCAGCATGTATTGACACCGCTGTTCGTCATGTGGTGCCTCGGCACCGCGACAACTGTGGGGCTGGCGTACTACTTCACGTTAAAAGCGTTTGATCGCGCTTTGCTGGATGACGCGTTTGCGCTCTCCGCGCAGGTTCGACTGCAAAGTGGCGAGCCGACGTTGGACCTTTCGCCTCGCGAGCTGGCGTCCTTGCTGTTTGATCAGTCCGAGAAAGTTTTTTTCGCTGTTCAACGCCGCGATGGCAGCCTGGTCGCGGGCCACAACGGATTAGTCCCCGCAGTCGTAGAGAAAAGCGTGATCACCAGCGATACGCCGCGCACTGATACGCCCTACGCTTTTGCTGACAGCGTGCATCTAGGTTCGCCCGTGCGCACCGTCACGCTGGCTCAGACCCCTGCGAAGCCCTGGATAACCATCGTCGCGCAAACCAGCGGATCGCGCAGCGCACTGATCGAGCGATTACTGCTGTTTTCCGTGGTTCCGCAAGTGCTGTTGCTAGTTGCGCTGGCAGTCTGGCTGCTGATCGCTATTGGGCGTGATCTCGCGCCGTTAAACCGCCTGCGCCTCGCGCTTCAGCAGCGTGATACGACCGATCTTTCAGCGATTCCTGCGGCAGCCTCCTCACGCGATGTGGCTCAGCTGACCGACGCCGCTAATGCGCTGCTTGCCCGCATCCAGCACGGCATTCAGGCGCAGCGGGAATTCACGGGAAACGTAGCGCATGAGCTGCGAAATCCGCTGGCCGGCATTCGCGCGCTTGCGCAATACGGCCTGCGACAGAGCGATCCGGCCGCTTTGCGCGAGCAACTGCAAGCCATTGCAAAGAGCGAAATTCGCGCCAGTCACCTGATTGATCAACTGCTGGCGCTCGCCCTGGCCGACGAAGCTCGCGAGCAGATGGCGCTTACCCCGGTGAGCCTCAATGAAGTCGTTGAAGACTGTGTGACTGACATGATGCAGCGGTTGCGTCAGAGCGGTAGCAGCAGGGTCGAGCTCACCGTTTCGGGCCTTGATCATCCGGTGAGCGTCATGGGTAACGAGAGCATGCTGAAAGGCTGCCTTAACAATCTCCTGAATAACGCTCTCGCTTACGGCGAGCCCAGCGAGAACCTCACTCCGCACATTTCAATTGACGTGCACGCTAGCGCCGACACGGAGGAGAGGCGCATCATTTTTTCCGTCGTCGACAATGGCCCCGGCCTTACCCCCGATATCGCCAAGAATTTGCAGCAGCGCTGGGCTCGTGGCCAGGGCAGCGAACGCGCGCAGGGCGGGGCCGGTCTCGGCCTCGCCATCGTTGCGCGTTATGCCGAGCTGATGGGTGCGACCTTCACGCTCGAAAGGGACGACGCGTCGGGTGGGTTACGGGCAGCGTTAGCGCTCCGTCAGATCGAATAACTTGCCGACGCACGGCACAGGCTAGACCGACTTCGCCAGCAGGTTGAAATGCTCCACCACGGGTGGCTGAGCAAAAAAAGGCCCGACGATCGCTCGCCACTCCGGAAACAACGGCCCCTGACGAAACGCCACCGTGTGATCCTCAAGCGTCTCCCAGTAAATCATCAACAGGTAGCGTTCGGGCGACTCAACGCCTTTGTTGATCTTAAAACCGCGAAAGCCCTGAGCCTTCGAGATCACAGTCGCCAGGCCGCGCTGAATGGCTTCGTCGAATTCGGCCTGTTTGCCGGGTGGAATGCGGATGTCTGCGACTTCGAGAATCATGGTGTGTACTCCTGTTGATGGGCTGACCGAATGCTAGCCGCACGCACCTATACTCGCGCGCCATGAGTTCAATCCTCGTTCTTCTTAACCCGCACGCGGGCGGTGGTCGCGCCCTGCGCTTGGAACCGGAAATTCGCGCCCGCATTCGCACTGATCATCCTGGCGTACGTTTTGTAGTCACCGAATCCATTCAAGCAGCTCATGCGCTGATTGGCGACACCGAAACCGACGCCCGTGTCGTCCTCGTAGGCGGCGACGGCACGGTGAACCGCATGCTGCCAGCGCTTCTGGGTCGCGAGCGCGAACTGGCGATCGTGCCGCTGGGCAGCGGCAACGACATCGCTCGCGCGCTGGGCTTATTCAAACTGACGTGGCAGCAAGCGTTGGCGCACGCCATGACCGCGCCCGTTTCGCGCATGGACGTGGGTCAGGTGGAATTTGATGAACGCGTCGTGCCATTTCTGGCGTGTTGCACCTCTGGATTCGACTCTGCGGTGGCGCTACGCACATTGAACGGCCCGCGCTGGTTACGTGGTCTGCCGCGCTACCTGCTCGCGACGTTGCGCGAGTTAGCCGCGTTTCGGATGTGGAACCTCACCGTCCATGCGGAGGGCAAACCACTGCGCGCTGGACTCGCATTGTTTGCCTCCGCGCTCAACACACCGACCTTCGGCAGTGGCATTCCCATTGCACCTCAAGCATCGATCAATGACGGTTTGCTCGACCTAATTGTCGCGGGTCGATTCACGCGGGCGAGCACCCTTGTGATGCTGCCGAAACTGCTGGTTGGACGCCACCTGCCCGACGCGCGCATTCACACCACCACCTTCAGCGAAATGCAGATTGACGCGCAGCCACCCGTGCCACTGGCAGTCGACGGCGAGTACATTGGCGAGACAACGAGTTTGCGGGTGCGCGTGCTGCCTGCTGCACTCCGAGTAGTCGCGCGAACCGTCTAAAGTCGTCGGCCCCCTCTCCCCTTGTGGGAGAGGGTTGGGGAGAGGGGTACGGTAGCGCTCTATCCAAGGTTTTCCTCTCGCCACCGACGCGCCCCTGGCTGAAAAAGGTGAAAAAGGGAACACCAAGCGAACGACTAAACTCACCCCTTCAATCCGCAACACCGCCTCACCATGACCGCCACCATTCGCGAACTTTCCTGCGCTGACGACTACGACCCGAATTCGATGCCAGTCGACAAGGCGCGCGACTTCATCAGCAAGGTGCTCACGCCGATTACGACGACCGAGCAAGTTCACATTCGCGCGGCGTTGGGCCGGGTGCTGGCGGACGACATCGTCTCGCCACTCGATGTTCCAGGCCACGACAATTCGGCGATGGATGGCTGGGCTTATCGACACACCGACACCCTATCGTTCGTTCATCCAGAGTCTGCCGTCGGCTCCACCGGCGCAACGACTATGAAACGCGTTGGCACCAGCTACGCCGGCAAGCCCTATCTCGGCCCAGTCGGAAAACAGGAGTGCGTGCGCATCTTTACCGGTGCCGTGATGCCCGCCGATTGCGACACCGTGGCGATGCAGGAGCGGGTGACTGAAGACGATGCTGGCATCCATATTCCAAACGATTTGAAGGCAGGCCAGAACCGCCGTTTTCGTGGCGAGGACTTGAAAACCGGCGCGACGGCCTTGAAAAAAGGCGCACTCGTTGGCCCCGCTGCATTGGGCCTTGTCGCGAGCCTTGGTATCGGCGAAGTTTCCGTCTACCGAAAGTTACGGGTCGCGTTCTTCTCTACAGGTGATGAACTCAAAGGCATCGGCTCGACGCTGGGACCCGGCGAGATTTATGACAGTAACCGCTACACCCTCTACGGCATGCTGGAGCGTGCAGGCTGTGAGCCAATTGATCTCGGCAATTTTGTTGACTCGCCCGAGGCGATTCGCACCGCATTTCAGCGCGCATCAGCCGACGCCGATGTCGTCATCACCAGCGGCGGCGTGAGCGTAGGTGAGGCTGATTTCATCAAGCAGATGTTGAACGAATTGGGCGAAGTCCTGTTCTGGAAAATCGCCATGAAACCGGGACGTCCGATGGCGTATGGCAAGGTCGGCGGCGCTCACTTCTTCGGCCTGCCGGGCAACCCGGTAGCGGTGATGGTCACGTTCTACCAATTTGTTCGCTCCGCGATTGCAACGCTGCAAGGGCGAACGGACTATGCGCTGCCGCCGATGGTGAAAGCAACGCTCGTCAACAAGATTAAAAAAATGCCGGGGCGCACTGAATTCCAGCGCGGAGTGCTCTCGATCACCGCCAACGGGGTTGAAGTTAGAACCACCGGCGATCAGGGGTCGGGCATTCTGTCGTCGATGACGCAAGCGAATTGCTTTGTCGTGCTGGCGACCGATGTGGGTGGCGTAGAGCCTGGCACCATCGTCGACGTGCAAATGTTTGACGGCGCAATCTAGGCGGCCGGCACCGCCTGCAACTCGAAGCTCCGCCATGCGCCCTCTGGTTGTCGCTCTCGTGCTGGTGTCCGGTTGGGGCGCCTACCACGGGTATGTGCATCGTGATCGCCACCATCCGCCGGGCCAGATCGCGCCGGACGAACCGCGCCAGCGGAACATTGCGACCAGCACGCCCTTTCGTGTCGGCGATTTCATGCTGACACCACGCGCCGAATTCTCAGCCGAGGCGCGAGTGCTCGCCAAGGAAAACTACTACGTCGACGCGGGCGCAAAATTGATCCCAGTCGATTTTGCGATGGGCTGGGGGCCGATGTCCGACAGCGCGCTGATCGAGCGGCTTCGCATTTCGCAAAGCGGTCGCTTTTACTTTTGGGGCTACTCAGGCGAAGCACCTGCGCCGCATGAAGACATCATTCGTTCGTCGGCGAACATGCATTTGATTCCGGCTGACCCTGCGGTCAAACAGGTGTTGTCTGCCGCGCGGGTTGGCGATGTCGTTGCCATCGAAGGCGATCTGGTCGACGCAAAAAGTGACGGCGGATGGTTCCTGAAAACATCGCTCACGCGAGACGACTCTGGCGCGGGCGCTTGCGAAATCGTCTACGTTCGGCGCGCCTCGATTCGAAAGTAGAACGCCGAAACCAGCGTCGGCACGTTAGTTTTGAGGCGTGGCCAAATCCTCTTTTCGCGTTACGCTTCGCTCTTGTTTTCAAGAAAGTCGCGAAATGGGAAAGCAGAAACACTTAACCGTCGAACATCTCTGGCAGTGCGAACGCCTCGGCACACCGAGCCTCTCACCGGACGGCCAATGGGCGGTCATCGATCAATCCACTTACTCGATGGAAACCAACGAGAGTGCGACGCAGCTCTGGCTCTATTCAACCGATGGCAAAACCCGAAAACAGCTCACTAGCGCCGGTAAGAAAAACGCCGCGCCGCAATGGTCGCCCGATGGGAAGCTGATCGCCTTTTGCGCCAAACGTGGCGAAGGCAAATCTTCCGATACCGAATCGCAGCTCTACGTCATCGCACCCGACGGTGGCGAAGCGCGCCGTGTGACCACACTTGCCAACGGCGTGGATGGCATTCGCTGGTTCCCAGACAGCAAGCACGTTGCTGTGGTTTCGTGGGTGTGGCCCGACTTGAAGACCGACGCACAGCAAGCCAAGCGAGCCAAGGAAATCAAAGAATCGAAGGTTCAGGCAAAGGTCGTCGAGGTCGACAACTATCGCCATTGGGATAGCTGGATTTGCGACGGCAAGCGACCTCACATTTTTGAAATCAACGTCGCCAGCGGCAAGGCAAACGACCTGTTCGCAGGCAAGCCGTGGTCGTTGAGTCAGGGCAATCCGGGCGCGAATGATTATGGCATTTCGCCCGACGGCAAGGAGATTGCCTGGGTGCAGCCGAGAAACGTTACGCGCCTGACCGACCCGACCACGCTAACGCTCCTCAACCTAAAAACGCGCAAAACACGCACCATCGATCTCGGCGAAATGTGGCTCGGCTCGCCTGTGTATTCGCACAGCGGGAAGCAGCTGATCGTGTGCGCCATCCCCACCGTCGCGCCGAGCAAACACACGCGCCTCATGCTCATCGATCACAAGACCGGCAAGGCCGAACGCCTCGCCGCGAACTGGCCGCGCTCGGTCGGCACCTATGGCAGCGCCAACCCGTTGTGGAGCGCCGACGACCGCGCGATCCTTTTCTGCGCGGAAGATTCCGGCATGCAGCATTTGTGGGAGTTGCCGTTGGATACCGAAGCGCCGCGAGCCATCGCGCACGGTGGCCACGTCATGGCGTTCGCGCAATCGGCGGATGGCCGAACACTCGTGTTCACCAAAGCTTCAATCGATTATCCCGCACGACTATATACGGCCCATGCCACCGCTCGCCCTGAGCTCGATGCCTCCGTTCGCCCCGAGCTCGTCGAAGGGCTGGCAGCGGGGAGCACCAAGGCCTTCGACAAGCTCAGTCCGAACGGAAAAAGTGGAAGCTTTTCGCACAAACGCCTTGATCGCCTCAACGCCTTCCTCGAAAAAATCCCGCTCGGCAAATGGGAAAGCCGCACCGTCAAGGGCTGGAACAGCGAGCCTGTTCAAACCTTCGTCTGCTTCCCGCCCAACTACGACAAAAAGAAAAAATACCCGCTGTTGCAGGACATTCACGGCGGCCCGCACGCCGCGCATTTGGACACCTGGCACTATCGCTGGAACGTACAGGCGTTCGCCGCGCAGGGCTACGTCGTGGCGGCAGTGAACTATCACGGCTCTGCGGGCTTTGACGAGCCCTTCCTCGGCAGCATCGACGGCGATCTCGGCCCGCGCGAACTCGCCGATACTGAAGCCGTCACCGACATCCTCGTCAAGGAAGGCATCGTCGACAAGAACAAACTCTACGCCGCGGGCGGAAGCTACGGCGGCTACATGGTCGCGTGGATGAACGGCCACACGGATCGCTACAAGGCCTACGTCTGCCACGCTGGCGTCTACAACTGGACCACGCAATTCGGCGACGACGGCTACCTCTGGCTCAATCAGGAGCTAGGCGTCTGGCCTTGGGAAAACCTCGAAAAATACCAGTCGCAATCACCGCACGCCTTCTCGAAAAACTTCAAGACACCCACCCTCGTCATCCACGGCGAACTCGACTACCGCGTGCCGTATTACGAAGGACTCGAGTACTACAACACGCTGCGCGCCAAAGGCATCGCAGCCAGACTCGTCGTCTACCCGGATGAGAACCACTGGATCCTAAAACCGCAAAACTCACGGCTTTGGTATCGGGAGTTTTTTGCGTGGTTGAAGCGGTTCTAGACAGCTCTGGTTCGGCCCCCTCTCCCGCAGTGCGGGAGAGGGTTGGGGTGAGGGCGGTGGCATCAGGAGGAAAATTCACCACCACCGCCGTCATTCCCACGATAGCAAGAATCCAGACCGACAGCGCAGCTACATCCTTAGTAGTAAACTAAGTCGACTAAGTCAATTGGGCGACCGCCATGCCAACCTCCATCACCGTCAACATCCACGAGGCAAAAACGCATCTCTCCCGTCTTCTGGATCAACTGGGCAGCGACGATGAGATCGTAATCGCGAAATCCGGCAAGCCCGTCGCGAAGCTCTCATCCATTCACGCGAAACGCAAAGCCCTGCCCTACGGCATGCTCAAAGGCAAACTCAAGGCAAAAGCGGACTTTGATGCACCGCTACCGGATGATGTGATTGCGGCGTTCGAGGGGCGCTGATGCGACTCCTACTGGATACGCATATCTTCCTGTGGCTCACCACGGATGATCGAAAGGCGAAAAAGTCTGTACGCGCAGAGATTGAGGCTGCGACCGAGGTTTACGTCTCAGCGGCGTCCGTGTGGGAAGTCGCCATCAAGCACGCGCTGGGCAAAATCGACGGTGACCCGCAGGACTATCACCGGGCCATCGACGCCTTCGGCTTTCGCGAACTCGCTATCACCGGAGCACACACGCTCGCGACCACCAAGCTGCCGCCGCTGCACAAAGACCCCTTCGATCGATTGCTGATCGCGCAGGCGATGACCGAGCCGTTGTTGCTGTTAACCGCAGACGAGGCGCTCGTACCGTATAGCGACTTGGTAAAATTGGTCTAAAAATAAATTTGAGCAAGAAAGGCAGGCAGTAGTGCGGAAGACCAAAGCCAGCGTATCGCACCACGAACGTGAGATTCAAGAACTTGCGGCGAATCGCGAACTCGCAGTGGAATACGTAAGAACCGCAATGCAATTGACCTACGGTTCTGCTACGTCTGAAAAGCGAGCCAATCTACATAGCGGCTCCAGCTTTGACGACTTTCTGCTTGAGCAAGGCACCTTTGATGAAACGCATGCCAAGGCTAGCGAGCGTGCGCGAACCGAGAGAATCGAAGATGCTTTGCAGGTTGATAAATGCTAGCCTCCCAATTTTTTCTCGTGGTCGCCAAACGTGTGGGCAACCAAGTGCTCAGCTCATCCGAACACAAAGGTTTACCTATGCTTGTCCCTACGCTTCGCCGGATGCGTTTCATATTGGCGTCCTTACTGCTCGTTGCAATGACGGGCCTCGCCGCGACTGCTACGGCCACCGTTGGTCTCACCGCGTCGGTGGGAACCGTGCCGTTGTCTGGCGTGGTTGGAGCAACATATTCTGGAAGCTTTCAGTGCAGCAACTCAGGCACTGAACCCGTCACGAATGTTACTTGTGTCGCCACGGGTTTGCCCAGCTGGGCGAGTGTGGCGACCTGCTCACCTTCCGTTTCGGTGGCATCACTCCCAGTCGCACCACCGGGGTTAGCTGGCATCTTCGACACCATTCGCTGCCCTGTTACCGGAGCGCCAACTGGCACCGGGCCATTCACGCTAACAGTGACCGCTATCGGCGACGGAGTAACCCACGTCACCACCCGCTCTGTTCGCATCTACTCGACCGCAACTGCGATGGATGCGACGTTAAATCTCCCTCCTGCGCTAGGCGCTGTCGTCACAAGATATGAGTCCAGAGCATAACGCATTGAATTTGCACGATGGCGAGGAATGAAGACGCTTTCTTTGCATAGCGTGTGGCGACACCTCGCCAGCCCTTGAGCCCAAGGAAAGCGTTTTCGA
>JANXUB010000137.1 GCA_025352105.1 Burkholderiales bacterium | reverse complement strand
AGGCTTTCGATTCTGTCCATCCAGTTCTTCCTTTCATGTGCTTGGCGGCTCACGATTGGTAGTTTCTGCGATGGACACCCCCGTATACGTCAAACTCCTACTGCCTCCCCGGCAAAGCCGGGGGGTCTCCTATTGGACTAGAACTTGTAGCGGAACCCGGCGAGCACTTCGCGACCGGTGACGGTGTAGGCCACCGAGCTGTTGCGGGCGCGGCTGATGAACTGGTCGTTGGCCTGATTGGTCAGATTGACGCCTTCGAGCGTGAGCTCAAGTTTGTCGTTCCACTTGTACGAGACTGAGGCATCAACGTTAAGCGACTTGTTCGTGCCTTCGACGTCGTTGTTATTCTGACCCGGCACGCGCGTCAGATAGCCGCTGCGATACGCGGCTGATACACGCGCGCTAAAGCGACCATCATCGTAGTAAAGCGTTCCGTTGTAAGACTTGGGCGACAAGCCCAAAAGGTCATCGGTGATGGTCGCCGTGCTGGTCGCCGAGACCACATAGGCGATTTGCGATTTAACCTGCGTGTAGTTCAGCAGTACGCCAAAGTTTTTGAGGCGTCCCGGCAAGAAGCTCAAGGGCTGCTGGTAGTTGAGTTCGAAGCCGGTCAATTTACCGCCGTTGGTGTTGATCGGCGTAGTGACCGCAAACACTTCGTCGCCAGTGAAGTTAGCCGGAATCAGCGAGCGTGGCAGGCCCGTCTGGTTGTACGGCACGTTGACGCGCAAGCTCTGGATGTAGGTGCTGATGTTCTTCTGGAACAGGCCAAGACTCACGATGGAGTTCTTGTTGAAGTACCACTCAAAGCTTGCATCCATCGTGGTCGCACGGAACGGCTTGAGCAACGGATTGCCCGTGGTGATCGTGAGCGAACCGGTGGTGTTGATCGAGCCGCCCGGGCTCACGTTGGCCAGCCCCGGACGCGACATGACTTTTGCCGCCGCAAGACGAACCACAAAGTCTTTGGTCACATCGATTGCAAAGTTAGCCGACGGAAGAAAATCACTGTATTTGTTGTCCACGGTGACCTGTGTTCCACCGCCGCCAGCCTGGTAGCCAGTAGCTGACATTTTTGTCTCAACATAGCGCGCGCCGAAGTTGCCGCGAACCGGGCGACCGAACAGCGTGTGATTGAAGTCCGCCATGAACCAGCCACCGGTGTCGGTTTCGCTCACGCTCTGGTTATTACCTCGTGCGTTGCCGTTGGTGATGGACGACAACGTGAAGTCGCCAGGGCCACCGGCAGGACCGCTGATGATGCAGTTGCAATAGATGTTGTAGGCCTGCGAGATGGCGTTCAGATTCGGAATCACCCACGAGGTCGGTGTGCCGCCCGGCAAACCCAAGCCGCGACCGAAGCCATTAATCGTAGTGGTCAGGCCAGCAACCGTTGTACCTGCGGGCGCACCAAAAATCGTGTCGCTCTGATTGACGCGACGGAACTCATACGTATCGAACTTGAATTTTTTGTAGTCGGGGCCGAACTTGACGCTCAGCATGTCGGGGATGGCGTCCCACGCCACATTTAATTGCGCAACGTCGTTGGAATTGGTGGTGCCCTGCGGACGGATGCGAATTTCGCTCGATGTGGTGTTGGCGATGGTGGTGGCCTGAGTGCCGGTGGCAGCCACCGGAACACCGACCAGCGTCAGAGCGCCGCCAGCCTGCGTGACATCAAACGGATATTTGATCAACGGCAGACGGTCGTTGGTGCGGAAGTCAATCGTGTAACCGTTAACGTTCAGCGCATCGAGAGTGGTAGTGGTCTGAATCGGATTGCGGAAACGCGATTCAGCGCGGCCGATTTTGGCGGTCACTTTGAGCGCATCGCCGATGTTGTGCTCAAGCGTCAGCGTCGGCTGAGTGAACTCCGTTGAGAGGGCGTCGTAGCGCGATTCGGCGCGGATGTCGACACCGTTGTAGGTGCCATATAACAAGGCGCCATTGGGTGCGTAGGCCGTCGACACCACACTGGTTTGTGGTTTGCCGCCTTGGGACAGCGTACGGCTAAACGAGATGGCCTCCAGATAGTCTTCCTGCCGAGTTGCGTCAAGCTTCGAATACATCATGTCGAAGGTGACGAGCGTGCCTTGACGTGGGCGCCATTGCAGGGCACCGGTCAAGCCGATGCGATCCTGATCATGGGTCAAGCGACCGTAGCGCGGTAGGCGCGGATGAAAGTTGTTCGGATCGCTAGCGGCGTTATAGGCCGCTGTAGCGTCGGCGCTAGCGGGTAGCCGTGCGACGCCTTGCGCAGCCGGACCACAGGTAGTGGCGGTCGACGTGGCTGGGTTAGCTGTTACGCCAACAGGTGCGCACCAGCCGCCGGACGACGCGCCGTTGTCCCAGCGCACTGAGCTGAAGCCCTCTTCAAGCACGCGACGCTTCGAGTATGCGCCGGAGAGCAGCGCGCCAAACGTGCCGTCGCCCCAGGTGTTCGACAACAGGAACGCCGCTCGCGGATCGACCTTGCCTGACAGGTCGTTGTAGCGCTCCTTGGCGGAGAACACGGCGGTTGCGCCCTTGTAATCAAACGGACGCCCGGACTGAAGATCCACCGTCGCGCCCAACGAGCCTTCGTCCACGTCCGCTGTCGAGCTTTTGCGCACGGTGATGGAATTGAACAGCTCTGAGGCGAACACGTTGAAGTCAAAGCCGCGACCGCGGTTGTTGCCACCGGAACTGTCGGTGCCGCCGGTGGTTGCCAGCGCCTCAAGCCCGTTGATGCGCACACGGGTGAATTGCGAACCGAGACCACGAACGGTGATATTGCGTCCTTCACCCGCGTCGCGCGCGATCACCACGCCTGGAATCCGCTGCAGCGATTCAGCGAGATTGGTATCAGGGAATTTGGCGATGTCCTCAGCCTTCACCACGTCAACGATGCCGTTGTCTTCGCGCTTTTTGTTGATTGCGCTTTCCAGCGATGCGCGAAAACCGGTGACAACAACCGTTTCGACGGCTGCGCTCCCGGCTGAGGTCTTGGCAGGCTCGGCAGGCGCGGTCGAGGGCTGCGCCGGTGCTTGAGCCATCAGCACCGGCTGCGCGGGCGCAGGTTGTGCGGCGGCAGGTTTTGCGGGATCGGGGGTCTGTTGAGCCGACACCGGGCTCATCATGGCCAGCAACGCCAGCGCGATTGGCGACAGCAACAGCTTGTTCTCGTGCTTCATGGGTCTCTCCTCCTTTGATTTGAATATCTCTGACGCGTTCGCAGGCGGCGCGTTGCGCGACCCGATCCGTAGTGCCCGACCTGTGACTTATTCACGTCAGTGCAGACGGCGGGTCGATTGCCGGGAATCAAGCCCTTCATCTGCGATGACGCGAACCATGTGCAGGCGGCTCACTGCTTCGCCAGCGCCGTCAGAAAGAAATGTATCACAGACATCACATGTCTGACATCTATTCAGTCACGCCTTGATTTTGTGCCCGGATGTGTCGCTTTTTTGTGACTCAGAAGTGTGCAGGCGGCTCACCGCCATGTGCGCGCGAACACGGCTTCCCGCGCGTCATTGCCACCAGCCGCTGTGATTTAGAAAGGCTTTGAACGCAGCAAGGTGGGAGTCAAGCAGCGCGATGCTGTCTGACACTGAGGATAACTTCAACTTCGATCCAATGCGGAAAAGTCACCGAGAATGCGCCGACCATACAGGATGGAATCAACGTGTCAAAGTCGCTACGGCTCAGATGGCGTAAGCGCGCAGTCGCTGAATAAAACAGCGTCTACGAAGCCTCTGCCACGCGGCGCAAGCGCTCGCGGCTGTTGGTCAGATGAATCCGCATCGCAGCCTTTGCAGAGTCCGAATCCTGGCGCTCGATGGCGTCAAAAATCACGTTGTGTTCGCGGTTGACGCGCTCCAGATACGCGCTTTTTTCTTCCTTGGCTAACTGCGGCGAATTCACGCGCGCACGCGGGATAAGCGTGGTGCCCAAATGGCGCATTAGCTCGAAAAAATGCGGGTTTTGTGTGGCCTCGGCAATGGCCAGATGAAACCGGAAATCAGCCTCAATGGTGTCTAATCCCGCCGCCGCGCATCTAACGAATTCGTCAATCGCAGCTTGCATCTCCGCAAGCTGTCGCAAGTTGCGCCGCGAAGCTGCAAGCCCCGCAGATTCGGTCTCCAGACTCACACGGAGCTCAAGCACATTGACAATATCAACGACGGTTTCAACATCCACCGGATCAATGCGAAACCCGGGCCCATCCGGCGGCGAATCGCTGACAAAGCTGCCAATGCCGTGCTGCGTGACGACCAACTGCGCTTGTTGCAATCGGGAAATCGCTTCGCGTACAACCGTGCGGCTGACCCCATGCTCGACCATGATTTCTGCCTCGGTCGGCATGCGCATACCGGCGACATAGGTGCCATCCTTGATCCGGGCCTGCAACGTGGAGACAAGCTCGACAGCGAGGCTGCGGCTCTTGCGCAACGGGCGTGATGAAAGTTGTGTGGTCATCTGCGAGCTTTCCTGAATCTTGAATGCCTCTTGGCATTGTTAGACAACCGACGTGTGTCTCGTACTCGATTCTAGTGCGCCCGCACTGGTCAGCGGGATCGCCCAGGCGTTCCGTCTCTCAAGGGCAAATCAGGTGCGGGCCGACTTCGGTGCAATTTGTGCGGCGAGAAGCCCGAAGCAGGTTCCCGGCTCGTTCGCGGCTTCTTGCCTGTCTGGGCACAGCCACGTCGTGGCGACGATGTTCAAACGACGGTTGACAGCCGCTCAGGATGTACTAACATTGCGCAAATGTTAGCGCTACCATATTCTTTCCGGACTTCAAGATCACACGCCTCTCAGGCACATGCGCTTGCGATGACATCTTGACACCAAAAAAGCGTGTGAAACCACCACGTTGTATGATAACCGACAAATTACCGTCGTAATCCGCTAAAAAAATGTCCAACAAAATCAATCGTTTATTGCTCACTGGAGCGGCTGGTGGCCTTGGCAAAGTGCTGCGTCCGCGCTTGGCTGCGCTTTGCAATACGCTGCGTTTATCTGACGTATCGAGCCTTGGCGACGTTGCGCCGCACGAAGAATTGATGCCGTGTGATCTGGGTGACTACGACGCGATGATGTCGCTTCTGGATGGCGTCGATTCGGTCGTCCATTTGGGTGGCATGTCGATCGACGGCCCATTCGAGCCAATCTTGAACGCGAACATTCGCGGCGTATACAACCTGTACGAAGCGGCCCGCCTAAAGGGCACAAAACGCATTTTGTTTGCCAGCTCCAATCATGTGGTCGGCTTTCACAAACAATCCGAACGGCTGGACGCGGACGCCCTGCTCCGCCCCGACGGCAACTACGGCATGAGCAAGGCTTTTGGCGAGGCCGCCTCCCGCTTCTATTTTGATCGCTACGGCATCGAGACGGTGTGCATGCGGATCGGCTCGTCGTTCCCGAAGCCCATAGACCGGCGAATGATGTCGACTTGGTTGAGCTTTGACGATCTGATGGGCCTCGTCACCTGCGCGCTATCCGCTCCCGTGGTCGGGCACACCATTGTTTACGCGGCGTCCGACAACAAACCCTCCTGGTGGGACAACAGCAAAGCGGCGCATTTGGGCTGGACTCCGCACGATTCGTCAGAACCGTTTCGTGCCGAAATGGAGGCCACCGCCATGCATTTGCCTGCGGACGACATCGCGATGCAGTATCAGGGCGGCGGTTTCGTCAAACTCGGCCCTTTCCCTAATAAATAGTTGCGTTGCCAACCCAGAAAATGTCCCACGCAGAACTCATTTTTGATGGCAAGCATGGCACTGGCGAAAGCCCGGTCTGGGTGCCCGAGGAGCACGCGCTTTACTGGGTCGACATTCCTGCCAAAAACATTTGGTGCTGGCGCGCCGACACGCAAACCACGCGCTCATGGGCACTGCCCGAGATGGTGGGTTGCATCGCACACATTGGCGGTAACCAATGGGTCGCCGCGATGGAAACCGGTGTGTTTCGCATCAGCCTGAATGACGATGGTAGCTCCAACACCGTGCTCCTTTCACCGGCGCATCATGCCACGTCAACCATGCGGTTCAACGATGGTCGCTGTGATCGCCAGGGGCGGTTTTTGGCGGGCACCATGTTTCTCAATATGGCGGAGGCGAAGGCCGTCGGCGCGGTCAGCAGCTTCAATGGCGCGGGCGATCAGCGTGCTCTGTTTGGGCACATGATTGTCCCCAACGGCATGGCGTTTAGCCCCGACGGCGCAACGATGTACCTGTCCGATTCTCACCCGTCGGTGCAGCTCATCTGGGCATTTGATTACGACATCAGCACCGGTACGCCAACCAATAAACGTATTTTCGTCGACATGAATCCCTTGCCCGGTCGCCCGGACGGTGCCGCGGTTGATGCCGATGGTTGCTACTGGATCTGCGGCAATGATGCCGGTCTGATTCACCGTTTCACGCCCGAAGGCAAGCTGGATCGCTCGCTTGCCGTTCCCGTCAAAAAGCCCGCCATGTGCGCGTTTGGTGGGGTAAACCTTGACACCCTGTTTGTCACCTCGATCCGACCGGGCGGCGTTGACCTGTCTGATCAACCCCTGGCCGGTGGAGTCTTTGCGCTCCGTCCCGGCATATGCGGAATCGCCGAACCCAAATTCATTGTGTAACTACAGCCTTTAATCCAAGGAGGAAACTTGAAAATCACCACTACTCTTCGCTCGACACTTGCGGTCGCTATCACCGCAGCGCTTGCGTCACAGGTCGGCGCAACGGAATTCCGCTCAGCCGAAGTACATCCTGACGACTATCCAACCACGTTGGCCGTCAAACAAATGAGCGAAACGCTCAAAAAATTGACCAATGGCAAGCACAGTATCAACGTCTTCTCCGGCGGCAAACTAGGTGCTGAAAAAGACGCCATTGAGCAGACGAAGATTGGCGCTATCGCCATGACCCGCGTCAACGTCGCGCCGATGAACAACATCTGCCCGGCGACCATGGTTCCCACCATGCCGTTCCTGTTCAGCAGCCCTGAGCACATGCGCAAAGTGCTGGACGGCCCAGTGGGCGAGGAGATTCTCAAGAGCTGCGAAGCACAGGGCTTCATCGCGCTGGCCTTCTATGACAGCGGCTCACGCTCGATCTATTCGCCTAAGAAGCAGATCAAGACCCTTGCCGACGTGAAAGGCATGAAGATTCGCGTTCAGCAGTCCGACCTCTGGGTTGCGCTGATGGAAGCGATGGGTGCCAACGCAACGCCGATGCCTTACGGCGAGGTGTACACCGGCCTGAAAACGGGTCTCGTCGATGCAGCGGAAAACAACTATCCGTCGTATGAAAGCTCACGTCACTACGAAGTCGCTAAAAACTTCTCGAAAACCGAGCACTCGATGGCACCAGAAATCCTGCTGTTCTCGAAAAAAGTGTGGGACACACTGAGCGCGGATGATCAGAAAGCGATCCGTCAAGCCGCCAAAGAGTCGGTGCCTTACATGCGCAAATTGTGGGACGAGCGTGAAGCGAAATCCCTCGCTACCGTGAAGGCAGGGGGTGCTATGGTGACCGAGGTCGACAAGGCGTCCTTTCAAGCCGCGATGAAGCCGGTGTATGACAAATTCATCACCGATCCGAAGCTGAAGGACTTGGTCAAGCGCGCACAAGAAACCAAGTAAGCATAGTGGCGAGCTGGCGGGTGGCTCAGTTCGCCGCAACAGGGTGCATGGTGGGCACGCCGTGCCCACCATGACTTCGCGATGACGCATTGAGTAAGTTCGCCGCCGTTTGGTGGGCACGGGGTGCCCACCCAACCAACGACTAGAAAACCTTCGATCCGAAAAGGACTATTCATGTACACACAAATCTGTCGTCGCATCGCGCGCGCCTGCATGTGGCTCGGCATCTTCGGGATGATCGCGCTGATCTGCGCGGTCACCTGGCAAGTGTTTGGCCGCTACGTTTTGAACAACACGCCGACGTGGGCTGAGAGCCTTGCTCTTCTGCTCGTGTTGTATGTGACGATGCTCGGCACCGCCGTGGGGGTGCGCGACGCAGGTCACATCGGGCTTGAGTCGATGCTAGTGCTCGCGTCCGATTCGGTGCGCCTGAAAATGGAATACTTCATTCATTCGCTGATCCTGATCTTCGGGATTTTGATGGCCTACAACTGCGCGATTCTCGTGGAATCCGTGTGGACATACCGCCTGCCCACACTTGGAATTTCGGAAGGTTGGCGCTATGTGCCATCCACCATTGCTGGCGTGCTGATCGTCATGTTTTCAATCGAACACCTCATCGCACTGGCCAAGGGCCAAGATGTAGAACCTGCCTGGAAATAAGAAGAAAAATATGACCATTCCATTGCTAATCCTCGCCATCAGCTTTACGGCGTTTCTGCTGTTGGGCGTTCCAGTGGCGTTCTCGATAGGGCTCTCAGCCCTGTTGACCCTGCTCTACGAAGGCATGCCGCTCGCGGTCGGCTTTCAGCAAATGACATCGGGAATGAACATCTTTTCATTCCTCGCCGTTCCCTTCTTCATCTTCGCGGGCGAGTTGATGCTTCACGGAGGCATAGCGGACAAAATCGTCAACTTCGCACGCAGCACCATCGGTCACGTGCGCGGCGGTCTTGGCATGAGTAACGTGCTCGCCTGCACGCTGTTCGGCGGCGTTTCTGGCTCGCCCGGTGCTGACGTATCGGCGATGGGCGCGGTGATGATTCCGATGATGAAAAAAGAGGGTTATCACGCTGACTACGCGGTCAACGTAACAACCCACGCCTCGCTGGTTGGCGCGCTGATGCCGACCAGTCACAACATGATCATTTACACGCTGGCTGCCGCTGGCAAAGTGTCGATTGCTGCGCTGATTTTGGCTGGTATCGTGCCTGCACTCATTTTGACGCTGTGCAATCTGGCCGCAGCGTATGGCGTCGCGGTCAAGCGCGGCTATCCGTCCGGCACCTTCCCCGGCTGGTCGATTGTGGGACGCACTTTCTTGGCCGCGTTGCCCGGATTGTTTGTCGTTGCGATTATCCTGATCGGCATTCTGTCGGGCGTTTTCACGGCCACTGAGTCCGCTGCCATCGCGATTATTTACACGCTGGTGCTCACGATTTTCATGTATCGCACGATGAACTGGGAACACTTCATGAAGGCCGCCACCAAGGCCGTGAAGACCACCGGCACCATCCTGCTGCTAATTGGTATTTCGGCGACGTTCGGGTACCTGATCAGCCTCTACGGCGTGGCTGAACTCACCGGTGCAGCGCTCGAAAATCTGACCACCACACCGTGGATCATTTTCCTGCTCGTGAACATCATTCTGTTCGTGCTCGGCACCTTCCTCGACATGGCACCGACCATCCTGCTTTGCACGCCGATCTTTCTGCCGATCTGCATGAAATTCGGCATGGATCCGGTGCAGTTTGGCATGATCATGCTGATCAACTGCGCGATGGGGCTCAACACACCACCCGTGGGCACTGTGCAGTTCATTGGCTGCACGATTGGCGGCGTCTCCGTCGGACATGTCATGAAAACAATCTGGCCGTTTTACGGCGCGCTGATCGCAGCGCTCATGATAGTGACTTACGTGCCCGCATTCTCAATGTGGCTGCCCGGCCTCGTAATGGCCAAATAGTTGGCCCCTAAACAGCCTTCAATAAAAGAACAACTCATTTCATGAACACCCTGATCAGAACCTGCTGCAGCGCGATGGCAGTGGCGTGCGCGTTCGCCGCCCCAATGACACCCGGCTTCGCGCAAAGCACCGACTTTCCAAATAAAACCATTGAGCTTCTGGTGCCGTATTCGCCAGGCGGTGGCACTGACGCGCTGGCGCGGGCCTTTGCCGAGGCAAGCCGCAAGCACACGTCGCAAAGCATCGTCGTGACCAACAAGCCCGGTGCAAGTGGTGCCATCGGCTGGAACGAAGTCATCAACGCGAAGCCTGATGGCTACAAAATTGCTGTCATCACCGTCGAGCTGTTGACGTTGCCGCATTTGGGTCTGGCCAAATTCAGCTACGACGACTTCAATCTAATCGCCCAACTCAATGCCGACCCGGCTGCGATTACGGTGCGCGCCGAAGCCCCCTGGAACAGCATCGAGGAATTCCTTGCCGCCGCAAAGAAGTCCGGGTCAGACGTCAAAGTCGGCAATGCCGGCAACGGGTCGATCTGGCATCTGGCATCGGCCGCGCTTGAAGACAAAGCCGCCGTCAAGTTCAATCACATTCCGTTTCAGGGTGCGGGGCCCGCCGTGCTCGCCCTGTTGGGCGGACACATTGACGCGGTCGCCGTCAGTCCAGCCGAGGTTTCAACCTACGTCGCTGCGGGCAAACTGAAAACGCTCGCCGTGATGGCGGACAAACGGGTCAAAGGGTTTGAGAAAGTGCCCACGTTCAAGGAGCGCGGCATTGATCTCTCGATTGGTACGTGGCGTGGTCTTGGCGCGCCCAAGTCAACGCCGCCAGAAGTCATGGCCGTGTTGCGTAGCCTGACGCAAAAAACCGCCAATGAGCAATCCTTGCGCGACGTGATGGACAAACAAAACTTGGGCTATGTCTACGCCGACGACGCGACTTTCAAGGCAACGCTTGCGCGAGACAATATTTATTTCAAGCAACTCATCACGAAGCTCAATCTCAAGCAATAGACTGGTGTTTGTTGTTGATTGTATTGACATCGCATCGTGCGAAAGCCAAATAGACTGAGGAATTGTTCATGAAAACCACGCCCGTCACCCCCGACGATTTGGCCGCCTCAGTGCTCGCCGTGCCGCCAATTGCGCGGCACCCGGACTTCTCGCTGAACATCGCCGCCAACAAGGCGCTGATTCGTCATATGGAGGCGGGCGGCGTGCGCACGCTGATGTATGGCGGCAACGCCAACTTCTACAACATCGGTGTTCGCGACTATCACAAGGTGATCGAAATGCTCGAGAACCTTGCCGGCGAAGACAGCTGGGTCATCCCCTCCGTCGGGCCGGACTTCGGCAAGGCAATTGATCAGGTAGACCTGCTGCGGAGCCGCGCATTTCCGACCGCAATGGTGTTGCCGCTGCCGTTTCCATCGACCGATGAAGGTCTGGCAATCGGCATTCTGCGGTTGTCGAAGTTTTACAAAAAGCCGCTGATTGTCTACATCAAATCGGACAACTATCTCGAACCGAAAACGGTGGCGAAACTGGTTGCTGACGGCGTCGTCGCCGCCGTGAAATACGGCACGGTACGCAAGGATCCGTCTGACGATCCGTACCTGAAAGAGCTCACGCAGCACGTTGATCCGAAGATGATTTTGAGTGGGATTGGCGAGACGCCCGCCATTATTCACCTGCGCGATTTCGGCTTGCAGGGATTTACTTCAGGGTCCGTCTGCGTCGCCCCGCGCGGCTCAATGAAGATGCTGCAACTCATAAAGGCAGGCCAATACGACGAAGCCGCGAAGATTCGCGAAGCCTACATGCCGATGGAAGATTGCCGCGACAGCATCAGCCCAATTCGCACGCTGCACGAGGCGGTGACGCTGGCAGGAATCGCAGACATGGGTCCGATGCTGCCGATGCTGACCAACATTGGCGCGGAGCACCATGAGCGAGTCGGGGCAGCGGCGAGAGCGTTGCTGGCGTTCGACCAGACGCTGGCTTAAGCGCGGGAAATGCGCGGGAATTGCGCGGGAGCGTCTAAGCGGCGCTGCCGCACCTTCTGCAAACTGAGTCTGGCGGAGTAGCGACAAGTTTGTTCGAAAACCAACGGCTTTAAATGAAAACGCCCACTGCACGTGGGCGTTTTCATTATTCAGCGAATATCGACATCAGGTAAAAATCTGCCCAAGCCCATATGCAGCGGTTCTTTCAGCGAATAGCTGTGAAGCTCGCTGCCCCCCCCGAACACCAAGCGTCCGGGGTATCTCGCCGCCCAGAGGCTAGGCGTTTCGCCCAATCGAGAATCGGCGGCGCTGCGTGAAGGCAACCCCCACCACGAACAATCCGAGCAACGCCAGCGCGAGCTCCGACATGATTGGTACGGGCACGACGGGTGCCGCAACGACTGCCACCGCAAGCGGACCGCTCGGGTCGGTGATGATGCCGTTGGCCGTCAGGTCATCATCGCCGAGTCCGCCGTCGGTCACGTCGAAGCTCACGGTGTTGCCACTCGTAGTCAAGTTTGCTGGTTGGTAGAACACGCTTGTCGTTGGCGACGACGGCGTCTTGCCGTACTTGCTGTACGTTCCCGTGAGGCTTGGCCAGGTGACACTCAGACGAACCGTCGACCCTGCCGTACAACCTAGCAGCGTGGCGCGGAACCAGCCGTGCGGATACGTGCCGGACGGGTTGGCGGCACCCGCAGCAACGAAGCCGGAAGTCGCCGCATCAAAGCGGCAGCTTGCGCCACCGCCTGTGAAGCGCGCAGACGCGGCGCCCGTACCGGTTGCCGTCGTCCCGGCGAACGTCTGAACCGCCGTGAACGTTGCGGTGACCGCTTTGTTCGCGGTGATGGTGGTCAGGTTGCAGGTCGCACCGGTGCAATCACCGCTAAACGCGCCGAAGGTGAACCCGGCGTTGGCCACGGCGGTGCAGCTTGAGCTGCCGCCGCTGCTGACTGACGCCGGAGTACACGTCACCGTACCACCCGCCACCGGACTTGCAGTGCCGGTGATGGTGTACGTCGTTACGGCGTTGACCACGAACGCGGCGCTAACTGTGCAGTTAGCGGCGATCACACCGGTGGTGTAGCTGTTGACGCCAGAACCGGTAGCGGTGCCGCTGCAACCCGTGATGCTCTGTGTCACGAAGCCAATCGCAGGGCTTGCGGTGCAGGTGGTGGTGCTGCCGCCCGTTATCGGGCTTGTGCAGTTCAACGTGCCGTTCGCCCCAGCAGTGGCCGTGACCGTGTACTGATGCGGTGCGGCGCAGCTTGCCGTCGTGCCACTGTTTGCTCCCAAACAACTCCAGGTGAAGCTGTTAGTACCGCTGGAAACAGCGGAGGCTGTACCTGCGCTGCACAGATTGGCGCTCGGTGCAACCAGACTGGCGACGCCGTTTGCGCCGCCGCAGGCACCGTTGACCGGAACGACCACTGCCGCGAACGTTGCGCTCACGGTGCAGTCAGCCGTCACCGCACCGGTGCTGTAGCTATTGACGCCAGCACTGGTCGCCGTACCGCCGCAACCGGAAATGCTTTGCGTGGTGAAGCCGCCGGACGGTGTTGCCGTGCAAGTCGTGGTGTTGCCGCCGAGGACTGGGCTCACGCAATTCAGCGTGCCATTGGCTCCGGCGCCGGCGGTGACCGTGTATTGGCGCGGTGCGGCGCAAGTCGCGGTGGCGGTAGTGCCGGTACAGCTCCAGGTGAAGCTTGTGACGCCGCTAGAAACGGCGCTGGCGGTGCCGACAGTGCACAAGTTCGAGCTTGGCGCGGTGGCAGTGGCGACGCCGTTTGCCGAGCCGCAGTGGCCATCGGTGGGCGCGGCCGCGACAAACGTTGCGGCGACTGTGCAGTCTGCAGTGATGGCACCGGTCGTGTAGCTGTTGACCTCAGCGCCCGTCGCTGTTCCTCCGCAGCCCGAAATGCTCTGCGTGTTAAAACCTGTCGTCGGGTTGGCGATACAGGTCGTCGTGTTGCCACCGGTCACCGGGCTCGTGCAGGTAAGCGTCCCGTTTGCGCCCGCCGTGGCGGTGACGGTGTATTGGTGCGGTGCCGTGCAGCTTACGTTGGTTCCGCCGTTGGCTCCGTTACAGCTCCATGTGAAGTTGTTGGTACCGCTGGTCACTGCGGAGGCCGTGCCAGCGCTACACAGATTGGCACTTGGCGCGACTAGGCTTGGTGTGCCATTGGCGCTACCGCAAGCACCGTTGACGGGCGCAAGTGCTGGCGCTTCAACCAGCCCAGTGACGACCAGCGACAAAGAGCGGGCCGCAGCGGGAGAGCCTGTTTTCTTCCTGATGACGATGGTGTACGCAGCGTTGGCAATCGGGTTCGCGATGATGACCTGGCGGAAGTTGCCGCCGTTGCTTTGGAACCATGTCGTTGCGAGCGTTGCGTTGGCGGTGCGGTTGGCCATCGATGGCACAACCCAAGCCCACGAATCAACCACCGGGTTTGGCGCGACCTGGCGAACCATCACGTCGAATTCGTAGACCATACGCGACACGGATGGATCAGTACCTTCAGCGGCTAACTGCTCCGGGCCTTCATCATCGATCCATCCCATATTGACGACGAGCGGCTCGCCGCCTTTGGCGTACACGGTACGGGTAATTTCGGATGTGGAATCAGCCGCTGGATTAGTGGCGATTTCCTCGATGACGGAGCCTTTGCTGGTGGCCAATGTGGCGTTCAGCGGTGAGCGCTTTTTGATCGTTTGCGCGGCTTTTTCGACATTCAGCAATCCCCAGCCAAACTGATGATCAGGTCCGGGGCGACCCAGGTCCTCTGCGGTGCCAAGCATCAACGCCTTGAGCGTAGACGAGCGCATGAATGCATTGCCGTTTAAGCTCGCGTAATACTGCTGCAACAGCAAACCTGCCGCTGCGGCCGCAGGCGAGGCGTAGGACGTACCACTGGAATCAGGGCCATTGCCGCTGTAGGCCGTGTCGGATGCGGATTGTGCGGAATCGATGCCGGTGCCTTTGGCAACGATTTCTGGCTTCACGCGACCATCATCGGTGGGCCCCCAGTTGCTGTAGTCGGACATGGTCTTGTCGCCATTGACCGCGCCCACCGTCATGGTGTTTTTAGACGCAGCCGGGCCGGTCATGATGTCGTAACCAGCTTTGGCAGTGTTACCACTGCTTTTTTGCTCATTGCCGCCAGCGATGAACGGAAGATAGTTGGTGGCCGTTTTGAGCAGCACATCCCAATCTTTGGCCTCGGTGTCGTACGCGCCGTACTTCCACAGGTCGGCTGTTTGGGTGTTGGGGTCGCCATAAGAGTGGTTGGACACGAGGCCCGCCGCCGTCGAGAACGTCGTCATTTCGGTCAAGTCGTTGGCCGAGTCGTAATTGGTCGAGTTGGCGTCAAACGCAATCCCACGCGCAGCGGGACGCGTGGCAACATTGCGACCGATCATGGTGCCGGTCACGTGGCTCGCGTGGTCACCATTGCCGCCGACCGCAAACGCTGTTTGCCCAGCAGCGACCGTCACTTTGCCGCTGATGAGTTCGTGAGTCACGCGCGGAATGCCTGGCTCCCAGACGCCGGCCACCATGCCGGTGCCGGTGATGTTGACGCCGATTGAGCCACCGCTGTAGAGCGAATCAGCCTTGATGAGCTGGCCCGAAGCGAGATTTTTTGCGCCGTTAAAGCCCGAAATCGCGCCGTCGCGGGCGACCTGATAGACGGGCTTGCCTGCGGCATCGATCCGCACAATCGTTTGCGTACGACCGTTAACGTCCTGAGAGCGCTTCACGGTGGGGTTGTCGAGCAGGTATTTGCGCACCGCCGCTTCGTCCCGCTCAAAGCGCAACTGGAACTGCGCGGACAATTGCTCCAGCGCTTCGATGTCAACGATTTCGCGAAGCGCCTTGCGCTGATCCGCGTTTTGCGCGTTGACAGCAAAAGCGCCAACGATCGCCGCGCTTGCGGCGAGTTTCTGCCAATTTTTCATGCAACCCCTCTACGTTTTCAGGTAAATCAATTTATTGTTCTGTTCGATTCAGCGACGTTGAAGTCACTCTGGAATCGGTGCCAATCGTGTCAGATTAAACTGAGAGCGAGTGTAGTGGCTGGCCCAAGTTAGCGTACTTAAATGTTCTTAATCGTGAATTGCTTGAAGCGAGGAGCAAGCAGCTTTTGGCTGAATGCTAAGTTTCAAAAAGGGCTAGAAGGCTGATTTTAGGTTTATCGACTTAGGCCTAAATTGGCACTTAGCCCCAATGCGCACGTGATTTCAGCCAAAAGGCTATTACGATTTCAAACCCGGAAACAGCCCGGTCAAACCGGAGGCCAGAATCTCAATGGCGAGCGCTGCGGTGATCAAACCACCGACGCGGGTTGCCACGTTCATTCCGGTGATGCCGAGCGCCACTGACACTCGCTGAGCCGCTCGCAGCGTGATCCAGGTAATCAGCGCCACCACTGCGATCACCAGCAGCATCATGCCCAGATGGGCAATCGTGCCAATGTGCTTGATCGCGGAATGCGATTGGCCGAAAACGATGACCATCGAAATCGCCCCTGGACCGGCTAGCAGCGGAATGGCAATCGGGACGACGGCGACGGCGTGCTTGTGACGCGCCTCCTCTTCTTCTTCAGGGGTTTGCCGCTGACGACCCGGTGCCGCGTTAAAGCTGTCCATCGCGGAGAGCAACAGCAGCAAGGCCCCGGCGACCTTAAACGCAGGTAGCGAAATTCCGAAAAAATCCAACACGGGCCCCCCGGCGACTAGGCCAATGCCCAACACACAGAACACCGAAATCGCTGCGATACGCGCAATGCGAAAACGATCCTGAGCCGTCGCTGACGGCGTTAGCACCAGAAACATCGGCACCGCGATGAACGGATCAACAATGGCCAGTAGACCGAGAAAGGACTTAAGGTATGCAGCGAGTTCCATGGTGGCATTCTGTCATTGCCGCCTGCACGGGCACGACAGCGACACTACCCCGCCCCCGCATGCCCAACACCAAACATTTCTTCCTTCAGTTTGGTGAGCTGATCGCGCATCTCGGCGGCCTTCTCAAACTCCAGATTGCGCGCGGCATCGAGCATCGCTTTCTCCAGTGATTTAAGCGTTTTCTCACGGCTCTTGTCGTCCATCGCTTCGAACTCGCGCTTGACCTTGGCGTCCTTGGCGACGCGTTTTTCTTCATCGGGATCGTAGACGCCGTCGATGATGTCCTTGATCGCTTTTTGTACGCCTCTGGGGGTGATCCCGTTGGCGAGGTTGAAGGCGATTTGTTTGTTGCGACGGCGCTCGGTTTCGTCGATGGCTTTTTTCATCGAATCAGTGATCTTGTCGCCATACAAAATCGCGGTGCCGTTGATGTGGCGCGCAGCGCGGCCAATGGTCTGAATCAACGAGCGCTCGGCCCGCAAAAAACCTTCTTTATCGGCATCGAGAATCGCGACCAGCGACACTTCGGGCAAGTCAAGCCCTTCGCGTAGCAAATTGATGCCGACCAGAACGTTGAACTCTCCCAAGCGCAAATCACGCAGGATTTCCACGCGCTCCACCGTGTCGATGTCCGAGTGCAAATAGCGCGCCTTGATGCCGTTCTCGTTCAGATAATCAGTCAAGTCCTCGGCCATGCGTTTGGTCAGCGTGGTGACCAGTACACGCTCATCTTTGGCGACGCGCAAATTGGCCTCTGCCAGCAAGTCGTCAATCTGCGTTGCGACGGGCCGCACGATCAAAATCGGATCAACCAATCCGGTTGGCCGCACCAGCTGTTCGGCGACCTGATCGGCGTGCTCTTGCTCATATTTTTGCGGTGTCGCCGACACAAAAACTGTTTGCGGCATCAGCCGTTCAAACTCTTCAAATTTGAGCGGCCGGTTGTCGAGCGCGCTGGGCAAACGGAAGCCGTAATTCACGAGGTTTTCCTTGCGCGAACGATCACCGTGATACATGCCGCCAACCTGGCTCACGGTGACATGCGACTCGTCGATGAACATGAGCGAATTGCGCGGCATGTAGTCGATCAACGTCGGCGGCGGTTCGCCCGGCTGCCGTCCGCTCATGTGTCGCGAATAGTTTTCGATGCCTTTACAAAAGCCGATTTCGGCCATCATTTCAAGATCAAAGCGGGTGCGCTGCTCGATCCGCTGCGCCTCCAGCAATTTCATCTGCGAAACAAAGAAATTCTTCTGTTCATGCAGCTCAAGCTTGATCGCCTCCACCGCCTTCAACACGCTCGATCTTGGCGTGGCGTAATGCGATCCGGGGAACACGGTGAAGCGTCCGATTTTTTGTTTGATGTGACCGGTGAGCGGATCGAACAATTGCAGTTGCTCAATCTCGTCGTCGAAGAACGTCACGCGCACCGCCGTCTCGGCATGCTCAGCAGGAAAAATATCCAGCACTTCGCCGCGCACCCGAAAGCGACCGCGCGCGAAATCGGTGTCGTTGCGGTCGTATTGCATTTCGGTCAGGCGGCGAATCGAGGCGCGCTGGTCGAGCGTGTCGCCTTCGCGCAAATGCAGAATCATCGAGTGGTAATCCACCGGATCGCCGATACCGTAAATGCACGAAACGGACGCCACGATGATGCAATCGGGCCGCTCCATGATGCTCTTGGTCGCGGACAGGCGCATCTGCTCGATGTGCTCGTTGATCGCGCTGTCCTTCTCGATGAACATGTCACGCGATGGCACATACGCCTCGGGCTGGTAATAGTCGTAATACGACACAAAATACTCAACCGCGTTGTCCGGAAAAAACTCGCGAAACTCGCTGTAGAGCTGGGCTGCAAGCGTTTTGTTCGGTGCCATGACGATGGCCGGTCGCCCTGTTTGCGCGATGACGTTAGCCATCGTGAACGTCTTGCCGGAGCCGGTGACGCCCAGGAGCGTTTGATACTGCAAACCCGATTCAATGCCATCGACGAGCGTCGCAATTGCCGTGGGCTGGTCGCCCGCCGGCGGGAACGGTTGCTCAAGGGAATACGGGGAGTTTGGATAAGTGACGCGCATCACGGGATTATCGCTTGTGCGGCACAAAGCTGTCAATTTGTACAGTTATATCTGCCGTGCACTCGCAACGTCGAGCCTACCGGACGCCTGCGCGAACCGCGCAGCAGCGGAGCCGGGCTGAGAGGGCGCGCTGCCGGTTACCGTGTCGAGCAAGCCGAACTGTGAGCCCAACTCGCTCTATCCTTACCGCCCATTTCCTGCCGACGAGGCGCATTTTCATGAACCCCAACCTGCCGCTGCTCGTTTTAGTCCGACACGGCGAAACCGCATGGACATTGACCGGCCAGCATACCGGGCACTCGGATATTGCATTAACTGCGGCTGGCTCCGAAAGCGCAAAACATTTGCATGAAACGCTTAGCCGCTTTGACTTTGCCGAGGTTTTGACCAGCCCGCTGAAGCGGGCGCTACAGACCGCCGAACTGGCGGGTTACGCGGATTCGGTCCATCTGGAGCCCGACTTGCGCGAATGGGACTACGGTGACTACGAGGGCAGAACCACTGCCGCCATCCGCGCCGAACGCCCCGACTGGCGGCTTTTCGATCATGGTTGTCCGAATGGCGAATCGCCGGAAGTCATCAGCGTCCGCGCAGACCGCGTCATCGCGCGGGTTCAGCGAATTCATGCAACGGCAGGAAACGTGATCGCATTCGCGCACAGCGACATCCTGCGAGTGCTGATTGCGCGATGGCTGCAACTGCCGGCCGTTGAAGGGCGACGCGTAAAGCTCGACACGAGCTCAATCAGCATCCTTGGCTACGACCACGATCTGACGGAACCGGTGATTCGACGGCTCAATCAGGTGGCTCCGGTGGCGTAGCGAGCTGCGGAAGACGCCCAAAATACGCTATTCCTCGCCGCCCTTACCCCGCATCGCCTTTTTCATCGCAGTCTGCGCATCGCGCTGACCTTCTCGCTCTTTCAGCACGTCGCGCTTGTCGTGATCTTTTTTGCCTTTGGCGAGGCCAATGTCGAGCTTGACGCGACCTTTTGAAAAATGCAAATTGATTGGAACGAGCGTGTAGCCGCGCTCTTTGACCTTGCCGATCAGTTTGTTGATTTCCTCCCGATGCAGCAGGCAGCGGCGCATGCGGATGGCGTCCGGGCGAATGTGGGTTGACGCGCTGTTGAGCGGGCTAATATTGGCACCGACCAGCCAGACCTGGCTGCGGATCACTCGGACATAGGCCTCTTTGATGCCCGCGCGACCGGCGCGAATGGCCTTGACTTCCCAGCCTTCGAGCTCAAGTCCGGCCTCGTAGCGATCCTCAATGAAATAATCAAAGAATGCTTTTTTATTGTCGACGATACTCATGGTGATGATTGTAGGGATGCGGGCGAGGATAGCCGTGGCGTTGGGCTTGAGGAACCCGGCGTGAAGCATGTTGTGCGGACCATCCTCGTGCCCCATTCGGCGGCGACGATGTACGCGCTGGTGAACGACGTGCCGTCATATCCTTCGTTTTTACCGTGGTGCGGCGGCGGACGCATTGTCGAGCAGTCAGAGACCCAGATGCAGGCGGCGGTTGATATCGCTTATCTCGGGGTACACCAGACATTTACAACACGAAACACGCTCGTGGCGAACGAGCGGATTGATCTTGCCCTGGTGAGCGGGCCGTTTTCCCGATTGTCGGGACAGTGGCGATTTACACAATTGGGGGACGCCGGGTGCAAGGTTGAGTTCGAGCTGAACTACGACTTTGATGGCATCATCGGTGCGCTCGTCGCGCCAGTGTTTGATCGCATTGCTGCGACGTTTGTGGATGCTTTTGTGCGTCGCGCCGAGCAGTTGAATCCGTGATTCGAGTGACTGTCGTTACTGCGTTTGCCGGTCACGTGGACGAGCGCGCTATCGAGCTGATCGACGGCGCGACGCTTGGTGACGCGCTCGTTGCTTTCGACATCAACAACGTGTCAGCAGCGGACTTGGGCGTTTGGGGTAAGTCCGTGCCGCTTGATACCGCACTCAAAAACGGCGACCGCATTGAGCTTTACCGACCGCTGATCGCCGACCCAAAACTGGCGCGGCATCGTCGAGCGAACGACCAGGGCTATCGCTGGCAGGGACGCACCCGTAGAGCGGCTAAAGCATGAGTTTGCTTTGTTTTGCATCGCGCCATGAAGCAATATTTGCCGCCGAAGCTTCATGTGTGTGCCACTAAAAGGCAGATCGCGCTGAACGCTTACAGCGACGAATTTAATCAGATGCCGCCTTTCCGTATCGCAATTTGCATTGAGATTTTGTTGCTATGTCTAAACTAAAACTAAGCTTTGCGTGCTGGAACTATGACCGCACTCGCGCCTTGATGGACGGCTCGGTGCAACCTGATGGGATCGACCTTAACTATCTAAATTTGCCGGTGGAAGAAACGTTCTTCCGTATGGCGCGCCATCGCGAATTTGATGTCGCTGAAATGTCGCTTTCCTCGTACTGTGTATCGCTCAACCGTCCGGAGAAACCGTTCATCGCGTTACCGATTTTTCCTTCTCGATTCTTCCGCCACTCATCGATCTACGTCAATGCCGCGTCCGGCATCAAGGAGCCCAAAGATCTGATTGGAAAACGCATCGCCAGTCCCGAATATCAGATGACGGCCCCCGTCTGGATTCGGGGAATTTTGCAGGATCATTACGGCGTTCCGGTCGCCGCTCAGCCATACCTGTACGGCGGCGAGGAAGAGACCGGGCGCATCGAAAAGCTAAAGCTCGATCTGCCGCCCAACATCAAGCTTCATCCCATCGGCCCAACACAGACGCTGTCGCAAATGCTGCACGATGGCGAAATTGACGCTCTCTACACGGCTCGTATGCCCTCTTCGTTTCAACGCAACGATGGCAAAGTGAAGCGGCTTTTCGAGAATTACGCAGAAGTCGAGCGCGCGTACTGGCGCGAAACCGGCATCTTCCCCATCATGCACACCATCGTGATGCGCCGCGATGTGTATGAGGCAAACCGCTGGATTGCCCAGTCGCTCACCAAAGCGTTTTACGAATCACAGCGGCACACTTATGATGATCTCGCCGAAACCGCCGCGTTGAAATCGATGCTGCCGTGGCTCGTTGCTCATGTTGAGCAAACGCGCCGGGAAATGGGTGAGGACTGGTGGCCCTACGGGCTGGATCGCAATTGCAAAACGCTCGAAACGTTCACCCGCTATCACTTCGAGCAGGGCTTGTCCAAACGGCAACTATCGCTCGACGAATTGTTCGCGCCCGAGTCGCTCGAATCCTTCAAAATATAGAGGTCGGAAGCTCGTCCAGTAGGACACGCCGCGAAGCTGTCCTAACATGGCGCACCTTAATCTGACCCTTATTCATTCCATGCCAGCTATCCCTTTTCGCAGCTCTGGCCTCGCCTATCAAAAGCTCTGGCTGGCATTCGGTGTCTCGCTCGTTCTTTTGCTGTTGTATGGCTCTCTTGCTCCGGCCAAGGCGCTGCCACCGCTTGGCGGGTCGGACAAGTTTTGGCATGCGGGAACCTACTTCGTGGTGATGGCTTATTTTGCGCAGATATACACATCAATGCGAGCGCGACTTTTTATCGCCGTCGCACTCATGGTGCTCGGCGTGGCCATTGAATTCATCCAGCCCTACGTCAATCGTCAATTCGACTGGTTCGACGCGCTTGCCAATAGCATTGGCGTGGCGGCCGCGCTTCTGTTGAGCCTGTCGCCACTAGGATCGATACTGCGCTCCGTTGATGATCGCCTCAAGCGCATTTTGCGATGACCCTCTTTACGTGTAAGTTTCTCTGACAGCCGTACGACAAAGCGCTAAAACCATAATCGGAATCGTCACTCAGGCGGTTCAACTGCGGTACCAGTTGCCGAAAGAGCACACATGAAATCAAAAATAGCGTTGCTGGTCGTCATTGCGGCTGCAATCGGGGCGTTCTTCTTCTTTGATCTGGGGCGTTTTTTAAGTCTGGAGGCATTTAAAGCGCAGCAGGCAACACTTGCCGCTTACGTCGCCGCAAACCCGCTTCAGAGCGCCGTGGGGTTCTTCGTTGCGTATGTTCTGGTGGCCGCGTTATCGCTGCCCGGAGCGGCGCTGATGACGTTGCTCGGCGGCGCGATTTTTGGCTTTGGCACCGGACTGGTGCTAGTGTCGTTTGCCTCTGCGATCGGCGCGACGCTCGCGTTCTTTTCATCGCGCTTTTTGTTGCGCGACTGGGTACAGAGCAAATTCGGTGACCGCCTGAAACCGATCAATGACGGTGTGGCGAAAGACGGGCCGTTTTATCTGTTTGCGCTCCGCCTGGTTCCCCTGTTCCCCTTCTTCGTGGTGAATCTGGTGATGGGCTTGACGACCATCAAAACGTGGCCGTTCTACTGGGTGAGTCAGGTGGGTATGTTGGCGGGCACAGCCGTGTTTGTAAATGCGGGGACGCAGCTGGCGCAGATCAGTTCGCTAAAAGGCATCATTTCACCAGCCATTTTGGGCTCATTCGCTCTGCTCGGCATCTTTCCGATCATTGCGAAGAAGGTGCTGGACTGGTTGAAGGGGCGCAAGGTTTATTCTCGATTTGCGAACATGAAACCAAAATCGTTTGATCGCAATGTGATCGTCATAGGCGCAGGCTCGGCGGGTCTGGTGACAAGCTATATCGCTGCGGCTGTGAAGGCGAAAGTCACGCTGATCGAGAAGCACAAAATGGGCGGCGATTGCCTGAACACAGGATGCGTGCCGTCCAAGGCGTTGATCAAAACCGCAAAACTCCTGTCGCACATGAAGCGCGCCGAAGAGTTCGGTTTGAAGAGCGCCTCCGCCGAATGGAATTTCGCCGACGTGATGGAGCGGGTGCAACGCATCATCCGCGAAGTCGAGCCGCACGATTCGATTGAGCGCTACACGGGTATCGGAGTGGATTGTGTGACCGGTAGCGCTCGGATCGTGTCGCCTTGGGCAGTCGAGATCACGGCGGCAGATGGCAGCAAATCGACGATGACGACAAAAAATATTGTCATCGCAACCGGCGCGCGGCCTTTTGTGCCGCCGATTCCGGGACTGGCCGACGTTGCGTATTTGACCAGCGACAACGTGTGGAATCTGCGCGAACTTCCGAAGCGCCTTGTGGTGCTGGGCGGCGGGCCGATTGGCTCGGAACTGACTCAGTGCTTCGCACGATTCGGCGCGCACGTTTCTCAGGTTGAGATGCTTCCACGCATCCTGATTCGCGAAGATCCGGAAGTATCAGAGCTGGTCGCCAAATCGTTACAGAAGGACGGCGTCGCAGTGCTGACCGGGCACAAGGCCAAGCAGGTCGTTGTCGAGAATGGCGAAAAAATCCTCGTCTGCGAACACAACGGCACGGAAGTGAGAATCGCGTTTGATCAGATTCTGGTTGCGGTGGGTCGTACGGCAAACGTTACGGGCTTCGGGCTTGAAGAGCTGGGCATCCCGACCCGTCCGAACAAGACGATTGAAACCAACGATTACCTGCAAACGCTGTATCCCAACATCTTCGCCTGTGGCGATGTTGCTGGCCCGTTCCAGTTCACGCATACGGCCGCGCATCAGGCCTGGTACGCGGCGGTGAACGCGCTGTTCGGTCGTTTCAAGAAGTTTAAGGCCGACTATCGCGTGATTCCTTGGGCGACCTTTACGGACCCGGAAGTGGCGCGCGTCGGCCTGTCCGAGTCGGAAGCGAAAGAGAAGAAAATTCCGCACGAAGTCACGGTGTACGGCCTTGATGACCTGGATCGCGCTATTGCAGACAGTGAGGCGCACGGTTTTGTGAAAGTGCTGACAGTACCGGGCAAGGACACGATTCTCGGCGCGACCATCGTCGGCGACCACGGCGGCGATATTCTGGTCGAATACGTCACTGCGATGAAATACGGCATCGGTATGAACAAGATTTTGGGCACGATTCATACCTATCCCACGCTCGGTGAGGCCAATAAGTATGCCGCTGGTGTATGGAAACGGAACCATCAACCGACCAAGCTACTCGAATGGGTGGCAAAGTTCCATGCGTGGGAGCGCGGGTAGCGTGCTTTACGATGATGAACAACGGGCCGTGCCCGCCCCAAGACCTAGGAAAGCAAATGAACACTCTGGCAAAGATACTCTTCACGGCAGCTGCACTCGTCTCCTCCACCGCCTTCGCCCAATTCGATCAGTCGCACAAGGCGTTCGATGATTTATTGAAGAAGCACGTCACGCTGATCAGCGGTGGTAACGCCTCACAGATTTCGTACGCGGGCGTACTGCGCGATCACGCGACGCTAACCGCCTACCTTGATTCGGTGTCTGCTGTTCCTGAGGCGACTTACAAATCGTGGAACAAAAATCAGCAGCTCGCGTTTCTCATCAACGCCTACAACGCGTACACGGTTGAGCTGATCCTGACGAAGTACCCAAACCTGAAATCCATCCGCGATCTAGGCGGCACATTCAGCAAACCGTGGGGCATCAAATTCTTCAAATTGTTCGGTAAAGACTTGACGCTCGACGGGATTGAGCATGACATGATTCGTGCCGAAGGCGCGTTCAACGACCCACGCATTCACGTTGGTGTTGTCTGCGCTTCCATCGGGTGCCCGATGTTGCGCAATGAGGTGTTCACCGCCGAAAAGCTGGACGCACAACTCGAAGACGGCATGCAGCGCTTTCTCTCCGACAAGTCGCGCAATCGCTACAACGCCGAAAAGAAGACGCTTGAAATCAGCAAGATTTTCGACTGGTACAAAAAAGACTTCACCAAGGGTTACAAAGGCTACAGCTCGCTTGAAGCCACGCTGGGCAAGTATGCCGACAAGCTCGCAATCGATGCTGCGGCGCAAGCCGAGATCAAAACCGGAAAGGTCGCAATTTCGTATCTCGATTACGACTGGAATCTAAACGACAAGAAGTAGCCTTTGGTTTTGATTGAATCGTCCTCTGTGGCCCACCGTCGACTCGATTCTCCGATGTTTCGATGAAGCCCATCGTACTCGTCCTCTTCTCGCAGGAATATGACGAGCTTGCGCTTGCGCCGCTTGAGCTCGCGCACAGCGAATATGAGTTTGTCCGAGAGGGGTTCGATTTATTCACGTTCCCGTCGAGCGCTCGTTTGCTCTGGTTCAACGTGGAGTTGTTCGTCCAGAAATTGGCACGCAAATTTCGCGGGCGAACCATCGCAGCGGTTGTGTCCACCCATGAACAATTCGGCGCGCTGGCTGCGTGCATGTTCGCTGAAAAATTGGGCCTTCCGGGCACGCCATTGAAGGGTTTACTGACCGCGCAGCACAAATATCTCGCACGCCAGATTCATCGCGAAACACTGCCGGACAATGTGCCGCCATTCTGCGGATTTCGCTATGACGCCGACGTAACTAAAGCCATCACGATTGACTACCCGATCTTTGTAAAGCCTGTGAAAGCCGCGTTTTCGGTGCTGGCGAAGCGCTGCAAGGACGAAGCTGCACTGCGTGAACATCTGAAGTTTCGGGTGTGGGAAAAAATCATTATCAAGCGGCTCACCTGGCCGTTTAGACGAGTCTCCGTCAAACATATTGATTGCGAAATCGATGCCGACTGTTTCATCGCGGAAGGCTGCGTCGACGGCGCATTGCAGTATTGCGTCGACGGGTATGCGCACAACGGGACTGTGAACATTCTCGGCACCGTTGACTCGGTCATGTATCCGGGTACGAACTCTTTCATGCGCTTTGAATATCCGTCGCAACTGGCAGCGCACCACGTCGAGAATCTCGAAGCCATCGCAAAGCGCGCTGTCGAAGCGGTTGGCTTTACACACGGGCTGTTTAACGTGGAGCTGTTCTTTGATCCGAAGACCGAGCGCATCACGATCATCGAAATCAACCCGCGCATGGCGGGGCAGTTTTCCGATTTGTATGAACGGGTGGACGGCAAAAGCCTGTGGGCGCTTGAACTTGACCTGGCGCTGGGAAAAACGCCGATCTGGCCGCGTCGAGAGGGAAAATTTGGCTCAGCCGCCAGCTTCGTTTTTCGTGAATTCGGCGATGCCATCAAACAACCACCGCCGGAATACCAACAGCGCTGGCTCACCAAAACCTACACCGACGCCAAGCTCTTTCTCGACATCAAACACAGCACTTCGCGAGCCCGCGAAACCAAGTGGCTCGGCTCCTACCGCTACGCCCTTGTGCATATGGGCGGTATCGATCACGCCGAGCTGATGGCGCGTTTTGCCAACGTATGCGAGCATTTGGACTTTGACGGCAAGGCGTCGCCCGAAACCGAATCCCGATGGCAGATTTTACGAAGATCTTTTTAGCGACATCCTCCGTACGTGCGCTCGCCCTCGCGCTCGCCTTTGCATCATCCCCGCTCATCGCAGCGGACGTCCAACCGGGCGCAGCGGTGCACAGCGCCGCCAACATACCGCTTTTTTCGACCAAAACAGCGGGCGCTGCGCCGCGCGAGTGGAGCTTTCAGGCGCTGCGCGGTGTCAAGCAATCCACGAAATATGCATACGTCCACGACGACACGCTTAACGCGACCGTGCTCGAAGGCATGGCCGATGC
Organism: Burkholderiales bacterium; assembly: GCA_025352105.1. GTDB lineage: Bacteria > Pseudomonadota > Gammaproteobacteria > Burkholderiales > Casimicrobiaceae > Casimicrobium. Next base: position 17,656 of record JANXUB010000137.1, on the reverse strand, counting down.
AGCGGCGGGCGCATTGGTCTATCGCTTTGACGGTGACGCTCAGTCGAGCTCGATCCTTCGATTCAAATGGCGTGCGGGCAATCTGATCGCCAGTAGCGATCCAAAAACCAAGGCGGGTGACGACTATGTCGCGCGCGTGTACGTGACGTTTGCGAGCGATCCGCAACGCGCCTCATTTCGTGAAAAAACCGAGAACGCGATCGCTAGCGCAATCTACGGCGAGGTTCCGCCGCATGCAGCGCTCTCGTATGTGTTCACGCACAAAGCGAAACTGGGCGACATCATCACCAGCCCCTACACCGGCCGCGTAAAAAAGATCGTGGTCGATGCCGACCCGGAATCGGTGGGCAAGTGGAAGAGTTTTGTGCGCGACATCTACGACGATTACAAGCACGCATTCGGCGAAGAACCCACGCGAATTTCAGGCATCGCCATCATGGTGGACACCGACAACACCGGTGAAAAAGCCAGCGCGCGGTTTGGCGACATCACGTTGTCCGCGAGGCCTTAACTCCGCTGCGTTTGCATTACGCAGCTACGTTTGCGTCACGCGGCTCAATGCCCACGCAGCACTTCGGCGGCCAGACGCTCAAGGTTCTGCTCATTCGCCGTGGCGACAAATTGAGCAATCCGTTCGTAGTGTTCGACGGTGTCAAAGACCTGACGCCATTTGACCCGGGTGCCGCCGTCTGCGGGTTCCAACTCGATGGTCAGGTAGAAGTGATGACCGCCGAGGTGCTCAATTTCAAACACCTGATCGCAGGCAATGCGCGTAAAGCGGCTTTCGTTCGGGTAGTCCGTTCCGTCAGGTCCATGCATCGTCAGCAACCATCTTCCGCCCGGCTCGAACTCAAACTCGTGGATCGTGTTGGTGAACCCGGCAGGCCCCCACCATTGAGCAACGCGAACGGGATCGCTCATCGCGGCAAATACTTTGGACGGACTGGCAGGAATCAGTTTTTCTCGTGAGTCTGAGCGAGATTCGAGGGGTTCCATGGGGTGACTGTGATTCAATGTTCTGGTTTCGTGCTGAATAACGCCCTAGGTAAGCTGCGCCGCAAGGAGCGAAGCGAGTGGAGGGAACCAACCGCAAGGTTGGCGTCAGCTTGACCAACCAGTTAGGCCAAACACCGTTTGTGGAACGCTTGAACACAGCTTTACCGTTTGCGACAAAAGCCCAAAAATCGGGCAATACCGATTAGCATTTTTCCATTTTAACGATCCACGCTGCCCCTGCTGCATTATCCTTTTCTTCTTGAATCTTCCTTTGCATAACTACAGCGTCATTTCTCTTCATACACCCTGTACCTTCCGAGAATCGGGCAGCAGGATTTGCACTGGATCGCGTTGAAACAACTCTATAAGACTGCTCAGGCTTCGGAGCACTGGTTCCTGGGCATTTTGCGACTTCAACTATCCACGCGGCACCAGCTGCGCTATCTTTTTCATTCTGTATGCGTTGGCTTTCCTTTAAGGCAAGTGTTCGTTGCATACAGCCAGTTTTTTCCTGGTAACGCGCTGAAGGGTTTGCAGACGTGCGAGTTGAGACTACTTGATAGAGGCTCTCAGCCTTCGTAGGAATTGCGAAAAAAATAACTGCGGTAGCAGCAAGTGTTGAAATGGAAAACTTCATATTTTTCTCCGAGCCACGAAGTAAAAGACAACAGCCACTATCGGGGTCGCGTGCGTGTCGTGAAAAGGCCTAACGTATTTTAAAGAGCACGTGAAAGTTTAACTTTTTAAAGTGCGTTTTGCGATTTGCTAGGTAGCCAATGTTTGTCCCTAAATTCGACGCATGCACGCGGGAAGTGCTCAATTTCGAAGGCGTGCGTCGGCATCGAAACGAGGCGACGCTAACCGGTTGAAAGCAATGCAGTCTGCGGAAACGCTGAAAAAACCAAATTTCTCGCCATACCGGCGGAGGCCGGTATCCACGCCCCTGCCTCCGTCGCGGAAGGCTATCAGCAAAATCAACAACTTGCAGCGGGCGTGGGTCCCGTCCTTCGACGGGGTGGCGATTGAGAATGAGTTTTGCCTCGAAATTTTCATAACAGCTTTCTTGTAAAACTCTTATTACACAAGGGCTAAAGCCTCAATATATCCATTCTTGACTTTACAAAAAATCAGCACCTAGCCCACATTAAATCTTGGGTTTCATAAAAAGCTGTTAGAAGCAATCAACTCCCAATTCACTGCATAAGCCGCGACAAAGCGCCCGGCCCTTTGCCGCTGGAAGCCAGCACCGTGGCCGCTGCCACATCCATTTCCGCAATCGTGCCCTCGTCAATCGGCACTGCCTGCGCGCGCGCCTTGCGTGAACGTCGTTCGGGGTCGCCGGGCATCAGGATTTCGTCATGCCCTTCCATCAGGCGTGCCGATTTCACCCATTCGACGAATTCACGCGTGGAGGACTCAAACGCCGTCTGCGTACCAAACCGCGCCGGATCGAAAATGATGGTGAGCATGTTGTTCCACACGCCCGCTTTGGGCTGGTTTTTCGGGATGGTGACGGCGCCGCCGGTCAGCGCGGCACCCAGCAGCTCACAAACCATCGCCAGCGCGTAGCCCTTGTGCGCGGCCATGGTGGTGAGCGCACCAATGCGCCCGTCCACCGGCTCAAACAGCGTGGCTGGGTTGGTGGTGGGCCGCCCTGCGTGATCAATGAGCGCGCCGTCCGGAGTCTTTTTGCCCGCGTTGTACGCGACACGCACCTTGCCTTGAGCGATGGCGCTCGTCGCGAAGTCCAGCACGAAAGGCCCACCATCGGCGTCAGGACGCGGAATTCCTACGGTAAAGGGGTTGGTCACAAAGCGCGCTTCCGCACCGCCGTACGGTGCCACCCAGTGCTGCGAAACGGCATTGGTGAAATGGATCGAAATAAGTCCTTCGGCAATCGCCTGCTCCGCCCAATGGCCGACGCGCCCCAAGTGATGCGAATTGCGCAAACCCATCACGCAGACGCCCGTGTCCTTCGCCCGCTTGATCGCGATCTCCATCGCCTGATGCGTGACGCTCTGGCCGATTCCCCAATGCGCATCAAGCACCAAGAGGCTTCCCGTGTCGGTGACCACCTCAACATCCGTATTGAGCCGCAACTCACCCGCGCCAATCGCCTTCACATAGCGCGGCACCATGCCCACGCCATGCGAATCATGACCGCTCAGATTCGACAGCACGAGATGATCGGCCGTAAGCTTCGCCTCCGTCGCCCACGAGCCCGCCGCCAAAAATAGATCGGCCACCCAGCGGTGGAGGACGTCGGGGTGAATAGTTCGATCAGTCATGGGTACAAAGTCTAGCGCCACTGACTCAAAGCGTCGCTACACGCGCTGATCGCGCCGCTTTTTTCAGCGCGGAGTCCAGCGTTGCCAGTGGCAGCGCCAAGCGCTGGGCGAGCTCCAGATAGCACGCGTCGTAACTTGTCAGCTGATAGCGCTGCGCCAGCGCGAGCGTTGCTGCCCACGTCCGACTTATGCCTTGCTCGTCCACCACAATCGGCAGCGCACGCACGCGCTCCGCGACTGTTGCGACCGCGCTCGCCGGTATCCGCTTGCGGCGTGTCGCCATCAGCAAAACATTGCACACCTCAAGCGGCCACAAAAAAGGCGCATGCGCCCCGCTGCTCGCCACCCGATCCAGGAGGGCATCGGTGGCTGGCGTGCGCTCGTCGTCGAAGCACCACGCCATCGTCACCGAGCAGTCGAGCACAAAGCTCAACGACGCCCCTCAGCCTTAAGCTGGTTCACGCTTAAGCCCGCCAAGCGCCAACCTGCGGTGCTAGCGCGCAGCGCGTCAGCCGCGCGCTGCCCTGCGCCTGCGTCAGTGGCGACATTGACCGATACCAATCGCGCCACCGCCTTGCCACGCCGCGTGATGGTCACCTCTTCCCCCGACTCTACCCAATCGAGCAGCGTACCCAATTTGTTTTTAGCTTCAAACGCGCCTATTTCACGGCTAGGAATCAGATTCACGGCGATACTCCAGAAATTTATCAGCTAGATTGTAAGCTAGCTTGATGTCTGCTGGGCGCTGATGCTGAGCGCACGCACGGTTAGCTTCTTGCGTAATTTAAACTACGGGGCCTTTTCCATTTGCGTTGCAATCCCATGATCGAAATTCATCACCTCAACGAATCCCGCTCGCGCCGCATCACCTGGATACTTGAAGAGCTCGGTCAGGAATACAAAATCATCAGCTATCAGCGCGATCCAAAAACGCGGCTCGCACCGCCTGAGCTGAAGGCAATTCATACGCTCGGAAAAGCCCCGGTGATTCGCGATGGTGGTGAGGTGCTCATCGAGTCCGGCGCAATCATCGAGTACCTCGTGCGCACCTACGGCAACGGCCAATTCGCGCCCGCCATGGGAACTTCCGCCTACAACCGCTACATTCAGTTGCTGCACTACGGCGAGGGCTCGGCGATGCTGCCACTGATGTTGAAGCTCTACACCAGTCGCCTCGGCGACGCGGGCGCGCCGCTGCAACCGCGCATCAACAGCGAGATTCAAAACCACATGGGTTGGCTTGACAGCGAACTGGTGAATAAGACGTATTTCGTCGGCGACTCCCTCACCGGCGCCGACGTTCAGTTGTCGTTCGTGGCGCAGTACGCGACGATGGGTAAAGGCGAAGAAATGTTCCCCAATCTCACCCGCTTTGTGTCGATGATCGAAGCGCGGCCTGCGTATCAGCGGGCGATTGCGAAAGGCGGCGCATAACGCAGCGGGAGAACGCCTGTTCGCCCGCTCTCAACTATTTCGATGCAGCGGTACTCGCCACGCGAACCCGTGCGGCATCGCGATTTAACCCGCTCAGTATCGCCTTGAATGACGCCGTGACAATGTTGCTGTCCATCCCCACACCATGCAGGGACGGGCCGTCGCCGACGCGCATCTCGATGTAGGTGATGGCGGTGGCGTTCGCGCCCTGACCAATCGCGTGCTCGTGGTAGTCCATAACTTTTACGGGGGCGTGCAGTTCGCTCGCGATGGCGGCCACGAAGGCGTCAATGGGGCCGTTGCCCATGCCTTTGGCTTTGTGCGAGTCGCCGTCGATGACGACTTCGGCATGCACTTCAACCGCTTCCGGACGTGACGAATCCTCGGCCAGTTTGTGCCCGACATATTTGTAGGGTGCGCCTTTGCTGAAGTATTCGGCATCAAAAATATTCCAGATGTCATCGGCCGTCATTTCCTTGCCGGTATCGTCCATCACGCGCTGCACGACTTGCGAGAATTCGATCTGCATTCTGCGCGGCAAATCTACGCCGTATTCGCTTTGCAGAAGATAGCTGATGCCCCCCTTGCCCGACTGCGAATTGACGCGGATGACGGCCTCGTAGCTGCGGCCCACGTCCATCGGATCGATGGGCAAATAGGGCATGTCCCAAATGCCGTTCGGATTGACGTCACGGTTCGCAAATGCCTTCTTGATCGCGTCTTGATGCGAGCCCGAGAAGCTCGTGTACACAAGGTCTCCGGCATACGGATGACGCGGGTGTACGGGAATCTGGTTGCAGTATTCAACCGTTTTCTTGATTTCATCGATATCACTGAAATCAAGATTTGGATGCACGCCCTGCGAGTACATATTCATCGCAACGTTGACGATATCCACATTACCCGTACGCTCGCCGCTGCCGAACAGGCAGCCTTCAACGCGATCCGCACCCGCCATCAACGCGAGTTCAGCCGCTGCCGTGCCGGTGCCGCGATCATTGTGTGGATGCAATGAAATCAAAATGCAATCGCGTTTTGCAACGTTGCGATGCATCCATTCGATCTGATCGGCGTAGCAATTCGGCGTGGCGTTCTCAACGGTGGTCGGCAAGTTGATGATGATCTTGTTTTGTGGCGTCGCACCGTAAACGTCGACCACCGTATCGACGACGCGCTTCGAAAACTCAAGCTCGGTGTTCGAAAACATCTCCGGCGAAAATTCGAAACGCCATTCGGTGTCCGGATACTTTTTCATGAGCTCCCGCACCTGCTTGACATGCGGAATCGTCAAGTCACTGACCACCTGATCCTGCGTCAAGCCGAACACCACATTGCGCATGACCGGAGCGACCGCATGATAGAGGTGAAAGATCGCTCGTTTCGCGCCTTTGAGCGCCTCAAAGGTGCGCTCGATGAACTCTGCGCGGGCGGGTGACAGCACCTGAATCCAGACGTCATCCGGGATCTGGTTTTGCTCGATCAAATGACGGACAAAATCAAAGTCCGTCTGCGATGCTGAAGGAAATCCAACTTCGATTTCCTTAACACCGACTTTGACGTTCAGCGCGAACATCTTTTTCTTGCGCTCAACGTCCATCGGCTCGATTAACGCCTGATTGCCGTCACGCAAATCGGTGGCGAGCCAGATTGGTGGCTTGGTGATCGTTTGATTGGGCCAGGTGCGATCCGGCAACGCGGAGGCAGAGATGGGCTTGAACGCGGCGTACTTTTGGTTGGGTTGTTTCAACATGGGCATGATGAATCTCTTGAACTAAAAAAGGAATGCAGAAATGCAGCGACATCAGCCCGTTGACGGGATCAGGATGTGGCGCAACGGCGGGGGAGTGGGGAAATTTATTTGCGCTGGGAGCGCAGCAGCAGAAACGCAGCCAGGCGATCCAGCTGGCACAGCGAGGCAATAAGACGCGATGAGACAGCCGGAAAATCCGGGCTCGAAATCGCGAAAAACGCTGTTGGCTGTGAATACATGCCCATAAGCATATCGCAGGTGGGCTTTCCCTTCAAGCCGTTAGCAGCGATAAGCGCGCCAAATCGACTGCGACGACCGTCCAGCTGTGCCAACTGTGCCAACTGTGCGAACGGTTCGAACAGCGCGAATGGCGCGCGAGGCAAATCCCCCGACAAGGTCAATTTTTCGGCCGATTCAGGCGGTGTAGGGGTTTTGTAGGGTCGCGCCAACTAAATTGTGCGCAGTTCGAAGGGCGCGCACCGGTGCTCTTTGCTGAATCGCGCCGCTTGGCGCGCATTCTTGCCGCGTTCATGGCCCACTGGAGAAACACTATGAAATCCAACCGTATGCTCACCTCTAGCGTGAAAATTTTTCGCCACATCGCGGCGAGTTTTGCCGCCGCGCTGACGCTCTTTTCGTGGGCGATTCTGACTGCGACACCGTCGCTTGGAGCCAGCTTCGTGGTCAACATCGGCACCACAGACTTGGGCGACAACAATCTTGCAGCCGCAGCCTGCGACGATGGTACGGGGCACTGTAGTTTGCGAGCGGCCATCCAGCAGGGTAACGCGCTCAGCGGAACTCACACCATCACTTTCAGCGTAACGACTGTCAACGTCATCAACGGCGGGTTGCCAACGCTGGCGGCTCCGTTCACCATCGTGGGTACCGGAGTGACCATCAACGGGAATGGTCACGGCTGCCTCAGTCTCACCGACTCGGGAACCCCAGCCCTCGGGCACACGACGGGTGCGACGGGCTCCTCAATCAGTAATCTGACCATCGGCAATTGCAGTGGCGACGGCATCAGTGCGAACGGTCACAGCTACACGTTTACCGGCAACCATATCGGCATCGACGTAACGGGTCTGGTGGCAATGCCCAATACCGGTCACGGCATTTCGTTGTCTGCGTCTCAGGTTTATCCCGATACCAGCACCAACTTTTTTTCGAACCTTTACAACAGCTTGCCCGTTCAGCCAGTCGACGCGACCGCCGACCTTAACGCGTTCAACAGCAATATGGCCACCGCACTGGCGTCGCTGAATCCAGTCATCATCAGTGGCAACGTGATTTCCGGAAACGCCGGGAATGGCATCGAAATTTTCAGCCAAAACCTGGCCGCAGTGCTTGTGTCCAACAATATGATTGGCACTGATATCACCGGCAACGTCGCCAGACCCAATGGTGGCGCAGGTGTCCGCATGACGGGATCGACCTTCGGCAATCTGATCGGCCCTGGCAATGTCATCAGCGGCAATACCGGTGACGGGGTCAGCATCGAGTCGGGCGCTGTGTTTCTTCCCAATACCGTTCTCGGAAATCGCATCGGTCTGGCTGCGACAGGCGTGGGTTCGCACATTGGAAATGGTGCAAACGGTGTCAAGACCGACACCAAGCCGAGCACAGATCCGCTCAAATTCAACCCCAGCAAGGTCGGCGCGTTCATTGGTCCTGCCAATCTAATTAGCGACAACAAAGGCGGCAGCAATAGCGCTTTACCCGACACGCTGGGTACCGATTTCGCAGGCATTGTGATCACCGGGGCCAGCACGGGAATCAAAGTAGTCGGCAACACGATTGGCTTGGCCGAGTTTCCGCCGACAACACCGCTTGCATCCAAACTCTACGGCAATGCAGGTGACGGCATCATCGTCACCACCTCGGGCAACACGATTAGTGGGAACAACATCGCGGCAAACGCGCGCCACGGCATCGTGCTGCAAGGGAGCGGAACCACGGCGAACAGCATCCTCGGAAACTTCATCGGCACTCACGCGGGCATCGTCGGCAATTTAGCGCTGGGCAACGGTTTTGATGGCATCCATGTTGACGCTGCGAGCAGCATCACCATCGGCGGCCCAGGCGCAACGGATGTCAACGTGATCGCCGGTAACGGACGCAACGGTTTGAAAATCCGCCACGGTGGCACCGCCAATGGCTGGAGCAACATGTCGCAACGAAACGCGGTGTACGGCAACGGAGGGCTGACGGCGGGCATTGGCATCGACCTGGATCGCCAGGAAAACGCAGTTGACGCGCCGCAAAGCGAGTTTCCACCCAACTATGCCAACCTTGACCAATCGGCACCGATTATCTGTGCGGGCCCGGCCGATACAGGTGCTTGCAGCGGTTCGGCCGCTCCGGTCTCAACGGGTGGCAACACCACGCTGGACTGGACGCTGACAAGCCACGGCCCAGCCAATTTCCGCATGGAATTTTTCAAGATCAATGCCGCTACCAGCAACGCTGCGACCAGCATGACGTTTCTTGGCGAGCAACTGGTTACCACTGACTTGAGCGGCTTGCCAAGCAACAGCGCCTCATGCTCGACGGGGCGCTGCAGCGTCACGCTAGCGGCCAGCAGCGGCGGCAGCTACGTCCTCATGACGGCGACCGATATCACGCCCCTCACCGACCAGCCCGGTGTGCCAGGTGACTGGAAAGCGGGCCTCAAGTGCTTCATTGGCAATCTCGGCATTATTTTGTCGTCGTGCAACACAAACAACACCTCCGAGTTCTCTAACGTGCTGAGTGTGCCGTTGTCACCTCCGGCAGCCACGACGGTTGCGGCAACCGCGATCACCACCGTCACCGCCACTGTCAATGGCACCGTAAGTGCTAACGGCTCGGCCACCGTTGTGACGTTTGACTACGGGATGACGATTGCGTACGGCAGCACGGCCAACGCGACTCAAAGCCCGCTGCCTGGCAGTGCCGTGGGATCAGCCGTATCCGCGCCGTTGGCAGGCCTGACCTGCAACACAACGTATCACTACCGCGTCAACGCCAACAATGGCGTCGGTTCGACGGTCAACGGAGCTGACCTTACTTTCACCACAGCCGCATGCGCAGCAGTCGCTCCCACAGCAATCACCGTTGCCGCCAGCGCACTAACCGCCACCACGGCAACGCTGAACGGAACCGTCACTGCAAACGGCGCGAACACCACGGTGAGCTTCGACTACGGCACCACAATCGCCTACGGGGGTGCGGGCAGCCCGCTCACGGCAGCGCAAAGCCCGCTGTCGAGCGGATCGGTTGGCGCACCCGTGTCAGCGCTGTTGTCCGGACTTAGCTGCAACACGACCTATCACTTCCGCGTTAAAGCCAACAACGGCGTGGGCGGTACGATCAACGGAAGCGACTTGAGCTTTACAACAGCGGTATGCGCTCCAGTTGCGCCGACGGCGACCAGCGCCGCAGCGACGAGCATCACCACGACCACGGCGACATTGAACGGTACCGTCAGCGCGAACGGCGCAGTCACTGCCGCGACGTTCGATTTCGGCTTGAGTGCTCCCGCCTACGGAGGACTCGGCAGTCCGGCAAACGCTACCCAGAGTCCGCTCTCAAGTGGTTCAATCAACGCGCCCGTCTCGTTGACGTTAACGGGATTGACCTGTAATACGACCTACCATTTCCGCGCCAACGCTAACAATGGCGTCGGCGGCACGGTTAGCGGGTCAGACCTGAGCTTCACCACGGCTGCCTGCCCGCCCGGAGCACCCAGCGCAACCACCAACGGTGCGACTGCCATCACCATGACTTCGGCGACAGTGAACGGCACAGTCAGCGCCAACGGTGCGGCTACAACCGTAAGCTTTGAATACGGCACGACCGTCGCCTACGGCAGCACAGTCAACGCCTCGCAAAGCCCACTGGTCAGTGGCGCCGTAAGTGCCGCCGTGTCGGCTCCCTTGGCCGGGCTGACTTGCGGCACCACTTATCACTTCCGTGTGAAAGCGAACAACGGTGCCACCACCAACGGTAACGACGCGAATTTCACGACCGCAATTTGCCCCGCACCCACAGTCGCGACCAGCGCTGCGACGGCACTCGCGGTGACGGGCGCAACGCTCAATGGAACGGTAAGCGCGAACGGCGCAGCCACGACGGTGACGTTTGAATACGGCACGACGGTTGCGTACGGATCATCCATCGCCGCCGTACAGAGCCCTTTGATTAGCAACGCCGTCAACGCCGCCGCATCGGCACCGCTGACGGGCCTCACTTGCAACACCACCTATCACTTCCGCGTCACCGCGAACAACGGCACCAGCAGCAATGGCGGGGACTTGAGCTTCAGCACCAGCGCCTGTCCTGCCGCTGCGCCAACGGTAACAACGACCGCCGCCACGGCGATCACCACGGTCGCCGCGACCCTCAACGGCACGGCCAGTGCGAACGGTGCCATCACAGCCGTAAGCTTCGAATACGGCACGACCGTAGCGTATGGCAACACCATCAATGCCACACAAAGCCCGCTTGCGATCGGCGCGGTCAATGCGGTTGTTTCGGCACCATTGGCCGGCCTGGTTTGCAAGACGACGTATCACTTCCGCGCCAACGCAAACAACGGCATCGGCGGTACGATTAACGGCAGCGACATGAGCTTCACAACGGCCGCTTGTGCTGCCCTCGCGCCGGCTGCGATCACGGTTGCAGCAAGTGCTCTAACGACCACCACGGCTACGTTAAACGGCACCGTCAGCGCGAACGGCGCGGCAACAATCGTGAACTTCGACTACGGCACCACAACTGCCTACGGTGGTGCCGGTAGCCCGCTGACAGCAGCGCAAAGCCCTCTGTCGAGCGGATCGGTTAGCGCGCCTGTATCAGCGCTGTTGTCCGGCCTGACCTGCAATACAACGTATCACTTCCGCGTCAATGCAAACAACGGCGTCGGTTCGACTGTCAACGGAGCTGATCTGACCTACACCACTGCGGCATGCGCCGCCGTAGCGCCGATAGCTACGACTGCTGCGGCAACCAGCATCACTATGACGGCGGCAACGCTAAACGGCGTTGTCAGCGCGAATGGCACGGCGACAACCGTGAGCTTCGATTACGGCGCGACGGTTGCTTACGGTAGCACTGCCAACGCGACGCAAAGCCCCCTGGCAAGTGGCGCGGTCAACACCGGAGTGTCGGCTGTGGTGTCCGGGCTGACTTGCGGCACGACTTATCACTTCCGTGTGAAAGCCAACAACGGCCTCACCACCAACGGCAGCGACTTTGCGTTCTCGACAGCCGCGTGCCCGGTGCCAGTAACCAGCTTTAGTGGCAACACGTTCACCGGGACCGGCATCGCGACGGCGACCTTGTCTGGCAGCGGAGCCAACTGCTCATTCGGAACCACGGCCTTTGTTGGGCCACCGGTAGCCGCGCCTCCTGGCGTGAGTTTCCCGGACGGTCTGTTTGACTTCACAACGACCGGCTGCACAGGCACGATTACGGTAACGGTTAAGTTCCCGACGCCGTTCCCGGCCAACGCTCAATACTGGAAATACGGCCCAACACCCGGCCCGGTGGCGGCGCATTGGTACACGCTGGGTGCGACCAATAATCTGGTCTTGTCCGGTAACACGGCGACCTTCACGATTGCTGACGGCGGCCTTGGTGATGATGATCTCGCGGTCAACGGCAGCATCGTGGATCAAGGCGGGCCCGGCGTCTCAGCGGTGGTGCCTGCGGCAGAGGTAGTGCCAGTGCCGACGCTGAGCCAATCGGGGTTGCTACTACTGACTCTTTTGATGATGCTGGGATACGTCGGAGTTCGGCAATTTAGATTGCCGCCCGGATCATTTGGCAAACGCCCATAGCAAGGGGCAAGGGGCTCGGAGCTCCGAGCATCGATACGACTGACGGGAATCACCCGTCAGCCAGAAATCAGCGTGTCAACTTGGTGTCTAAAAATGGCGCACCACATTTCATGATGCGCCACCGTTGCACAACGCGTAGACGTTCTATTCAGCCCGTTTGTCGCTCTTGTCGACCAAGGAAACCGGCTCCATAGTTGCCGGGGCGCATCCATCGGCCTCCGTCAGGAACGCCGTTGATTTGTGTGTGGCGCGCCATAACCAAACGACGTAACCGGACGCCAGATAAGTTACACACACTGCAAAAATTACCGTGGGCGGATGCATGAGCATGAGGCCAAAACCCACAGCCAACATCGCGAGCGCCGTGAATGAAATTCCCCGACGGCTCATCGATTTAAAGCTAAAAAATTTAGCGGTAGTCACCATGGAAATGCCTGAGATCAACGTGATCGCAAACGCCCACCAGGCAACGGCTGTCCCGTCAATATCCAGGTCGTCCATCAAAAGTACAAAGCTGGCCACGACAGCCGCCGCCGCAGGGCTCGGCATGCCATTAAAAAAGCGCTTGTCGACCACACTAATTTGCACATTGAACCGGGCCAGCCGGAGCGCGGCGCAAGCGGCATAAATAAACGCAGCAGCCAGCGCGATGCGAGGACTCGGTAGCGAACTGAGCGACCATTCGTACACAATCAAAGCAGGAGCTGCACCAAAGCTCACCATGTCTGCAAGGCTGTCGAGCTCTGCGCCAAACGCAGTCTGCGTTTTTGTCATTCGCGCCACGCGTCCATCGAGGCTATCCAGAACCATTGCGACAAACACGCAAATTGCAGCGTAGTCGAAGCGAAAATTCATCGCCTGGATGATTCCATAGAAGCCAAAAAACAATGCCCCCAAGGTGAACAGGCTGGGTAGCGCAAACATGCCGCGTCTCCGAAGCTTGAGCTTCAGCGCAGCGCGGCGCTCACGAATGGTGTGGCGGTCGGCTTCGTTCAATGGGCGGGAGCGGGCTGATTCATGTGCCGAAGTATAAGTAGCCGGCGCTTCAATCCCCTCAAATCCATCGACTGCGTGCAGCAAGCGTCAGCGGCGTCAACATATCGCCTTCTTTTTCGCGCTTGGCAACCAATGTTTCCTTTGCACGACGAAGCGTTGCCTGCAACTCCGGACCACGCTTCAAAGCAACCGCAACGGCAAGCGCATCCACCAAAGCCAGTTGCGCCAGCCGTCCCACCATCGGCGAATACACATCCGGGTCTTCGTCAACATCCACGGCCAGCGCGATATCGGCAAGTTTCGCCAATTGCGATGCCCGCTCGGTAATGACAATCACGGTGGCACCCGCACGTTGCGCAAGGTCGCAGGTCTGGATCATGTCGCGTGTACGTCCGGTGCGCGAGATGGCCACCACGACATCTTCAGGCGTCAACAGTGCAGCTGACTGCACCTGCCAGTGTGGGTCGTTGTAGGCAACGGTATGCATGCCGAGCAGAAAGAATTTGTGCTGCGCATCCATCGCCACGACACCTGAGTTACCGACACCGTAGAACTCTACTCTACGCGCGCCAGCAATGGCGTCAGCCGCACGCTCAAAGACTTTCGGATCAACCTGATTCCTCAGCGCAATCAGCGTGGCAATCGAGCGGTCAAACACTTTTGCAATGACGTCAGCGCAGGAGTCTTGCGCCGAAACATCCGTGTGAATGTACGGCACGCCCGTCGCCAGACTCTTCGCGAGCGCAACCTTGAACGCCTTGTAGCCAGTGAATCCCAAGGCTTGACAGAAGCGCGCGATGGTCGGATCGGTGACGCCCACAGCCTCGGCCAGTTCGGCAATCGCCATGTGTGCGACACGGTTCGGCTGGCCCAGCACATAGGCCGCAACGCGCTGCTCGCTGGGTCTGAGCGACAGGCGCACAGCGGTGATGCGCGACACGAGCGCATCGGACGAGGCCAAATAATCACCGCTTGCCTTTTCGGCGACTGCACTCATGTTTTTCTCCTGATTTTTTGCCGGACCGTGAAGCGTCTAAACACTACGCTCTTCGTGCCATGCAGTGTCGCCCCGCGCTGTGAGGCGGCTCGACGCAGGCGGCCCCCAGCTGCCAGCCGCATAGCCAATGGGGGGGCCAGCTTCAGTCGCCCAATAGTCAAGAATCGGTTGCACCCAACGCCACGCCGCGTCAGCCTCATCCCGACGCATAAAGAGCGTCGGGTTGCCGCGCAATACATCAAGCAGCAACCGCTCGTAAGCGTCCTGTCTGCGCTCCGGAAAAAATTCCTTGAAATCAAGATCAAGATGCACCTCGCGCAGATGCATGCCATCACCGGAGGCTTTGGCCATCGTGTAGAGCCGCACGCTCTCTTCCGGCTGCAATTTGATGACCAGCCGGTTCGGCACCAACGGGCTCTGAAAAATCGAGTGCGGTGGTGACTTGAAATTGATGACGATTTCGGCGCGGCGCTCAGCCATGCGCTTGCCGGTGCGCAGATAAAACGGCACGCCCGCCCATCGCCAGTTCGACAACTCCGCACGCAGCGCGACATAGGTTTCGGTACTTGAACTGGCGCTCACGCCCTGCTCCGAAACATAGGCCAGCGCGGGCACACCCGCCATCGATCCTGCGCGATATTGACCGCGCACGATGTTCTCGCGAATGGTGTCCTGCGTCCAGGGTTTGAGTGATCGCAACACCTGCAATTTTTCATCGCGAACCGCGTCGGGATCGAGGCTCGAAGGTGGCTCCATCGCGGTCATGCAGAGCAGATTCAGCAAGTGGTTTTGCACCATGTCACGGAACGCACCGGTGCCGTCATAGAACTCGCCGCGCGTCTCCACGCCCACCGTTTCTGCGATGGTGATTTGCACATCGCTCACCCACGTGCGGTTCCACAAAGGCTCCAGAAACGTATTGCCGAAACGCAGCGCGAGCAGGTTTTGTACCGTCTCTTTACCGAGGTAATGGTCGATCCGATATACCTGTGATTCGGTGAATGCGTCGAGCACCAGCGAGTTCAATTGACGCGATGAGGCGAGATCACGACCCAGCGGTTTTTCGAGCACGATGCGCGTTTCCGCCGTGTTCAAACCGGCTTCTTTTAACCCGCCAATAATCGGCGCAAACAGCGCAGGCCCAACCGACAGATAGAACACGGTTTGGCTGTCGCGTTCGTCCAGCGATTTCTTCAAATCACGATACTGATTCACATCATTCACGTCGAGCGCGAAGTACGTGAGCCGCGCGAGAAATCGTTGCAAACATTCGGCACGCGCGCCTTGCACCATCTCTGGCACGAAGCGCATTAAAGCCTCAGACACTTTGGCGCGAAACGCGGCGTCGTCCAGCGCCTGCCTCGCTGCGGCAATGATGCGGCCTTGCGGATGCAGGCGATCATCGCAATCGGCGAGGAACAAGGCGGGATAGAGTTTGCGCAGCGCCAGATCGCCTGTGCCACCGAAAATTACGAGGTCAAAATTGCTTTCCATATTGCAACAATAGCAGAAATTCACGATGCATGTAGTAAAACAACAACCCGTAGTTACACGACTACACAGCGACAATATGAACTACAGCGCCGTAGCCGCGCTTTCACGGAAATCCTCATGAATACGCTCGATCAGCTCAAACAATTCACCACCGTGGTCGCCGATACCGGCGATTTCAATTCGATGCGCGCCTATGCGCCGCGCGACGCCACGACCAATCCTTCTCTGATTTTGAAAGCGGTGCAGCAAGATGCTTACAAGCCGTTGTTCAGCGAAACGGTGGCCGAGAATCGTGCGCTGGCCGTCGGCGAAATTGTTGATCGCGTGCTGATTCGCTTTGGTCTCGAAATACTCAAAATCGTGCCGGGCCGCGTGTCCACCGAGGTCGATGCGCGGCTGTCGTTTGACACGCAGGCGACGATTGCCAAAGCGCACGAACTGATCGCGCTTTACGCTGCGGCGGGCATCGGCAAGGAGCGCGTGCTGATCAAAATTGCCTCGACGTGGGAAGGCATTCAGGCCGCCACGGTACTGGAGAAAGAGGGCATTCACTGCAACCTGACGCTGTTGTTTAGTCCGATCCAAGCGGCCGCCTGCGCCGAGGGAAACATCACGCTGATTTCGCCCTTCGTGGGCCGCATCATGGACTGGTACAAAAAGCGCGACGGCAAGGACTTCACAGCCGAAGAAGACCCCGGCGTGCAGTCGGTGCGCTTCATCTACACCTACTTCAAACACTACGACTACAAGACCGAAGTCATGGGCGCAAGCTTCCGCAATGTCGGCGAAATTCTCGCGTTGGCCGGATGCGACTTACTCACTATTTCGCCAGATTTATTGAACCAGTTGCAGAGCATGAACGATCCCGTCGTGCGCAAACTGTTGCCGCCGGACAAGGCGGCCATTGCCCCGCTCAAGCTCAACACCACGGAACCCGCATTCCGCTACGCGCTTAACAACGATGCGATGGCGACCGAGAAATTAGCCGAGGGAATTCGCGCGTTTGCGGTGGATGCCGGGAAACTGGAAGCGTTGATTTCTGCGACATAGGCGTGAGTGAACCTGTACGATTTCCGTTGTGTACTTAGAGGATGGTAAATTGAGAAGGAATTAGAGATAAACAAAGCGGGGAAATTGAAAGTTTCGCGCCGCGTGGGTTGCACGGCACGGCCTGAGCGCTGCTCAGTATCAAGCGGCATTTGACGAGTATGCGCATCAAGGCTTCCGTCTGAGCACGGTGAGCGGTTACGCCGCAGGCGCAGATGCCCGCTACGGCGCGCTATGGCAGAAAGGCGGAAGCGGCGCATGGGTGGCACGCCATGGGCTCTCCAGCAACGACTATCAGACCGCGTTTGACTCCTACGCCAGCCAGGGCTACCACCTAAAACACGTCAACGGCTACCGCGTCAACGGACAGACGCGCTACGCAGCCATTTGGGACAAAAGCGCTACCGAATACGTAGCCCGCCACGGCATGACTAGCAGCGAGTACCAGCGCGAATTCGATTCGTTGACCGCGCGCGGATTCACGCTTGATCGGGTGAGCGGGTATTGAGGCGAGCTTGGCAAAAAGCGACTTCTAGCAGGCTTTTTAGCGCCAGTCGTCACCGGTCGCGCTGAAATGTCCGCTTTTCTTGCCTCACTGCGTCTCACGTACTAATTGCTTTTAAAAGAGTTTGCGAGAGTCATAAGATGTTTCGATCAAGATTTTTTACGACGTTGATTTCGCCCTCAGGCGCTAGGCGCTGTCGTCACAAGATATGAGTCCAGAGCATAACGCATTGAATTTGCACGATGGCGAGGAATGAAGACGCTTTCTTTGCATAGCGTGTGGCGACACCTCGCCAGCCCTTGAGCCCAAGGAAAGCGTTTTCGA
>JANXUB010000126.1 GCA_025352105.1 Burkholderiales bacterium | reverse complement strand
CTTGAAGATGTGATACAGCATGCCGAACAGGAAGGGGATGTCCGAGCCCGACCGGATGCGAATGTATTCATCCGCCTTGGCGGCGGTGCGCGTAAAGCGCGGGTCCACCACTATCATCTTGCAACCGGTTTCCTTGGCGTGCAGCATGTGCAGCAGGCTGACCGGGTGCGCCTCTGCGGCGTTGGAACCGATATACAACGCGCACTTGCTGTTTTGCATGTCATTGTAGGAGTTGGTCATCGCACCGTAGCCCCAAGTGTTTGCGACACCGGCAACGGTCGTGGAATGGCAGATGCGGGCCTGATGGTCGCAGTTGTTCGAGCCGAACATGCTCACGAACTTGCGGAACATGTACGCCTGCTCGTTATTGTGCTTCGACGAGCCGACCCAGAACACGCTGTCCGGGCCTGCCGTTTTACGCAGATCCATAAGCTTGTCGCCCACCTCATTCATCGCCGTTTCCCAACTGATGCGAACATACTTGCCGTTCACCAGTTTCATCGGGTATTTCAGACGATGCTCGCCGTGACCGTGCTCGCGAATCGCAGCGCCTTTCGCGCAATGTGCGCCGAGATTGATCGGTGAATCAAACACTGGTTCCTGACGCGTCCAGACGCCATTTTCAACGATGGCGTCGATGGCGCAACCGACCGAGCAGTGCGTGCACACGGTACGTTTAACTTCCGCCTGACCGCCGCCTTCAGCAGGCGCCGCAGCATCGACTTTTCCGACAAATCCGAGCGGCAGTTGGCTCGCAAACGCACCAGCCCCCAAGCCGATGCCCGAGCGCTTTAAAAACGAGCGGCGATTAAGCGTGCTCGATAGCTTGACGCCGCCGAATCTGCGCATTGACGAATGTTCGGACAGGCGCGTGCCATCTACGTCGTGAGATTTTCTAACCAGCATGATTTTCTCCGGAAAACTTGGGCGACGAGACTAGGGAAACGCTGAACAAATGCCCGCGTGCAACGCATCCTCGATTTGGGCGAATCGCGTCGCCGAAAATACTCGCAATAGCCCGCTATTGCTGCGTTTTTCGGCTCGCGCTACATCCCAAATCAAGGCGCGCTGCATCGCGTTCATTTATTCAGCGTCTCCCTAGACGCGAGCCAGATCGTAGTAAGTGCGAACGTGGTCGGTGTCCTGATAGCCAGCGCCTTCGGGCGCAGGCTTCGCTGCGGCGACTGGCGCGGCGTGCTTGACAGCGGGCGCAATGGCTACGGCGACAGCGCCTGCCGCGCCGACACTACCAGCCAACAAAAAGCCCCGACGTTTCATATCCGCGCCGGATTTGTTGCTACTCATAAATGCACTCCTTGATACAACTTATTTGAGCTTCACACATCGATGGCAAACCCTTCGCGTTCAACCAGCAGAAAGCTACCCACGAATTGTGCAACGACGCTATAGAAATTAGCAAGCGAAGATTTTGCTATCGCAGCGCAACATAGCTCGAACCAGGGCGCGATGTGCGCCTCAAAAAACTGCTTTTGCGTGGACAGAGTCGCAGGCTCGATGCCATCCGCTCCGACAATCAGTAGGCGCATGACTTCGCAGAGCGCAGCAAGGTGATCTTCGACCACCGTTTGCGATTCGAGGCGGGCAAACCCTATTTGCGCAAGGGCGCTGCGCACCTCAGCCAGCGGCGTCTCCATCATGAAGCCGGTCAGGTGATGCGACGCATGCAAATTGACCGGTGCTTTCCCGACGCCAACGAAAAGCGCGTCGTACTCTTCGCGCGCTGCATCGGCGTCCATCACTGACGACGCAGCAATCAATTTTGACCACGCCAGCAACAGTGGTTCCCCGCTGTCGTCGCTGGCGAGCGGTGGCGAACCGGCGATGGCTTGCAGCAGCGCTTGATCCGGCGCATCGGCGAAGAGGCGCGAAATCAGCGCATAAAAATTAGCGCGCCCGTGGTCTTCGGGCGACACGTATGCGCCGAGCTTCAGCGGAGCCACGCCACTCATTTCGAAAGATTCCTGATGTCCAGTGGCTTCTCCTCGGAGTACAAATCCACCACCCGACAGTCCGCGCACATCTTGATGCGGCTGCGCGATTGCTCGTCTGGAAACATGCTGTGCGTCGCCAGTTTGTTGAACATGTTTTCAATCATTTTTTTTGCACCGAGTGGCTTGCCGCAGCGCAGGCAGCCGAGGATTTCTGCCTCGTTCAACACGCGCGGCTTCTTCGCTTCGGGCGCGAGATTCAAGCGCGGAACCAGCGCGATCGCCTGCTCAGGGCAGGTCTTTTCGCAGAGACCACATTGCACGCATTTGGTCTCGATGAAGCGCAACTGTGGCTGCTCCGGATTGTCCGCCAGTGCGCCTTCCGGACAGGCACCCACACAGGCAAGGCACATCGTGCATTTGTCCGCGTTGACCTGAATTTCACCAAACGGTGCGCCTTTCGACAAAGCGATCACAGTCTTTGGCGTCGGGGCATGCTGCAAGAGATGCGAGAACACAGCGTCCAGCGTTCCGCGCTTGTCATTGCTCAAATTGAACGTCGCGGGAACACGAACTGCAAGGCCGCGCGATGCGGCCCACAACGTTGACGGCAGCGAAGCTTCAGTAGCGATTCGAACACGCGCGTCCTGATAGCCGAGTGCGGCCAACACGGAGTTAGCAATGTCCGCTTGAGCCCGAAGGGCGGCACTGTATTCAGGTGCGATATCGTCTGTCAGCAACACCACAACATCGGTCGCCCCATACGCGAACGCGCCGAGCCACACGTCAAGCCCGACTGCGGCGGGATGAT
The DNA here is from genome assembly GCA_025352105.1 of Burkholderiales bacterium. Taxonomy (GTDB): domain Bacteria; phylum Pseudomonadota; class Gammaproteobacteria; order Burkholderiales; family Casimicrobiaceae; genus Casimicrobium. The sequence goes on along the minus strand of JANXUB010000126.1, from coordinate 19,141 downwards.
GCAACGTCAACGGCAGGTAGCGCGCGGGTAGGCCGTCGCCTCGTCTCGCAAACGCTGCAATCGCATTCATTCCGCGCACGCCGTCGTGCAGCAAGAGCGCCCCTTCCTTGCCGCCTGCTGCGTGGTAGGTGCGCAGCAATGTTTTCAGTTGTGTGCCGAGATCAGATACCCGCGGTACGACGTACGACAGTGCGCCCGATGGACAAACTGTCGTGCACGCACCGCAGCCCATACAGAGCTGCGGAGTGACCTCAATCTGATCGCCTTTTGGCGCGATTGCTTTTGTCGAACACACGTCGATACATTGTGTGCAACCGGTCTTTTTGTTGCGGCCATGCGCGCAGATGTTGGCGCGATAGTTGAAGTACTTTGGCTTCTCGAATTCACCGATAAGCGTCGCGACTTCTGCGATCATTTTCACTCGCGAAATGGCGTCGTTGCCTGGTGCGAAATAACCTTGCGGCGGTTGATGCTGCGGGAAGAGTTTCGCATCACCAAGATTGATCACCACATCGAAATCACCGCTGCGTGCGACGTCGATTCGACTGAAATCAATCGCTTTCGCGTCACCGCATACGACCACACAATCACGATGCGATTTACATGCATCGAGATTCACCTGATAACTCAAATCAATCGCACCTTCCGGACACGCCCGCACGCAAGCATTGCAGCGCGCGCAGGCGTCGAGATCGATGGGATTGGCTTGTTGCCAGCTTGCCTTGAACGCACCTAACCAGCCGGTTGCTTTGACATTTGCACCGCTCAATACTGGGTAATCGCGCGTCGGCGGAAGCTCTCCATCGCGATCAGTCGCGAGCACGTTCACAGATAGCGCGCCCTTGAGCGCATCTGCGATTTCCAGCGCATCACGCATCGGACCGATGATGAGCGTTTGCCCACCGCTTTTGTAGGTTACCTGCGTGGTCGGTGCAGCCTCTGGCAGCATTGCCTCGGCGATCAACGCTGCCAGTTTCGGCGTGGCAAACGAGGACTCCTTCGACCAACCTGCTTTCTCACGAATGTTGAAAAAGCGAACCGTTGACACTTTTTGAGAATCACCCGCCGCCTCGCCCAGCAGGCGCGCTTCCTGGGTGCAGGCGACCAGCGCATCGCCATCAATCGCGTCGCCAAAACGGCCCAGCTCATGCTGACACATTGCGTCAAAACTTTGCACGCTTGCGGCGCCTGCGCTCGCGGCTGCCTGAGCAAAAGCCGCCGTGTCAAACGGCATCGTGCGGTTGCACGAGCATAAATTTACCTGTCGGGTCATTCTGCTTTTTCTGCGCCGGTTGGCGGTACGGGTGGTGATACTTCAGGGCCTTCGACGTAGGTGAAATCGCTGACGCGTTTGTTGTGGCGGTGGTGTCGCGCGACCCCCTCTCCCGCAGTGCGGGAGAGGGTTGGGGGGAGGGCGGCGGCGTGAGCCGTATCGGTTGCAACATCTAAATCTGGCCTCACCTCGTCGGAATCTGCTCGTTCAGGGAAATGATCTCCGTTGCCACCGCCCTCACCCTCCGCCCTCTCCCGCGCTGCGGGAGAGGGAACCTGCACTTCATCCGTAGACGAAGCAGGCAAAACATTGGCCTCGAGAGCCTCCGCCCGAGCCGCCAAAACCGCCTTCCCCTCGTCACTCTCCACATCCACCGCATAACCACCCGGCGTAACAACCTGCTGCGTGGGATTCATGATGCTCTTCCACGATGACAACGTAGCCATCACTTCCGGTGTGATCGGCTCAAACACGGTGTAATCATCGATGTAGGTATCGAGACCGTCCATCACGTTGAAATGAGGTTCTTTGAACAAGGCCTTCAACGCCTGTTGACGCAAGGCTTGTGGCACTTTGGCCTGCATAAACGGCGTGAAATCTTCAACGAGCGAAATCGAAGACAGCTGCGGCAATTTAAGTTCAGACACGTTGGCTGCATCGACAGCAGGCGACGACAATGCGGACGTGCCAACGGCATCAGGCGTCACCGAAACAGACGACGAAGACGCGGAAACAGCCTCGCCACCACTTCGCTTCAACCGCGACCAGCGCGATAGCGACAACCCTTCGGCGGGCTGCACCGGTTTCACATCAACCATGAGCCGCACCTGCGCCAGGATCACGACGAAACGCGCCTTCCTTGAACGGATCGTTGCGCTTCACTTTTTTCTTTGGCTCGGGCTTGTAGTGCGCGTTGGTGTAGGCCAGCAGTGCTGCCTTTAAATCATCTGGCATTGGCACGTTGTCAACGTGGTCGCCGGCGTCGAGCATGCGCCCTGCCTCGTTGTACGAAACGGTCACCACGACGGGCCGAGGCACTTCATCGCCCGCTTCCAGCCGCCACATCACAAAAATGCAGGGCAGTGGCGAATTGAGATTGAGCCAATAACCCTCACCTTCAGAAGGATGAAGCTCGATTCGTTCACCGTCGTAGCGCCACTGAGCTTCCCCGCCGACCAGGCATTCGACGGGGCCGACACGTTCGCTCAAGCGATCATCAGCTACCGTAACGTCAGCCGTGTCCCACTCGAAATCAACCCAGCGACTGCTCACCGGACGCTTGCGAAAATTCACGCTAGCCGTCCACGCGTCCACAAGCGGTGTGGGGGTATTGACGGCAACAGTGTCGGGGCTAAAACTCAAATTCGCACTCACCCGCTGAATCTAGCAGAATGGTGGGCTTAGATCATTAGCGGCAACGATTAGCAACAAGCATGGGTGAGTCCTCGACAACCAACGTCAACGCGCGTGTTCCCGGAAAAGTGATTCCACTTTTCGATGCGCGCGGTCCCAGCACGCCAATGCCTTTGTCACTTGCAGCATTGAACGACGTGCGTGCGTCCGCCAATTTGATCGATCCGCGCCAGCGTCGTCTGCATGACCTGCGCATCTCGGTCACCGACAAATGCAATTTCCGCTGCACGTATTGCATGCCGAAAGACGTATTCGGACCAGGCTATAAATTTCTGCCGCATGACGCGTTGCTCACGTTTGAGGAGATCACCCGTTTCTCGAAAATCGCCGCTGAACTGGGCGTTGAGAAGTTGCGATTGACCGGCGGCGAGCCAACGCTTCGGCGCAACCTGCCGACGCTGATCAACATGTTGTCGCAGATCCGTACGCCGTTGGGCAAGCCGCTTGATCTGACGCTAACCACCAACGGTTCGACCCTCGTGAAACAAGCCAAAGCGTTGAAAGACGCCGGTCTTCAGCGTATTACCGTGTCGCTCGACTCGATGGATGACGCCGTGTTTCGTGCCATGAACGATGTCGATTTTCCGGTCGCTGATGTGCTCAAGGGCATTGACGCCGCGCTGGCCGCGGGCTTGGCTCCGGTCAAGGTAAACATGGTCGTCAAGCGGGGTGTCAACGATCACACTGTGGTCGAGATGGCACGACACTTCAAAGGCACGGGCGTCATCGTGCGCTTTATCGAATTCATGGACGTGGGCTCGACCAACGGCTGGCGCATGGATGATGTGATGGCGAGCCGCGATATCGTGGCCGCGATTCACGCCGAGCACCCGCTGGTGGCAGTCGACGCGCATTACCCAGGCGAAGTCGCCGAGCGCTGGCGCTATGCCGACGCGACAAACGGCGGAGGCGAAATCGGCGTGATCTCCAGCGTCACCCAGGCGTTTTGCAATACCTGTACCCGCGCCCGCCTGTCGACAGATGGCAAGATTTACACCTGCCTGTTCGCGGATCACGGCGTTGATTTCCGGACGCTCCTGCGCGATGAATCCAGTAACGACGAGATTGGCGCGCTACTCGCTGGCCTGTGGCAGGTGCGTACTGATCGCTACAGCGAAATTCGCACCGCCGAAACCGCAAAGCTGCGCAAAGTCGAAATGAGCTACATCGGCGGTTGACCGCGCGGGTTTTGCAGGCGCAAACCCAGCCCAACCATTGGCTTGCGTGAGACACACAGCTTTTCGCTGTAATGCCCACCGCACTACGGCTAGCACGCCAAAATCCGTAAAGTCGAACAAAAACAAGCCTGAAATACTGAAATTTCTGCGCTTGCGAGACAATAGAGACGTACGACAAGTGATCGTGAAACCACTTGTCCGCGATCCGCACGCAAAACCGGAAACGCGCTTTTCCAATTTCCTCCCTCTTGATCGAACTGCACATCATGACCTATCCCAACGTACAACTCCTCATCAACAACGAGTGGCGCGAAGCCCGTGGCGGCGCGACTTTGCCTGTACACAATCCTGCCGACGGCAGCGTCGTCGGAACCGTCGCCAAAGCCACGGTTGCCGACCTTGACGAAGCGCTCGCGGCCGCAGCCATTGGCTTTGCTGTCTGGAAGAACACCCCCGCCGTCGAGCGCTCAAAAATCATGCGCGCCGCCGCCGCGCTGCTCCGCGAGCGCACCGATGCCATCGCCACCTTGATGACTATGGAGCAAGGCAAACCGCTGGCTGAGGCGAAGGTCGAAATCGGCATGTCGGTGGACATCATCGAATGGTTTGCCGAAGAAAGCCGCCGTGTTTACGGGCGTATCGTGTCGCCGCGCGCCGCGAACCAGCAGCAGTTCGTGTTGAAAGAACCGGTCGGCCCCGTCGCAGCCTTCACACCGTGGAATTTCCCGATCAATCAAGTGGTTCGAAAGCTCTCCGCTGCGCTCGCAACTGGCTGCTCGATGATCGTGAAGGCGGCAGAGGAAACGCCCGCCTCGCCCGCTGAACTGATCCGCGCTTTCGTCGATGCTGGCCTGCCCGCAGGCGTGGTTGGCCTCGTGTACGGCGACCCAGCTGAGATCAGCAACTACCTGATCCCGCATCCCGTCATCCGCAAGATCACATTCACCGGCTCAACCCCCGTCGGCAAGCAATTGGCCGCGCTCGCTGGCAAACACATGAAGCGTCTGACGATGGAGCTGGGCGGTCACGCGCCGGTCATCATTGCCGCCGACGCCAACATTCCGCACGCCGTAAAAATGATGGCGGGCGCGAAGTTTCGCAACGCCGGTCAGGTGTGCATTTCGCCCACGCGCTTCCTGGTTGAAGAAGGTGCGCGTGATGAATTTGTCGCAGGTCTCGTCGCCTACACGCAAGGCCTCAAAGTAGGCTCCGGCATGGAAAAAGGCATCAACATGGGCCCGTTAGCCAACCCGCGCCGCGTTACCGCCATGCAGGAAATCACGGCCGACGCCATCAAGCATGGCGCAACCGTTGCCACCGGCGGCGAGCGCATCGGCACCACGGGCAACTTCTTCCAGCCCACCGTGATTCTTGATGCGCCGTTAGAGAGCTCCGTGTTCAACAACGAACCGTTCGGCCCCATGGCCGCCGTACGCAGCGTCAAAAATCTGGATGAGGCGATTGCCGAGGCTAACCGCCTGCCGTTCGGCCTGTCCGCCTACGCCTTCACCAGCAGCATCAAAAACGCACACCAGCTCAGCGCGCAAATGCAAACCGGCATGCTCTGGATCAACCAACCCGCCATGCCGTGGGCCGAGCTGCCGTTCGGCGGCATCAAGGACTCCGGCTACGGCTCTGAGGGTGGCCCGGAGGCGCTGGAGGCTTATCTCAATACGAAGACGGTGGCGATGACTAGTGTTTAGTCGAACGCGTAGCGAATTGACGTAAGTCGGAACGCTTGCGGGCCGACAAAAGCGTTGCCCGACGTAGCATCATTCGTCGGAACCGCAAGTGTTCCAACCTACGCATGCTCCTTCATTCAAAGGCAGCCCTTGGAAATACGCCACCGCGATCTCATACGATTCGGCCATTTTGAGGTGCTGCCCGCCCAGCGGCAGGTGCTCGTGGCTGGCGAGCCTGCCGCGTTGGGCGGCCGTGCGTTTGACTTGCTATGGGTGCTGATTGCACACCATGAGCGGATGCTGAGCAAAGACGAACTGATGGCGCTGGTGTGGCCCGGCATGGTGGTGGAGGAGAACAATCTCACGGTGCAAATTTCTGCATTGCGCAAGCTGCTCGGCGCCGCTGCGATCACCACCATCGCGGGACGCGGTTACCGATTCACCGCCACCTTGATTGAAACGTTGCGAGATGACAGGCCGACCGATTCGCCCGCCGCGCCTACTGCGAAAACAGCAGCAAAGTTACTCGCTGGTGCGCACGTTCCCGCACCGCTCAACACGCTAATAGGGCGCGCGGACGCCGTGCAGGAGACCCTGCAATTGCTTGAAACGACGCGTTGCCTCACCTTTACCGGCGCAGGCGGCGCGGGCAAAACGCGATTGGCTTTGGAGCTGGCGGGGATGCTGGGTGCGCGCTACGACGGCCACGTCTGGTGGGTCGAACTGGCCAACGTGCGCGCGCCCGACATGCTGCTGGCGACTGTCGCGCGCAACATGGGCATACCCGACCCGAGCAGGGATGCTTTTCAAAACGTGTGTGATCGGCTGCAAGGTCGACGCGCCCTGCTCGCGCTCGACAACTGCGAGCAACTGATTGAGGGCTGTGCGGCGGTCGCTGTGCAACTGCTTCGGGCGCTGCCTCAGTTAAATTTGTTAGTCACGAGTCGGCAATCGCTGCGCATTGCGGGCGAAGTGGTGTGGGCCGTGCCACCCCTTGAACTTCCCCGCAACAACGAGCCTGGAGTGCCTACGGACGAGTTGACGCGCGTCGCATCGGTGCAACTGCTCGTCGAACGCATTCGCCAGCAGAACAGCGCGTTCACACCCACCGAACACAACGCCGCGAGTCTCGTGCGCATCTGCCGCGGGCTGGAGGGCTTACCTTTGGCGCTAGAGCTGATCGCCGCACGCGTGGGCGTACAAACGTTGGAGCAGATCGCCGCCGGTCTCGACCACAGCCTGCGCCTCTTAACGGGCGGGCGGCGTGGCGACATGCAGCACCACCAGACCATGAGTGCTGCGGTCCAGTGGAGCTTTGATCTGTTGAGCACCGCCGAGCAGACGCTGTTCACCCGACTCTCGGTCTTCGCCGGAGGCTGGACGATGGAGTCCGCACAAGCCGTGTGCAGTGGCTCCAACCTCGCGGCAGCGGACGTGCCCGAATTGCTCGCGCAACTTCAGCGCAGCTCGATGGTGCTCGCACATGAAACCGACGGCGCGATTCGGTTTCGCATGCTTGAACCGATTCGCCAGTTTGCCTATTTGCAACTCGAAACCTTGGGGCTCACGGACGCGACCAAGCAGCAACTGCTCGCTTGGTACATCAAACTTTGCGACGCGATCGTTCCTGAGCTGGCGGGCGCTGGGCAAGCTCAAGGCTACAAAACCCTTACCGTCGAAATCGACAACCTCAGAGCTGCACTGCTGTGGAGCAAGCGTGGCAGCTTGCAACAAGGTCTGCATCTGGCGGCACATCTCTGGCGCTTTTGGCAGGTGAAGGGCCATGCCAAAGAACTGCTGAGCTGGTTTGATGAAGCACTGCCGCTGGCTGAGGCGCCGGCACAGGAGGGAGTCACCGCGATGTCCGGGCTGGCCGTCGCCTACAACTCAGCGGGCATCATGGCAAGAACCTGTGGCCTTTATGCCGAAGCCACGCGACTTTACGGCGTCTCGCTCGCGCTGCAACGTGAACAGGGCAATCGCCGGGGCGAGGCCATCGCACTCAACAATCTCGCGGTCACTGCGCGCGATCAAAGCGACCACACCACTGTCGAACACTACGCCCGCGAAAGCATGACCATTGCCCGCGAAATCGGCGACCGAAACCTTGAGGGGCTCGCGCTGATGCACCTGGGAACGGCGCTGCGCGGGCAGGATCAGCCGCAGGCCGCCGAAGAGACCTTTCTGCACAGTTTCGGCATTTTTAGTGAGCTGGGTGACAAGCGCGTTGTCGCCAATCTGCACAACTGCTTGGGTGAGTTGGCACAGGCGAAAGGCGACTGGGCACAAGCACGCCTCCGCTTCGAAACGGGCCTTGCGCTTAACGAAGAACTTGACGATTACTGGGGGCTCGCCCTGTCGACCTGCAATCTCGCCGCGCTGCGCTACGACCAGCAGGACTTCGCGGGTGCGCTCACCCGATCGATGCAGAGCGTCGGCCACTTTCGCAGGGCCGGTGTGAAGCACGGTTTAGCCACCTGTTTTGAATTGCTGGCGAAAATTGCGCAACAACGCGGCGCGCACCACCGCGCCGCGTGGTGCTGGGGCGTCGTCGAGCAGGTTGAAAAAGATACCGGCACGGTGATCACACCTGCCCAACAAATGCCGCGCGACGAAGCGCAACTTCAATTGGCCGCACTGATGCCGCGACAATCGTTTCAAGATGCCAAATCCGAGGGCAAACATGAGAGCCTTGAACACGCCTACAGCACCGTTTTTTCAGATCCTGATTTAGCTCCGGAACCGCTCAAGCCAAGCTTGTTTTTGATTGCGTCCGGGCGGGCATAACGCTACACAACACGGCACAAAAAAACAATTGCTAAAGGCTGCTGCGCGGGGCTAAACAGTCTTCGCGTTCGTATGTGCATCAGTCATATCCCTCAACGCTCACTAGCCGCGCTGAACTACATTCATCGCGTACGGCTTTGAGCCCAAGGTATACCGGCCCGATGTAGAACGCCTCCCACGCCTCGACCGATGGAAATTCCAGAATGACGATGCGTCGCGGCTGCCAGTCGCCTTCGTAGACTTTGTGTGCGCCACCTCGCGCGAGGTAGCGGGCACCTGCCGCATCCAGCGCGGGCTTCACGCCGTTCATGAAGTCCTGGTAGCGCGCCATGTCGCGGATTTCAACGTCGAAAATTACGTATGCAGTCATGCGTTTCTCCTAGAGGTCGCTTGTGCGCTATTCGATAACCTGGTGAGCACGTTTCAACAACTCGGGTGGAACGGTCAGCCCAAGTTCGCGCGCCGTCTTGAGATTGATGACGAGCTCACGCTTGGACACCACTTCAAACGCAGTCTCAGCGGGCTTTGCCCCCTTGAGAATTCGATCCACATAAATCGGCACACGCGGATAGGTGGCCGTAAACGAGGTGCCGTAAGACATCAACGCGCCCGCCTCGCCTTGCCCGCCCCACACCATCGTAGGCATGCGGCGCGCCACGCCCGTCTCTGCGACACGCTTGGCAATGGTGAACACGGACGGCACCTCCAGCACCACCAACGCCTCGCTGTTTTCGCTCGCCATCGCTCTGAATGCGCCTTCCAGGTCAGGGTTCGGACTGCCCACTTTCAGCACCTGTGGCGTGAGCCCAGCGGCGCGGGCGGCGGCTGCATTTGCGCGCTCGATGGGAGCAAGACCGCTGGCGTCAGCACCCGGAATGTTCGGGTCACTCAAGATCGTGATCCGTGCGAGCCTAGGCAACATCTCCTTCAGCAGCGCCATGTGCTGCGGTGCAAGTTCGGTGTCGTGATTGGTAACACCGGTGATGTTTCCGCCCGGTCGCGCAAGCGTGGCCGCAACGCCTATAGCGACGGGATCCGCAACGAGCGCCACCACAATGGGAATGATGCTAGTCGCCTTGCGCGCGGCGCTGGTCGGTGGCCCGCCGTAAGCGACGATGACATCAACGCCCGCCGCCGCCAGCTCCGCAGCGAACTCCGTGAGGCGCTCCAACTTGCCTTCCGGGTAGTGCGGCTCAAAGATGACGTTCGTGCCTTCCACGTAGCCCAGTTGCGCCATTCCCGCGCGCAGCGATTCGATCTGCGGGTTTGGTTTTCCATTCACGGAAGCGCCTTGATTAACAAGAACACCCACGCGGAATGGCTTGCTACTTTGCTGTGCGTGCGCCACGCCGAAAATCAGTGTGGTGGCCAATGCGGCTAACGCCGTTAAAGTAAGTCGTTTCGAGTGCATGTTCTACCTTTAGTTTTTTGCGAAGTACAGGTAGAAATAATCACAAATCCAGCGGCAACACGGTAGCCACTTTCGTCGGATCATTTCGCCAAATTTCAGGGTTGGCTTCGACATACATTTCGACCAAAATCCCGTCCGGGTCTCTCACGTAAATCGACTGCGTCACGATGTGGTCGCGGGTGAAGGCGAACTCGATGCCCTGCGCACGCAGATGCGCGGCATGTTCTTGAAGCTTCGTTAGCCCTTCGCCGATCTTGAACGCAACGTGAGCTAGCCCCAAGCTCTCTGGTGCCACTGGCGTTCCCGCCGGCACTTCGCGCAACGCCAGATCGTGATGACTGTCGCCAAACGAAAAGAACACCATGTCAGCACCCACGATTTTTTTCTCAGCCTCGCCCATGCGGGCGACTTCGCGAATGCCGAGCAACGATTCGTAGAAAGGCGCCGAGCGCGCCAGCGAGGATACGTTGAGCACGACGTGCCCGATTTTTCGTTGGGTGGCGGCTGACATGATCACTCCATCTTGATGTTGGCATCGGTGATCACCGCGCGCCACCGGGTCTGCTGGGTTTTCAAATAACTTGCAAATTCGTTGGGCGTACTACCCACAGGTGAAGCCCCGTTTTTGCCAAAAAATTCGCGAAACGCTTGCGTCTGAACCGCCTTGTTACTGGCCTCATTGAGCCGCTTCAACACGGGCGCAGGAAGACCCGCGGGGGCCATCAGGCCGAACCAAGCACGCACGTCGTACTCAGGATATTTGGCCTCAGCAAACGTGGGCACATCGGGAATGAGTGGCGAGCGTTGTTTGCTCGAAATTGCCAACGCGCGCAGCTTGCCCGACTTGACGTGGTCGACCATCGTGATCAGTGGAAAAAACACCGCGTCTACGTTGCCCGCCAACAAATCGGCCTGAAAGCCGGATGCGCCGTACGGAACATGGGTGAGCTTCGTGCCGGTCAACGTTTGAAACCATTCGCTGCCAAGCTGCAAGAGAGACCCCACGCCGGTGCTGGCATAGGTCAATTTGCCCGGCTTCGACTTAGCCAACGCGATGAACTCATCGAGGTTTTTGGCTGGCACATTGGAATTGACATAGAGCACCCACGGGTGTTCGCCCAACAGACTGATGGGTGCAAAGTCCTTGTCGATGTTGTAGATCGGGCGGTCAAACAGCCGGGGGTTGGCGGCCATGTTGGATGGTTGGGCCAGCGCCAAGGTGTATCCATCAGCAGGCGCTTTGCTCAACGCTTCAATAGCCAGCATTTGCGCAAACCCCGGTTTGTTTTCAATCACCACGGGCTGCCCTAGCTCAACTGCGAGTTGGGCCGCGAATTGGCGCGCTTCCACATCAGGCCCAGCACCTGCGGGTACGCCGACCAAAATTTTGATGGGTTTATCGGGGAACGTTTGCGCCTGCACTGACGCGGCTGGCAGCGCCTGCAACGCGAGCGTTAGGGCGATGCCGCTGATAATTTTCCAGTAAACTTTTTTCATGATGCGATCTCCAAGGTTCAGACTAAATTCAAAGCAAAGCGAGCTTGCAAATACAGACTCGGTCGGCATTACCAAGCAGGTGGTTTCATGTTCAAGTTGAGGCTGTCGCGATGAACTTGAGCATGGATCGTGGCCCGCTGGGCGATAGGCGTAATGTGCTCGTTGGTGCGGCACACCGTCCTTAAGCGCTGTTAAGAAATCGCTAAACGTTGCTAAAAGTGATGGCGGGCAGGGACTGGGGAAATCACGCGCGCTGCGAACGACGGAGTCGCATGTCGTGGCGTCCATCATGGCTTCACAATTGTTGGGAAAATTGATATCAAATATTGTTTTTGATATCATTCAATACAATTTCATGGAGTGCAATCAATGTCTTCCGTCACTGTTAGAAACCTCCCTGATTCCACGCACCGTGCGCTGAAATTGCGGGCCGCACAGCATGGGCGCAGTACCGAAGCCGAGATTCGGTTCATCTTGGAGGGCGCTGTTGCGCCCAAAGTCGGCTTAGGAACAGCCCTGGCAGCGATTGGTCGCAGCTTGGGGGGCGCAGAACTGGCGTTCGAGCGAGACCAACGGCCCATCGAACCGGCAAGCTTTGAATGATCATTCTTGACACCAACGTGGTGTCAGAGCCGCTTAAGCGTGAACCCAATCCGACCGTACTGAATTGGCTCGATGCGCAGGAACCCGCAACGCTCTACATCACGAGCATCAGCCTTGCAGAACTGTTGGTCGGTGTCGAAGTGCTACCGCAAGGTCGTCGTCGCGAAGCGTTGGGGCAAGCGCTATCGCATCAGCTAGTTGCCTTATTCGAGCGGCGCATACTGGACTTCGATGCGAAAGCCGCCGAAGCCTTCGCCGCGACCTTCGCAGGCGCTCAGGCTCAAGGTAACCCCATCGCGTTTGCAGATTGCGCCATCGCCGCCATTGCAAAGGCTAAAGGCTTTATGGTTGCCACGCGCAATGTGCGGGATTTCAAGGGCACTGGCGTGCAGATCACCGACCCTTGGACCTACGCGTGATGCTGAGTGTTCAACAACGAACCGTTCGGACGTAGCTTGTAGGCTGGGTTGCGAACCCAGCGATTGACGCGATGCAGCGAATGCTGGGTTTCAACCCAGCCTACGAACGATTCTCCTTAAAAAATATATACTATTGCATATACTTATTTAGTCGTTCGCTAACATGAATACCGCAAAACTCTTCACCAATGGAGCCAGCCAGGCAGTGCGTTTACCAAAAGCGTTTCGCTTTGATGGCGCAACCGAGGTGAGCATCAGCAAGCGTGGTGACGCAGTGATCCTTCGCCCGCTCAAGCGTCCCGGCATCGAAGATTTAATTGCCTCGCTTGAAATGTTTGATGCATTTCCGGAGCGTACGCAACCCACGCAGGCCGACACTCGCGCAGACTGGTAGCGCGCGATGCGCTACATGCTCGACACCAACATTTGCGTATTCGCCATTCGCCAGCAAACGCCCGGCGTATTAGCGGCGCTGAGAGCGCACGCAGCGGAAGGCATCGGCATTTCCACTATCACCGCAAGCGAATTGTGGTTCGGTGTTGAAAAATCAGCGTCCGCAAAAAACGCCAAAGCGTTGACTCAATTTCTATCGCCACTCGAAATCGCCCCGTTCGACGAAGCCGCGACGCAAATCTACGGTCAAATTCGCGCAGCGCTGGAAGCAAAAGGCAAAACCATCGGGCCGTTGGACACGTTAATCGCCGCCCACGCGCTGGCGCTCGACGTCACGCTTGTCACCAACAACGCCAAAGAATTTCGTCGCGTGCCGGGCTTGCGTATTGTTGATTGGACGAAGGACGCACCTTCGCCATAGCCGTAGGGTGTGCGCCAGAGCGCGCACCAAGCTTCATATTTGCCAACGTTGGTGCGCATTTTGATGCGGCCCCTACCTCGTTACGGGAAAATCTTGCCGAGCGCGTCCTCAAAAGCCGGATTGTCCACCGCAGCATGTCCGGTCGGAAATGAAGTCTCGAGCAACTTGAGTCCGGTGTATCGACGCATTTCCATGCGTACGAAGAGGTCGTGAACGTAGGTGGCGTTGGTTGACGGGGCGCCAGTGGCTCGCGACAAAATGAGCGTTGCGGACAGATCCTTGGCTCTGACCGCTTGGTACATCTGTTCTTCGAGCGAATTGATCGTTTCCAGCTGTTGCCAGAACGCGCCCTCGGCCGACAAGAAGTGCGAGAAGAGCAGTTTGTCAGGCGCTTCGAGAAAGAGCGCAGCCGCAGCGAAGTTGCCACTTGTTGAAATGCCCGAGAGTATCCGCTTGTTGCGCGTCGTCCTGAACCGGGCATCTACGGCAGGAATCAGCTCCTGCGCTATGAAGTCGTGATAGGCGCTGGCACCTGGAAAGTTGTAGTCAGTCTGCCTGCGCTCCGTGCCGCCGATGCCGACCAGTATCGCGTCGATTCCCCGCAGGCGCATGATCTGCCTGAAATTGTCGAAACGCGTGTTACTCCCGTCAAACCTCGAGTCGGCGTCGAGCAGATAGATGGCAGGATAAGTGAAGCTCGCCGTGTCGTACGAAGCTGGCAGGTACACGTCGATGGCGTAGTTGTAGCCAACTCGCGTGGAGTTGACCGCGAAGGAGACGACACTTCCGGTCGGCTGTGTTGATGCGGGCGGCGTCAGGGTATCGCCGCCTCCGCCGCATCCAGGCAGAACCGAGACGAACAACGCCGCAGCGCCGAGCAATAGAAGTCGAAAGATTGGATGGCGTGTCATCGATGTAATTTCCTTGTGAATTCGCCGCCTCGATTGTCGCTGATGTTCCCGTTGCCTGTGCGCTCAGCTGCAAATCGCACGCTCTGGATCAACCAGCCCGCCGCCCAGTGGGCCGAATTGCGGTTCGGCGGCATCGAGGCAGGTAAGGTGGGAAACCGCTTCCCACAACGTGTTTGCGCTCATGTTCGGAACGGTGAGCACGGGGTGCCCACACTACGAAAGGCACTTGGTTAGTTCGCCAAAAACGCCCGAATCACATCACCGCGCGCTCGCCATCAAGGTTCGGGCCACCGCCTTCGATCACAGACACCTCCGCTGATTTACCAAGCGCGCACAATTTCGCTGCGGCCTTCTGTGACATTTCCGGAGGGAAGACCAGATCGCTCTGCGCGGGGATAAACAGAAGTTTCGCTTTGATCTTCGCGGCACCGTCTTCGACGTTGAGGGGTTGGTTTACCGTCGCTATGCAGATCTTGTTGTTGGCGTCGGTGGTGGCGGCGCAGCCAACGATTGATGCGCACGACGTTCTTGTTTTAGCACCGGTGCATCACGCCGAAAGCGCGATTGCCTTCTCCATAAACACTGACAGCGGATCCTCAGGATACTCACCGTAACGGCCGCGCCGTGCATAGCCTGACCGTGCGTAGAGGGCGAGCGCTTCGGCCTGATGAATGCCCGTTTCAAGTCGCAAAATCGTGCAGCAGTGACGGCTTGCTTCCGCCTCCAGAAACGTGATGATGGCTTTGGCGATGCCGCGACCGCGCTCAGCGGGGCTGACGTACATTCGCTTTAACTCGCCATAGCCGTCGAGCAACACCACCGCGCCGCAACCCAGCGCTCTACCGTCGCTGCCACGCACGACGGAGAACAGCACGTTCGGCTGCTTGAGCTCGGCGACGCTTAAGTGGTAATTACTCTCCGGCGGGTAGAGCGCGCCCTGATACGCGTCCAGCGCGTCGATCAGCGCGATGATGTCTGGTTGATCTACCGGTTCGAGGGCAACATGCATGGGCGTGGACAGAAAATGACACCGTCCGGATACTATCGAAAAACGGCGCGATCAGTCGGCACACTCCGACACTCGCTAAACTTTATCGCTACCGCATTACCCTGAAAAACGGAGGTACAAACGCATGACGCCTGTAAAAATTTGGGGCTACCTGAGTCTGGCGTTGCTCGCGAGCAGCGCATGCGTTGTCAGTGCGCAACCGACGACCACCCCAGTCGGAGAGGTGAAAGGCAGCGGTTGGGAGCACACGCCGACAACGCTCGCCGCAACGGTGCAACAGGCCGATCTGGTCATTCCGGCTGCAGCCACGGGTGGCGCAATGTTCGTCGGAAAATTCCGCGATGCACCGGCGATCAAACCCGCAAAAGTACCCGTTGTCCTTTTCTTGCACGGGTCGTCCGGCCTCGGGCTTAAGGCCATCGGCGAATGGCAGCAGTGGCTTGCCGCGCAAGGCATTGCCAGTGCCGCGCCGGATTCGTTTGCGCTGCCGGATCACGTCGCCTACAAGTCCCCGATTAGCAAAGCCGAATACGAGCGAATTCACGCATTGCGCGCCTCCGAAATCGCGCCCATGCTCGCTGCATTGAAAGCGCTGCCCTGGGTCGATGGCACTCGCATCGTGCTGGCTGGCACCAGCGAAGGCAGCGTGCCGGTCGCACGCTACCGTGGCACCGATTTCGCTGCACGAATGCTGTTTGCCTGGAGCTGTGAGCCGAACTATTTCGTCGTCGAACCGCAAAACGCGTTCGAGCCCAGCAAGCCGGTGCTCAACGTCATCAGCGCCACCGACCCGTTTTTCTCGCCGTCAAACGCGTGGCTTGGCAACGCTGCCGCGAAGGGCCATTGCGCAGACGCGCTGAAGGATGTCAAACGCGCCAGCATCGCGCTGATACCCGGCGCGCCGCACACTCTGCTCAACCTGCCTGGGGTGCGCGACATTACCTCCGGTTTTTTGAAGGCAACGCTTTCAACCCAACCCTAGTCAAACTCGCAATTGCAAGGAGCAAACGCCATGGAAATGACCGTCAACGCGATCAACTGGTTCGAGATTCCGGTGAATGATTTCGCGCGTGCGAAGAAGTTCTACAGCGCCATTTTTGACTTTGACATGCCGACGATGCCGATGGGGCCCGCGCAAATGGGATTTCTGCTTCACGAGCAGGGCAAGGGCGTTGGCGGTGCGATCATCAAGGTCGATGGCCATATGCCGAGCACGATGGGCTCGCTCGTTTATCTGGCGTGCGGCAACGATCTGGCGGTGGTGCTCGGGCGCGTCGAGGCAGCGGGTGGAAAGATTCTCACGCCGAAAACCCTGATCGCCGAAGGCATGGGCTATTTCGCGCATTTTCTGGATATCGAAGGCAACCGCGTTGGGTTGCATTCGATGAATTAGCGTCGACTGACACAATCAGCTTTTCCGTCAAATTGCCGTTCTACTTGGGCTAGTGGCAGTATTCATCAAAAGTCGACTGACGCGATTAAATGCTTTCAGCCCAATACTATTGGTCGTTTCAGCAATAAGCTGCTAGCGCCAATGTCCAGCCACCCAGTAGTGTCCGCGACCGTCGCGATGCCAGTAGCCGGGATTCCAGCGGGTGTAACCACGCACGGGCAGCGACCAGTAGCCGCGATTCCAGAGGTAATCGCGTCCGCTCCAGCCGTAGTAGCCGCCGATCCAGACGTAACCGGGGCCGGGGGCGACGGTGACCACTTCGTTGTAAGCGGCAGGCGGCGGGCGATCCACATAAACCAGCGGAACCAGAGGCACCGGGCCGCGTACGGCGACGGCGCAGCCCGACAGCGCGACCGCCAACGCAGCACTGGCGAGCGCGACGGCGATCAAAGAGGCTGATGGTTTTCTGATGGACGTCTCCTGTTTCAAAATGTTTACCGCTTAATACCGATCAAAACGGGCAGCCGCGCGGGGCCGTTGACCTCGAAAACCCGCGAATGCCTAAAGTTACTTTTGCTTACGAAGCGTGGTTGACACGGCAAATTGAGCGTGTGCCGTCGGGCCGCTGACGCGATACGCGGCAATGACCAGCGTCGCCAGCAAGACCGCAGCCACGAAGTTGTGTGCGACGGCGAGTGCAATCGGCTGCGCAAACAGCACAGTGCTAATGCCGATCACAATTTGCAGCAGCAAAGCCACCTTGATCCACAGCGCCTGTCGCCGCAGCGCTTGATGCGCACGCAGCAGCATGACCGCCGCCGCGATCACCACGACGGTCGTGACCAGTGCACCGATGCGATGCGCCCAATGAATCGCGCGCAGGCCGTGGATTGAGAGGAAGCTGCCGTCAGGGTTGCGTCCAAGTGCGCGGAAGAGCGTGAAGCCCTCATTCCACGACACGGCGGGCATCAATTGGCCCGCGCCGTTGCAGCCAGGAAAATCGCCGCACGCCATCACCGCGTAATTGGTGCTGACCCAGCCACCGAGAAAAATTTGCCCCGCCAGCGTGATGAGCGCGATCCAGACGATCAGCTTCACGCTGCCCGACACCGTGATCGTCATCGCACGCGTCTCGCCCGCGCGCTGCCGTTCGCGCATCCAGAACCAGATCAACAGCGCAAACAGCAGCATGCCGCCCATCAAATGCGTGGTCACCACGATGGGCATGAGCTTCATCGTCACCGTCCACTTGCCAAACAAGCCCTGCAAGCTCACCACGACGAGCAACAAGAGCGGCCACGCCACGCCGACACTCGACGATCCAAATTCGTTCGCCGCGCGCAGCCACGAGGCATTTCCGGCGCGAAATTTGCCGATGAGTGCGCGCACGAACATCACCAGAATCAGCACGCCGATGAACGACGCCACGTAACGATGCAGCATCTCGATCCACGCTTTGACGTGGTTCACGGGGCCGTGTGCGCCCTGTTCTGCCATCGCCTGATTGATTTGCGCGCTGGCCTGCGCGGGCAAAAGCTGTCCATAACAGCCCGGCCAATCCGGGCAACCCAGGCCGCTGTCGGTGAGTCGCACGAACGCACCGAACGCAATCAGATCAAGCGTTAAAAATGCCGTAATCGCGACGAGCCGCCCCCAGCGCATCTTGAGCCCCATGAAGAGCCCAAGCAGCAACAGCACGACCCACACGATGGCGTTGATCGTCGAAAGGGAAAATTGCCAGAAAATCGGCGTGGAGGGATCGGGCATGGAAGCGCTCGCGGATGAGGCGAGCCAAGGAGGTACAACGAACTGATTTTAGGCAAAAGGCGAATATCCACATTTGCCAGCGGGTCAGCGGCTCCTTTGGGAGCGACACGAGCCGCAAAGCGACACCGGGGCTAAGTCAAACAATGGGTCGACTGCGTAGACATCCGTCGAGAACATCGAGACGCTCATTCCAGGCGCTCATGATGGACTACCTGTTTTTGCGCAAGTGACGGTAGACAACACATACGCTGACGCCTCTTAGAATCATGGCATGCGTTTATTTCGTCTTGCCAAAATCGTCAGCGTTTTCCACCGATATGGGCTCGACGAATTCGTACTCACTGACTCTCCCAATCCGCTGCTGCGTGGCCTAGGCAAACTGGTCGGTTCACGTAAACACGCAGCGCAGCGCGGTGAGCGACTGCGTCTGGCGCTTGAGTCGCTGGGGCCCTGCTTCGTCAAGTTCGGGCAGGTGCTGTCGACTCGGCCTGATTTGATCCCGCCGGACATCGCGAGCGAGTTGTCGTTATTGCAGGATCGGGTGCCACCATTTCCGGCTGAAGAAGTAAAAAAAGTGCTGGAAAAAGCCTATGGTCGCCCGGTTGATCAGGTGTTCGCGAGCTTTGACTGGACGCCGATTGCCAGCGCCAGCGTCGCGCAGGTGCATTTCGGCACGATCCAGCTGAAGGCCGGTGACGCGTTTGAGAGTCGCGATGTCGCCATCAAAATATTGCGCCCGAATATCAAGCCCGTCATCGAGAGCGATCTCGCAATTTTGCGTGTGCTTGCGGGCTGGGTGGAGCGGTTTAGCGCCGATGGTCGCCGCCTCAAGCCGCGCGAAGTGGTCGCCGAATTCGACAAGTATTTGCATGATGAACTCGATCTCGTGCGCGAGGCCGGTAACTGCTCACAACTGCGCCGCAACTTCACGGGCTCGCCGCTGCTCTACATGCCTGAAGTGCATTGGGACTGGTGCGAGCAAAC
>JANXUB010000099.1 GCA_025352105.1 Burkholderiales bacterium | reverse complement strand
CCGAGCGCTCTGGCTCGCGCCGCTGCTCGCACGAATTTTTGCAACGCGTCGTTCGCTCCACTCGAACCGCCTGCTGCAAAAGCCACTGCATAGGGCTCCGTGTACAACTCAACACGATCCGCCCCGGCCGCGTGTGCGGCGTCGACGGCTGACAGCTCAGCATCGACAAACACGCTCACACGAACGCCTTTGGCCTTAAGCCGTGCGATCAGCGGTTGTACCGCGCTCATCTCAGCCCCCGCAGCGAAGCCCCGGTTCGACGTGCTCACGCCGACCGCGTCGGGGACAAAGGTCGCCTGGTGCGGCAGCGCGGCTTCTACAATCGACATCAAATTGTGGTGTGGGTTGCCCTCGATATTGAATTCGCGATCAGGGTAGCGCGCGAGGAGTGCCGCGAGTGGCGCGATGTCGTCCATGCGAATGTGTCGCTCGTCCGGACGTGGATGCACGGTGATGCCGTCGGCACCGGCGTCGAGAATGGTTTTGGCGGCATGCAGCAAATCAGGCAGGCCATTGTCGCGGCTGTTGCGCAACAGCGCGATGCGATTAATGTTGGCGGAAAAATGAGTCACTTGGTTACCAAAATGAGGAGTAATGATGCGAGCGGCTGAGACCAGAGACGCCATTGTGCAAGAAATGCAGACGCGTGGCTTTTGTCTCGTGTCGCCACGGCACGTCGAAGCATGTTTTGGCGTGGCTGATGCGGCCCTGCTGCTGCCGCTCGCTTCAACGTGGAACGATTTGCCGCGCGACGCCTATTTGAAAGACGGCGGCAAGTATCGTTCACGTCGCCACAGCAGTTTTGTGCAGACGATGGCGACCGGCGAGCTGACACAGGTGACGCATCGGGCGCACTGGCAGCCGGTTGATTACAACGCCTTGCACGGCGGCATTGAGCGCATGTTTGCGCCCATCGCGCCGGCTGTTTGTGACGACGCAGCTTGGCGCGGTTTGCTCTCGGGGTTGGGCGCGACTTTTGCGGTTTTGAGTGCCGAGGCCCAGTGGTTTATCGAAGCGCATCAGTTTCGCATCGATACCGCCGAAGGAATCGGTAGGCCGACACCTGAAGGCGCGCACCGCGACGGCGTGGATTACGTTGCCGTCATTCTGGTGAATCGCCATGGCGTTAA
Source organism: Burkholderiales bacterium (assembly GCA_025352105.1). Lineage (GTDB taxonomy): Bacteria > Pseudomonadota > Gammaproteobacteria > Burkholderiales > Casimicrobiaceae > Casimicrobium. The sequence goes on along the minus strand of JANXUB010000099.1, from coordinate 4,539 downwards.
GGGCGGCGAAACGCGCGTGTTCGATGCGCATGGCACGAGCGGTGTGCGCTTCACGTTAACCGAGCCGTGGTCGGTGCTATTGCTAGACGATGCACGCGTGATTCACGAAACGACGCCGATTCAGCCAGACGGGCCGGGAGGCGTGAGAGACACGCTGGTATTGACGTATCGGGCGAAGAGCTTTCAGGACCCAACGTAGGTGATCCGCAGTGTGGGAGCGGTTTCACCGCGATGGGTTGCACACGAAAAATCGCGGTGAAATCGCTCCCACAAGCGCAGAACGAGATGAAAAACGGCCCCGAAGGGCCGTTTTCGCAAGGGCAGAAACGGTTACGCTGCCTTTTTGTCCATATCCCGCAACTCGCGTCGCAGAATTTTGCCCACCGGGGTTTTCGGCAGATCGGCGCGGAAGACCACGTATTTCGGCTTTTTGTAGCCCGCCAGATTGGCCTCGCAGTAGTCGCGCACGGTCTGCTCAGTCAGGTTCGGGTCTTTCTTGACGATAAATACTTTCACCGCCTCGCCTGATTTCTCGTCCGGCACGCCGATCACGGCGCATTCCATGACGCCTGGGCAGCTGGCGACGACGTCTTCAACCTCATTCGGATACACGTTAAACCCGGAAACGAGCACCATGTCTTTCTTGCGATCCACGATCTTGAAGTAACCGCGCTCATCCATCACGCCGATGTCGCCGGACTTGAAGAATCCGTCGCTGCTGAACACGTTGGCGGTTTCTTCAGGACGCTGCCAGTAGCCCGCCATCACTTGCGGGCCCTTGATGCAAATTTCGCCTGGCATGCCAATCGCCACGGGATTGTTGTCATCATCGCGCAGCACCACATCCGTCGATGGCAGCGGCATGCCGATGGTGCCCGAATAAGCTTCGGAATCAGTCGGGTTGCAGGTGGCCGATGGGGAGGTCTCTGACAAGCCATAGCCTTCGACAATCGGGCAGCCCGTTGCGGCCAACCACTTCTCGGCGACAGCCTTCTGTACCGCCATGCCGCCACCGTTGGAGACGCGCAAATTCTTGGTGTCCAGCTCGGCAAACGTCGGGTCGTTGACCAGCGCGTTGTAGAGCGTGTTGACCGCAGGGAACATGTGCAGTTCAATGCCTTTGAGTGCTTTGATCGTGCCCGGAATATCGCGCGGATTCGGGATCAGAATCGCGTGGCCACCGGTGCGCGTCACCAAAAGGTAGCAAATCGTGAACGCGAAGATGTGATACAGCGGCAGCGCGCACACGGTGTTCAACTGCTCAGGCGGTTTCGACTTCTTTGGATTGTTCAGCGCAGGCTGCATCCATGCTTCGCTTTGCAATACGTTGGCGATGATATTGCGATGAAGCAGCGTCGCGCCCTTCGATACGCCCGTCGTGCCGCCGGTGTATTGCAGCACGGCGGGGTCGTCGAATTTGGCCTTTGATGGCGACAGCGCGAGTGGCTTTCCCTTTGCCATCGCGTCGTTGAATTTCACTGCGGTAGGCAGCGAAAATGCAGGCACCATCTTCTTCTTGCTACGCACCACATAGTTGACGAGCGCGCCTTTGATAAGGCCGAACATGTCGCCCATCGCGGCGACGATGACGTGCTTGACGGGTGTTTTGTCGAGCACCTGTTGCAGCGTCGCGGCGAAGTTTTCAAGGATGATGATGGCCTTCGAGCCCGAGTCCTTCAACTGATGCTCAAGCTCACGCGGCGTGTACAGCGGATTCACGTTCACCGCGACGAAACCGGCGCGAAGCACTGCGGCCACCGCCACCGGGTACTGCAACACGTTGGGCATCATGAGCGCGACGCGGTCGCCCTGTTGCATTCCGAGACTTTGCAAGTACGCGCCGAGGGCGCGGGAGAAGGCGTCTACTTCGCCGTAGGTCAACGTCTTGCCCATGCAAGTGAATGCTGCGCGCGTGGCGTATTTTTGATAGCTCTCTTCGAGCAATTGCACAATCGAGGCGTACTGATCGTACTTGATCGTTGCCGGTACGCCTTTGGGGTAATTTTTAAGCCACGGTTGATCCATGGGGGCCTCCTTCTTTTGTGTCGCTGAATATTGCGCCGGTGTGCATCGGGTGAGCATGCAGCCCCTCGTTAGCGAGGTGCGCAGGCCCTTCCGTGCCCTTCCGTGTCCTCACACGGCCGACATGTCATCGAGGCATGATAGCAGCGCATTCGCGAGTTGCAGCGCGTGAAAACCAGCGCTTTCGAGTAGTGATCCGGAGGTATGGCTTATGGCGGAAATAACCGTTTGATTGGGGCTAAGCGCAATAAATGGCGATAGTCGACTATAGCAATAATTTGACGCTAGCCCATATTAAATAAGCGTTGCACAGAAAAGCTATACACCTGCCCAATACAATACACACATGGCTTTACTCACCCTACAAAACGCTCACCTCGCCTTCGGTCTCGCCCCGCTCCTTAACGGAGCGGACTTTGCAATTGAAACGCGTGAACGGATCGGCCTAATTGGCCGCAACGGCGCTGGCAAAAGCTCGCTTCTGAAAGTGCTGGCACGCACGCAGGTGCTTGATGACGGCGCGATGGCGCTGCAAGGCGGTGTGCGCATTACGACGGTTCCGCAGGAGCCGATTTTTGCTTTAAACACCACGGTATTCGAGGCGGTTTCAAACGGCGTGTCGCGCGCTCGCGAACTGCGCGACGAATACGAAAAACTGGCGGTGGAGGGCGGCGACGAACACACGCTCTCCAACATGCAGCACGAAATCGACGAGCTTGACGGTTGGGCTTGGGAGTCAAAGGTCGCGACCACGCTGTCGCAATTGAGCCTGAACGCCGACACGCTGGTGTCAACGCTCTCTGGCGGCCTGAAAAAGCGTGTTTCGATTGCGCAGGCGCTGGTCGGCGCACCCGATGTGCTGCTACTCGATGAGCCCACCAACCACCTCGATCTTGCGGCGATTGCGTGGCTGGAAACGATGCTGCAAAGCTTTAAGGGAAGTGCGGTCATCATCAGTCATGACCGCACGTTTCTGGATAACGTTGTCACCCGAATCGTCGAGCTCGATCGCGGCAAACTCACGGGCTTTCCCGGCAACTATTCAGCGTACGAAACGCAGAAAGCCGCGCAGCTTGAATTTGAAGCAACCGTCAACGCCAAATTCGATAAATTCCTCGCGCAGGAAGAGGTGTGGATTCGCAAAGGCGTGGAAGCGCGCCGCACCCGTAACGAAGGCCGTGTGCGCCGACTAGAGGCGCTACGTGACACCCGCGAAAAGCGTCGCGATTCGCTCGGTCGAGTCAAGCTCGAAATCACCAGCGGCGCGCAATCCGGCAAGATCATCGCCGAGCTGACGGATGTGAGCAAATCTTTCGGCAAAAATGTCATCGTGAAGGATTTCACGAGCACCATTTTGCGTGGTGACAAGATCGGACTCGTCGGCCCCAACGGCATCGGCAAAACGACACTGCTGAAGCTGATCCTGGGCGAGCTGCAACCCGACAGCGGCAAGATCCGCACTGGCGCAAAAATGCAGGTCGCGTACTTCGACCAGCTGCGCGACGGCCTAAACGAAGAAGCCACGCTCGCCGAATTCATCGCACCGGGCAGCGACTGGATTGAAGTGGGTGATCGCCGCGTTCATGTCATGACGTATTTGCAGGATTTTTTGTTCTCGCCCGCGCGCGCCAACGCGCAGGTAAAAATGCTCTCCGGCGGTGAGCGAAATCGCCTGCTGCTCGCGCGGCATTTTGCGAAAGAAGCCAACGTCCTGGTGCTCGATGAGCCGACCAACGATCTCGATATCGACACGCTGGAGTTGCTGGAGGAAAAGCTCGCCAACTACGAAGGCACCGTCTTCATCGTGAGCCATGACCGGCGCTTTCTCGACAACGTGGTCACGAGTTGCCTCGTCGCTGAAGGCAATGGTTTGTGGCGCGAATATGAAGGCGGAATTACCGATTGGCAGGCGCAATCGAAATTGATGGCGTCTCTGGCGGAACAGCAAAATGCGGCGCAAAACACCGGTTCGCCCGCCGAACCTTCGGTGAAGTCGACGAGCACATCGCCGTTCGGGCTAGCGTCGTCACAAGCTTTGATTGACGCTACGACAGCTAAGGCCCCCAAGCCTGACAAACCCGCCGCCGTGGTTGCGTCCGCAGCAAAAGCCAAGCTCAACTACAAGGATCAGCGCGAACTCGACGGCCTGCCCGCCAAAATCGAAGCGCTGGAAAAGGAGCAAACCGAGATCAACGCCTTGCTCGGTGAAGGCTCGATCTTTCAAACCGATCCCAAGCGTGCGACCACGCTGGCGAAACGCGTCAGTGAGTTGGACGAGCTGGTAACGACCGCGATGGCACGCTGGGAAGTTTTGGGCGGGTAGGCGTGTAATGGAGTCGTGACCCGGCCCGCCGCTGGCAGGACGTTATCGCGATGGCGCATAGACACATCCAGAAATAGCACTGGCCTGGCGCTTAATCGCGTCTACAGTTCAGCTATTCCATTTTGTACTGTGATTGCGATGACTACGACTGCCACCGACCGCGTTGAACATGATTTTCTGGGCGAGAAGCTGAT
>JANXUB010000091.1 GCA_025352105.1 Burkholderiales bacterium | reverse complement strand
GGTTTGCCATGAACGTCAATTGCTTCGCAATCGTGGCGGACTAAAAAAAAGGGGGTAGATGTGGACGACGGACTACGCCTATCGCGGGAGGGCTACAACAGCCACCACGCGAGTGTTATCCACGGCGGCGCATGGGCGGCGCCTCTCACGCCAGGGCCCCATGCGCCGCGGTGGATAACACGGGGCTGGCGCTGGCGGCGTGCTCTGAGGGCTGTTGCCGGTGTTGCTTATCGGCTCGATAGGCCTCGCCTTTGGCCAGCAGCGCCCACGCCATGCGCGCGTTCTTGTTGGCCAGCGCTACGGCGGCGATGTTCTTGTGTCGTCTGGCCGACACGGCGTTTAACCAGCGACTTCTCGGGTCGGTCTTGTGGGCGGCCACCCGCTGCACCGAGCGGGCCCCGTGAATCAAGAGCGTGCGCAGGTAGCTGTCGCCGCGTTTGCTGATGCCCAGCAGCTTGTCTTTGCCCCCGCTTGAGTGCTGCCGCGGCACCAGCCCGAGAAAGGCGGCCATGTCGCGACCGCGCTTGAAGCCGCGGCCGTCGCCTACCGCCGCAATGAGCGCACTGGCGGTGACCGGCCCGATCCCCGGTATTTGCTGAAGCCGCTTGGCCGCTTCGCTGCCGCGACAGCTCTGGGCGATCTGGTCATCCATCTCGCCGACCCGCTCGTCTAGCTTGACCAGATCAAGACGTAGCCCGTCGAGCAGGGCACGAAACTCGCCGGTGAGGCCGTTCTCAGCGTCCTCCAAGAGCTCAGGCAACGCCACGCGCAGACATTCGATGCGCTTGTGCACCACCAAGCCGTATTCAGCGAGCAGGCCGCGTATCTGGTTGCCTTTGGCCGTTCTTTGTTTCACCAGCTCGCTGCGAACTCGGTGAACGGCTTGTATGTCTTGCTGTGCCACACTCTTGATTGGAACAAAACGCATCCCCGGTCGGCTCATCGCTTCACAGATCGCGCAGGCGTCGGCAGCGTCGTTCTTGTTGGTCTTGACATAGGGTTTGACAAACTGCGGCGCGATCAAGACCACGCTGTGGCCCATCGCCACGAGCGAGCGTGCCCAGTGGTGTGCGCCACCGCAGGCTTCGATCCCCACTTTGCAAGCCTCCAGGCTTCGAAAGTAAGCCAATACTTCGCTGCGCTTGAGTTTTTTCTTGAGCACGCTCTGCTCGTGGCTATCCACCCCGTGCAGTTGAAACACATTCTTTGCAATATCCATCCCAATTCGGCTAATCTTCATCTCGGACTCCTTCTCTCGTTGGCTGGTTAGTTTCTGCGAAACCTCCAGTGTGGCACTTTGATGCCGTTGAGGGGGGAGGAGTCCATCCCATTGGTGGAGGCCGGGGGCGTGGATACCGGTGGAGGCCGGGGGCGTGGATACCGGGCACCAAAGGTATGGCTAGAAAGGGCATTTATTCAGCGTTTCCCCAGCCAACGCAACGCTTGCGCGAACCGAGCGCTGTGCTACCCTCATCAGCCCGTTTCAACGCTTTGCAGTCCATACATGCCCGCTTCGATGTCCTCTTCGCTCGCCACCGCTCAATCGCTCCTTCTAACGCCCGCTCATCTCTCGCTCGATCAACTCGCCAGCACGCTGGGCGGCCTGACCTCTCGCGGTGTCGAGTTCGCCGACTTGTACTTCGAGCATCACAAAAGCGAATCGTGGTCGCTCGAAGAATCCATCGTCAAAAGCGGTAGTTTTTCGATTGAATCTGGCGTTGGCGTTCGTGCAGTCAACGGCGAGCAAACGGCGTTTGCCTACTCCGGCGACATAGGTCTCGCATCAATCTCCAAGGCTGTTGACACCGTCGCTGCCATCGGTCGCGCCGGGCAAAGCGCGTCGGTCGCGGTCAACGCCGGACGCGTCGCGCCCACGCTCTACACCGCAGCCGATCCGCTCGCCTCAATCAGCGATGACGCAAAAATTGCATTGCTGCGCGAGACCGAAGCCATCGCCCGCGCCCGCGACCCGCGCGTCACGCAAGTGATGGTGAATCTCGCCTGCGAACACGTTGTGATGCTCGTGATGCGAAGCGACGGCGTCGTGGCCTCCGACGTGCGCCCGCTCTGCCGATTGAATGTCACAGCGATTGTTGAGCATAACGGCAAGCGAGAGCAGGGCCGCTCTGGCGGTGGCGGTCGCTACGGCTTCGAGCACATGGATGTCGCGTTCATCACCAAGCGTGCGCACGAGGCCGTGGACATGGCGCTCATTAATCTCGACGCGCGGCCCGCGCCCGCAGGCATCATGCCTGTCGTCTGCGGCCCCGGCTGGCCTGGCGTTTTGCTGCATGAGGCTGTGGGCCACGGGCTTGAAGGCGATTTCAACCGCAAGGGTTCATCGGCGTTCAGCGGTCGCATCGGCGAGCGCGTGGCGGCCAAGGGTGTCACCGTGCTCGACGACGGCACGCTGAAAGATCGCCGTGGCTCGCTGACCGTGGATGACGAGGGTACGCCGACCAACGCGACCGTGCTGATCGAAGACGGCATTTTGAAGGGCTACATTCAGGACACGATGAACGCGCGACTGATGGGCTCAGCATCCACCGGAAATGGCCGTCGCGAAAGCTATGCACATCTGCCAATGCCGCGCATGACCAACACCTACATGCTGGGCGGTGATCGCGACCCGCGGGAAATTATCGAGAGCGTTGAGAACGGCATTTACGCCGTGAACTTCGGCGGCGGTCAGGTTGACATCACCAACGGCAAATTCGTCTTCACCATGGACGAAGCCTGGAAGGTCGAAAACGGCAAACTGATGTATCCGATCAAGGGCGCAACCCTCATCGGCAACGGCCCCGACGCCCTCACCAAAATCACCATGATTGGCAACGACATGGCGTTGGACGAAGGCATCGGCGTATGTGGCAAAGAAGGCCAGAGCGTGCCGGTGGGGATCGGTCAGCCGACGCTGCGCATTGAGGGTTTGACGGTAGGCGGCACGGCCTAAGCAGGCGCTTCAACCCGGTTTTGTAGGAGCGGCTCTGCCGCGACCCATGTTGCGTGGCGTGAGATGGTCGCGGCACAGCTGCTCCCACGGTTGCGATTGGCTGATCGCTGAACATGTGTCGCAGTATCGCCTGCAATTACGTCTTCACCCGTGATTCCCTAGCTCACACCATCAAGATGACAAAGAACACTTTCTCTCGCGTTCGCCTTTTTGTTACGCTCGGCCTAGCCGCGCTGCTCACCGCCTGCGGGCCCAGCCCGGAGCAGGTCGCTCGCGAAGAGTCCATGAAAAAGCTCGAGCAAGCGGCCAAGGAAATCGAAGCCGCTGGCAAGCGCATGGAATCCGGCGTCGCCAAGGGCGGGCAGGATGTTGGCGCCGCTGTCGGCGACATGATGAAAGCGCTTGGCGGAGTCGCGGGTGCGGCAGCTGGCGCGGCGGGGGCAGGAAGCTTCGAGCCCGTCGATTTCCGCAAGCTCAAAGAGGCACTGCCTCAGGAGCTCGCCGGATTCGATAAGGGCGAAAGCTCCGGTGAAAAGAACAACGCGTTCGGCATCGCCGTGTCCGAGGCGAAACAGTCGTTCCGCACCGCCGATGGCAACAAGCGAGTGCGCTTTGAGATCACCGATCCCGGTTCGTTGTCGGGCCCGTTCGCGCTCGCCAATATGTGGATGAACATCGAAGTCGACAAAGAGACGGGCGACGGCTACGAAAAGACCTCGACCGTCGGCGGTCGCAAGCTGCATGAAAAATGGAGTAAATCGGGGCAGCGCGGCTCGGTGAAAATGGTGGTTGGCAATCGCTTTATGGTGGACGTTGAGGCCCAGGGCCTCGAAATGAACGACGTCAAATCCCTCATCAGCAAGATCGACATCGCCAAACTTGAGTCGATGAAAACCGAAGGCAAGAAGTCTTAGTCGCTGCTATTGCCTCTGCATACACTGTATGTTTTTCGCAAATGTGTAACTTCGCGTAACGCCAAGTATGTTTACGTCGTGTCAGTCAAGGCGTATAGTATTTATCTTAGGCTCTGAGGGTTGCCACAGCCAACAATATCGGGTGATGTGCAACTAGTTGTAGCCACTTGACCCCTGCATCTGCTTTCGAGGGGCAAAGAAATATTAAGTTTTTTGTTTTGTCTGAAATCAACATGAAAAATGGATGCAAGATGAAGTCAAGTTTTAAGGGAAATGGGCGCATAACCCGCAATGTGATCGCTGTTGCGTTGGCGGCGTCGCTGGCGGTACCGTCGTTTTCTAATCAGCTCACGCCGCAGGCTTTCGTTGCCTCAACTGACTACGCCTTGTTCGGAATATCAGGACTGCGTGGAACCGGTACCGGCACCATTACAGTCGCCGGCGTGACGGGTACCATCACGAAGGCGCTACTTGTCTGGCACGGCCTCGCCACAACGGCCAGCGCAATATCGCGCAGTGCCACGATCGGCGGCACTACCGTCGCGGGCACTAATGTTGGTCTCAGTAGTGACAATTGCTGGTCGCAAGCCTCATCGCAGGCGTTTCAGGCCGACGTGACGGCGCAAGTCACCGGCAATGGCACTTACGCGTTGACAAATATGCGCACCGCCGGAACGTTCGACCCGAATGGCGCTTCGTTGCTGATCTTTTTCAATGACGGCAACGCCGCCAACAATCGCGACGTCGCCGTATTTTTAGGCAATGATTCAAATCAGGCCAACAGTTTTGACGCGGCCGGGTGGAGTGCATCGCTCGGTGGCATCAATTACACGTCGGGCGTCGTCAACTTGGGCATCATTGTTTCTGACGGACAGAATTTCGGCGAATCCGGCACCAACACATTAAGTATCAACGGCACTGGATTCACCTATCCGCTGTTCCAAGGGGCCAGCCTACCGCTAGCGCCCGGCAGTACGGTGACCAACGGCGGTTTGTGGGATCATTTCAGCGCGGCGATCACGTCGGCAATGGTGCCCGGTGCGAATACGCTCAATTTGACGTCGAGCCCCGAGGCTTCCGATTGCGTCAGCCTGATCGGCGCTGTCTTTGATTTGCCTGGCGGGGCAGTCGTCACGCCTCCCGTCATTGGTGTTCCGCCACCCGTCTTCGTTGTACCGCCCACGGTCGGCGTGCCCACGTTGTCCGCCATCGGCTTGGGCGGCGTATCGCTGTCAACCATGCTTTGGGGTGTCTACGCGCTCCGAAATCGCCGCCGCGACGAGTTGGTTGACGCCGAACAGGGCGAGGACAAAGCGGCGTAACGCGTCGCAACGCTCACCTGCGAGCACAAAAAAGCCCGACACAGATCGGGCTTTTTTGTTGCGCCTTTAACGTGCGATCAACAGGAAGAAATACTAGCGTTCGCCATCAAATCCTCTAGCAGCGCCACCGACACCCTGCCCGACACGGCATATGGGTCCAGCACAGGTTTAGCCGAGTGCTTCAGCAAAATCGCCATATTCACGCGATCAAAGCTGACCTTGCCCATTGACCACACCGCAAATTTGCGCTCCGTGATCTCCTCGAAATTGAGAATTTGCACGTCCTGATGACGCTTGTCTGCTGCAATGCGGTTGTACGTTTCGTTCACCTCTTTGCGACCGCCTTCGAGCATCTGCAAAAAAATGTAGTTGTTCGTGCAAAGCACGCCAGTAATGCCGTTCGACGGATTGTTTTTCCGCGATGACGCCAGAATCAAATCCATAGCGGCCGGGGTCAAGGCCTCCGTCGCGCGGCTCGTGTAGGTAAGGCGAACTAACATGCTCAAGCTTTCCGGTTGTCAACAAGGGCCAAAAATTCACGACGCAAATTCGGGTCTTTCAGAAACGAGCCACGCATCACGCTGTTTATCATTTTCGAATTCACGTCCTTCACGCCGCGCCACTGCATGCAAAAGTGATCAGCCTCCATCACCAGAGCGAGACCATCCGGCTGAATTTTGTCCTGCAACAGGTTCGCAAGCTGCGTCACCGCTTCTTCCTGAATCTGCGGGCGACTCATCACCCAATCCGCCAGCCGCGCATATTTCGACAAACCGATCAAATTGGAATGCTGGTTCGGCATCACGCCCACCCAGATGCGCCCCATGATCGGACACAAGTGATGCGAGCAAGCCGAGCGAATCGTGATCGGCCCCACGATCATCAATTCGTTCAGATGCTCCACATTGGGAAACTCAGTCACTGGTGGCTGCTGCGTGTAGCGCCCACGGAACACCTCGTTCAGAAACATCTTCGCCACACGCTTTGCCGTGTCATGCGTGTTGTGGTCGCTCTCGGTATCAATCACGAGGCTTTTGAGCACCTCGCGCATTTTCGACTCAACCTCAGACTGCAACTCATCAACCTCGCCAGTCCGAATGAACTCACTGATGTTGTCATTGGCATGGAAGCGCTTGCCGGACGCCTTGATGCGACCGCGCACGCGCTCGCTGGCGGGCATGGCAGCGAGGTCGCGCTGCGCAATGGCGCGAGCGGCTGTGTCGGTTACGGGCGGGGAGGTTGTGGCGGTCATCGGGTACTACTTTACAACTGGTGTTGGCCGGGCTTGAATTGTCGCATGCCATGCCGCAGCCTCACCCTCACCCCAATAAACGAAGCCTCGATGCAGCTACAGCGTAAAGCGGACTGCCTTGTCGTCGCCGCCGCCAAGACGTTGCCGCACGGCGCTGGCGCCAGCAGTATTCGTCCGACCTGATTCGCGAAGACGTGGTCGAGTTTTCGCGTGTGCATGAGATCAAATCCATGCAGCTCTTTGTGCAACTGCTGCGTGAGCGTGTCGGGTCGCCGATCAAGTTGAGCGGCCCGGCCCTTTCGCCGCAAATCACGCCGAACACCGCCAAACGATACCTCGACATACTCGAGGCGCTGCGCATCGTCTTTCGCGTCACGCCCTGGCATCGCGACGTCGCACGATCGCTGCTGAAAGAGCCAAAAATCTATTTCCACGACACTGGCCTGGTGCTTGGCGACGACGGTGCCAAGCTCGAAAACGCCGTGGCCTGCATGCTGCTCAAGGCCACCCAATTCGCGCAGGACACGCAAGCCGAAACTCGCAGCCTGCACACCATCCGCGACAAAGAAGGCCATGAAATCGACTTCGTCCTCACGCTGGATGATCAAGTCACCCACCTCATAGAAGTCAAAACCAGCCACACCACGCCAAGCGCCTACCTGCACCGCATGGCAGCACAATTTGCGCAAGCTCGGCCCTCGCTAGGGGCGGCAGCGGTGCAGGCTGTGCAAATCGTGCATCAACTCAGGCAAGAGTTTGAGCAGGGCAGCATCGCCGTGCGCCGCGCGGGGGCTTGGCTGGCGGAATTGGCGGCGTAGGATTTGGGGTGATCAAATCCAGATACAGACTCATTTGCGCACTTTCCGGATTCCCGGCTGTTGCTACGAAGCACGGTAGCCCGAGGCTGCCACTGGCTAGGACAGAGGAAGCCTAAAGATCTAGCTCACTGTGCGACCCCAAACGCACCAGTTGCAGTACTTCGGCGGCCTGTTTTCGATAGATCAAAACCAGATCAGGCTTGACGTGACAATCTCGATGATCTTTCCACTCCCCCGTGAGCGCGTGATCACAACATTTCGCGGCCAATGGCAAATCCTCAGCCAAGCGTTTGAGGATTTCGGCAAAGTCGTGCGCAAGTACGACGCGATGCGTGCCTTTGGCTTCGCGTTTGAAGTCTCGTTTGAATTGGCCAGTAGCCTCAATCGTCCGCATTCAAATCTGCCATCAGCGCATCCACAGTCGCAAACGACTTCAGTCCCCCTCGGCGGGCTTCTTTCATGGCCTTAATGGTGACGGCGTTCGGCACCAACGGCTCAAACGGCAGCGCCTTTTCTCGGGCCACACGGGTCAGCATGATGCGGAAGGCGTCAGACACCGTCAGGCCCATCGCAGCCAACACCAACGTCGCTTCTTCCTTAATGCTTTCATCAATTCTGGCGCGGACCACAGCGTTCGCAGACATGTTCATTCCCCATAAAGTTGAGCTACATTGTAGCTCACGGGGAGGGCGTCGTTTGAAACTGCCATCGAACGACGAAGCTTGTTAACCTCCGCCATACTTTTGTGTTAACAGCTTTTCCTTGAAACGACCAGTGTAATTGGGCTTATCGCTGATTTAACCGGCTAGTCAACAAGCGATAAAAATAGTAATTTAACCCAACTAGAACGGCGCTTACAGCGAAAAGCTGTTGGGCATTTCTGCAGAACGTGACTGTAGCAGCGCCTCTGGGAGCGATCCCCGCCCACCATCCGCAACCAATTACGGCCACCCAAACCACGCACCAGTAACCGCAAAAAAATACGATCCCCAATCGCAACTCCCACCTAAACAGGTAGGGCACAAATGGCGCAGGATTAGCTACTGTCACGTCCATGTTCACGCCATCGCTTCAACCCGCCGCCAGACAAATCTGTGGCAGAAACCATGGGTTGCTACCGCTGGCGTACGCAACGACCGAGCGCGCGGCACAAAACCCTACCCATTCCGCACAGCATTCGCTATTCTCCAAAGCAGATAAGAAATATCACTCTGGGGCAATCGTGGCGGCACCGTCCTTCGACGCTGAACTGCACATTGAAACGACAACCATCGTGTTTGCGGACGTGGCGCGATTTTTCTGCTTGCTGAAGGTCGGCAAGTGCTGGCAATTTTCGGTACCTTCGCCGCAAAGCGGTTATCGCTGCGATCCACCTCTCATCCTGGGTCGCCGCCAGTGTCAAACACTTCGTTCGAGATGAGCGTCAAGGACAAACATTGAATTTCACTAACTTTAAACGCGTGCGCAGTGAATCGTTTGTGTTCGCATTGGTTGTGTCTGCAGCCCTAGGCACGTTGCAATCGCACGCGCAGGACGCGTTTGAGGTGCTCTCCTGCGATCCGACCATCGCTGGGAAGCAGCGAGACCAAGCGCAGAGCTTCGCAGGTAAGGCAGTCGCCGAAAAATTGCAGGTGGCGGGAGTGATTGACACAAATGCGCAAACTCGCATCATCGAAAAAATGGGCGACCTAGTGCTTGATCTTCAACAGATGAAAGCCAGTAGTGTTGGAAAGGTGCTGCAGGGCGCAAAGCCGAAGAGCGATGAGCAATTTCGGCGACTCCTCCGCCAAAACGCGGCAGTCCCGATACGACCCGCACCGGTTGTCCCATCAGGGGCACCGCTTGAACTTGCCGGTCTTCACCCTGCCACTTCGAAAGCGCTGAGTGACGCAGCTTTGTTCAGCGGTGTCACACACATCGCGCGCGCTCAGTTACCGCAGTTACAAGCAGTGGACTTGAGAAACAAAAATGTGATTGATTGGACGTCTCCGCTCGGTTCGCTCGCCGGGGCGACTGTTATGGACAAAATATTGCGTCAAGGTAGCGAAAAGAACATGCTCGTTGGGGCACGCCCGTTGATCGCTGGGGGGGACAACGGTTGGCGTGCAAACGATTCGATAAGGCTGGACTTGTCACGCCTGCTCGCAGGACGAGGCGGCTGTCTTAGCTGCAATACCGGCGAACCGCTGCAGGGCAGTGAGACTGCGACGTCCAACTCACGTAATGCTCCACAACATTTCAAGTCGCGTGAAGTGCCTTGGTCCACAGGAGTGATTACAAAGCCCGCTACGGATGCGGATGTGTCATGTGCAGCGGCGTTCAACAAGTTCAATGATGCAGTCACGTCGCAGGAGCCGGACGAAATCATTCATGACGCAAACAACAATTTAAAGCCGGTGAATTCGCTAGAGACGTTCGCGCTATGGGCGCAAACCGCAACGGACGCCCAGTTCGCCAAGAGCTCATTGTTGGGTTTCGCGCGCGCCTTTGTGGCGAAATGTCAGCCAACCGTAGTGCGCTTAGAACCGCTAAATGAAAACGACGTTACGCGTTTCGTAGGTGCCATAGGTGCTCCAATTTCAGCGCTTGGGGGTGGATTGATCTCGCCGGGGCAGCGCGAGCCCTCGTTCAGGACGTGTACGGGCACCTTGATTTCAGCCAGTACGGTGCTTACCGCACGCCACTGTTTTATGTCGTCGATAGACAGCAAGCCAGATAAGATGCTCTCAGGCGAAATCATCAAGCAGCACTGGTTTGAATTGGACTCCGGCGAGCCGTTTAGGTATCAGGTTTGCGGCATAAACTCGCCTAGTGCCAGTTCGATGCCTGTAGGTTATTGGCCAGCCAATGACTGGATTGAAGTGACGATTGCCGAGCCGAAAGGTGAGCGAGCTCGTCCCTACAAACCCGAGCTCGCGGACGTCAGGATGGACGACAGGTTGCATCTGCCGGGTGTGAATATATTGCTCCCGCAATCGGTGGCCTTTCCGCCGCTAACCACAACCGAAGTAACCGGCTGCAACGTGATGGCGATCACCAACAGTTGCGTATTGCACAATTGCCAGACGTTGCCGGTCATGAGTGGTGCCCCCGTATTTTTGAAGGTACAAAGTTCGCAAGCTGGTTTGAAGTTGGTGGGTATTCATTTGGGGGGACGGCATGGCTATGTCGACAAAGAAGACATAGAAGCAACGGGGTGTGACGACACGCCATCCGTTAAAGGCGCGGTGCGCGTGATAGATCTTCGAAACATGGCTGTTCGTGCCAACCAGTTCATAAACATCGTCGCACCAAAGTAGCGCTCCGCAACATGGAACCCTCGGACTTGCCACCTCGCCAAGATGATGAGAGCACACGCCACGTAGTCGCTGCGGACGTCAGCGCGACGTGCGGAGTAATCGCAATGGTGCAAACACTTCAGCCGATGATCAACGAGCCGCGCAACCCTGCGCTATCCTTGTATGTGTCAATTTGCGCACTGGATACAAAGGACAACTTGGACATCCCTGAGACGCCTTTTTCGCTGCACGAGGCCACCACCACCATCATGTTTGTCGATGTGGTCGAATCGGTTCGCCATACGCTGCTTGATGAGCGGACGGCTGTAATGCGCATTCAATCGTTGCTCAGTCGAGCGGCGAGAAATCTCGTGCCGAGATTTGAGGGCAGGCTGGTTGAGCGGGTTGGCGATGGTTTGATGGTTGAGTTTGCTGATGCTCGGCACGCCGTGCATTGCGCCACGGCACTTCATGCGCTTGCCGCTGATGATGGCATTCGCCTTGATATAGCGGATCGGCTGCGGCTTCGCGTAGGCATTCACGCCACCGAAGTGCTCACCGATGACAAGTCTTTGTTCGGTCACGGTGTGAACCTCACCGCGCGCATTGCCGGTTTGGCTGCCCCCGGCGAAACGGTGGTGTCCGCAGCGGTGCGCGATCAGCTAACGCCAGGCTTGGACCCGGACGTTGAGGACATGGGCGAGTGCTTTGTAAAGCACGTATTGGAACCGGTTAGAGCCTATCGTGTTGCGTCGCATTTGTTTGCTGATCCGCAGCTGCGCGCCGCAACCGCTTCCGCGGAAACTGCAACACAAATCAAACCGACCATCGCCGTCGTTCCACTTGCCTCCGCACCGAAAAATGCTGCTGACAGTGCAATGGGACAGGTGATCGCTGACGACTTGATCGCCACGATCTCGCGATGTGAATACTTGCGAGTGATATCGCGGCTTTCTACGCAAGGCTTCGCTAATCGCGCCATTTCGCTGCCGGAAATCGGGCGGTTACTGGGTTGTGACTACGTCGCCACGGGTAGCTACCGCATCGTGCAAGGCGAGATGGAAATCGCCATCGAGCTCGCGCAAGTCCGAAGCGGCATGGTGATCTGGGCAGAGCGCTATCGATCACCGCTGCACACCGGTTGGCTCGGCGAAACTAATCTGATCGATACGATCGCTGCGGCGATGCTTGATCACATTGTCGAATCCGAAGTGGGCGTGGTGCGCCACTGCGCGCTGCCGAACGTTACCGATTATTCGCTTCTTCTCGGCGCCATCGCGCTCATGTATCGCACGCAGTACACAGACTTTCAACGCTCACGGCAGGCGCTCGAGCACTTGGCAGAGCGACACCCGCGCAGCGCAACGCCGCTTGCATGGCTCGCCAAGTGGCATGTGTTCAAAGTGACTCAGGGTTGGTTTGAAAATTTGGATCACGAGGCGGAGCAAGCGCTCAGTCTCGCATCCCGAGCGTTGGCAATTGCACCTGCCCATGACGCGGCGCTGACGGTGGCGGGCTTGGTGGCCACCAACCTTCGAAAACGCCCCGACGAAGGGGCCACGCTTTGTGACAAAGCGCTTGACGGCAACCCGAACAATTCGCTGGCGTCGCTTTATCGGGGCTTGGCCTTTGCATTTCAGGGGAAAGGCGATCAAGCGCTTTACAGCGCACGTTTGGCGATGCGGCTGTCACCGCTTGACCCGCATCGCTTCTACTACCAATCGCTGGCTGCTACAGCCGCATTGGCGGCGGAGCAGTGGTCGCTTGCATTGGAGCTTGGCACGGCGTCGCTGCGATCCAATCGGTTGCATACATCGACGTTGCGCGTGATTGCAATCGCTGCCACGCAGCTGGGCGACGATGAACGTGCGCGGCAAGCGGTTGCCGACGTCTTGCGCATCGACCCGTCCTTAACGGTTGCAGGCTACCTTGCGCGCTCGCCAGCGCGTGACTACGCGATTGGGCGGGTGTGGGCAGACTCTTTAGGTCGAGCTGGCGTGCCAGCATAATTTTTTAAATCAGGGGTGATGTATGAGCATGTTCTCATTTCTAAACGGAGCCAATGGGGCGAACGGCGCTAACGGTGCCAATGGCGCTAACGGGGCGAATGGGGCGAATGGAGCCAACGGCGCGAACGGAGCCAACGGGGCCAACGGCGCGAACGGTGCCGCGTCTTACTCCGGCGCAGTTACCAATCCGATGCTGGTGTGGGGGTTGATTCAAACGACGGCAGCGGTGGTTTCGGCGGGCGAGCGAACGACTGAAGTGCTGCGCACACCGAACCCACCAAAACTGGGGCAACGCGATGCCGGGGTGCGTCAGGTTTTGGCGATTACGGAGATGTTGAATGCCGTCGTGTTCGAGGCACCTACCGATCCCAACCAACCAAGCGCCTCGCTGGTGTTGAGACGTCCGCCCGCTGGCGGAAACCTAACGTTGGTAACAATCAGCCGAGGCAACTGGACGAGCACGCTGAGCGGCGAGATGCCACTCATTTACACGCGAGCGCGGCAGCGGGCCGAACGTACTGCTGAAATTTTGAGCCAAATCTCGCCGCCGTATGCGTACTGGGCGGCGCTGTCGGGTCTTAACGTTGAGCACGCGCCGAAGACGTTTGAATTTTTGAACACGGCGTTGATGTGTGCCATGCATGTGACGCATCAGTTCAAACAGGCGCTTGCGGTGCCACGTCCAGACGAAATATCCGATTTAGTTCAGCCCATCATTCAAACGCCGGGCCACGGGGCACTGCCGATGGGGCATGGGGTAGAGGCTTACTTGGTGTCGCAACTTCTGTTGGCACTAGCGGCAGCGGTTAAATCACCGCGGGCGACTTCGTTGCAGCCGCGGTTCGAGCGCTTCGCCAAACGTGTTTGTGACAACCGTGTGATCGCTGGCGTGCATTACCCGGTCGACGCAGTTGCGGGCAAAGTGTTGGGTTACGCAATGGCCGAGCTACTTGTTGCCTTGTCCACCGGCAATGCGAAACACCAATCGCACACGTTCGACGGGAGCGCACACAACCAGGGCGTAGAGACGAATTTGTTGCGCATATTCGACGCCGCTTTCGCTACGCCTTCAGCAACCCGTGTCCTCAACGGCTGGACGATAGGCACGACTCCGACCCTCAATTTTTTGTGGGAGAAAGCGACGGCAGAGCTCGCGGACTTGGGGTGGTGAGTTTGAGTCCCGCCTCGATTGCTCATGTGGTGAAAAGTTGGTTCAAGGGGAAGGCAATGATTAACGAAATTGATCCGTATCTAGATTGGGCGCAGCTACCGGGTGTTGGCGGTGAATTCGCATCATCAACACCAGCGGCAAAGGCGCCTCCAAAGGGAGAGCAGGACAATCAAAAGGTTCAACAAGCGCTCGCAACCAAGATACTCGTTGGCATCGAGATCCACGATCCCGCTACATTCAAAAACCCAGCCTACCTTGAACTCTTCGGCGTGTACGGCAACTCAATGAAATGCCAAATTGCACTGCTGGAAGTTGGAAAGCTGGGAGACTTGAAGGCGGAGCCTGGTGTACTCAGCGTGACGGTTGCCGTCAACGTGGTTCGGTCCGATCAAGGCGGCGGGCGCAACGACGGTGGCAACCTGGAAGGCCGTGTTCATCGCGGGAAAAAGGACGACACAGAAAGTAAGTTAGTCCTCAAAGAAAGCAAAAAAGTGATCGCCATCATTGATCACGGTTGCCCGTTCGCGAACGATCAATTTCGCGTCAGTGTTGACCCACCCGCGGTAGGCGCCGCGCCGAAGAGTCGCGTCAAGCTTCTGTGGGATCAGGATCCTGCTCGTTACGGCGGCAACGTTTCATACTGGGGTCCGAAACCCAATGATTTTTTGTACGGCGCAGAATTGCAAAATATCGAGAAAGTTTCGCCAGCTACAGGGATGTTCAAGCATCCCATGATTGACGATTTGATGGAAGCGCATTACGATAAGAATGGCGGTTTCGACGAGGCGGGTTGCTACGACGAGATTGACTATTTAGTGCCGCGTCGCGCCTGGTCGCACGGCGCACATGTGATGGATTTGGCCGCCGGTTGGCCTAACCCGATGAAGCTTAATGACACGCAGCGTGATGCGGCTGCGGACGCTGACATTATTTTTGTGCAACTGCCCCGGCGAACCATCGCTGACTCGTCGGGTGGGGCGATGGCTGTTTATGTTTTAGATGCTCTGCAATACATCGTCGAGCGCACCCATCCTGATGCGGATGTGGTTGTTAACCTGAGCTTTGGAACCTTCGCCGGCCCGCATGACGGCACATCATTTTTGGAGCGCGCGATTGACGAAATTTGCGCTCTGCGACCCAGGCTCAAAGTGGTGTTACCGGCGGGAAACAGTCGCAACGAGGACTGTCATGCGCAGTTGTCGCTAACGCCGAACGTTCCGCAGTCGTTGCCACTTGAAGTAATGGCCGATGATCCCCGCCCGACCTTTGTGGAGCTTTGGTGGTCTGGCGCGGATGATCTAAAGGTTTCTCTACAGCCACCCGGTGGCGAGTTTCGCAGTCCTGTAGCAGCGGGTGAGACGTTCTTATTTCCAAAAGGTCAATCGTCCTTTGAGTACACGGTCATTCATCGGGCAGGCCTTCGCGCAGCCGGAGGGGCTTTGTCGAATTCAATGGCACTGATCGCGATTGCGACAACAGCGCACATCAACCCCGACAGCGAGGTTGCACGGTATGGGGTCTGGACGATTAAAGTCGAGTCGGGCACGAAAGATGTGGTGGTTGATGCATGGATTGAGCGGGGCGACGTTGTTCTGTTCGAAGGATGGCAAGCTACGCAGGCTCGGTTTGTCGTGGACCCGACCGAGAACCCAACCGACGACTACGCGAACGATCAGCCCGTGCGCAAGTCGGGCACGCTTAACGCCTACGGCACAGGAACAAAGACCGAGTTAGTCGGTGCAAAGTATGCAGAAGAAGGCAGCGGCGCACCCGCGTATGCGTCTACTGGACCGGGCCGAAACGGGCTTCGCAACGGCGCACCAAAATCCGTTGAGATAACCGACGACAGCGAGGTTTTGCTCGGTGTACTTGCATGCTCGGGCATGGGGTCAGGCGTAGCGCGGCTGAGCGGCACCAGCATGGCCGCACCGCAACGAGCGCGCGAACTGCTCAATTTGACTGCGCCATGAAAGTTGCCTTGTCGTAACGACGCGCACTCACTTTCGGCCTGCGGCATATCCATGCACTTGTTTTGGCATTTCGCTTTTGCCACCGCGAGTCATCCATCTCTGAGGCTGCGGGGCACTTCCGACATATGCATTTCGCCGGTGCCGCCCTGAGCCTCAACGTTGACCCTGATGAAAGGGCACGCGCATTGCGTGCTGACCGTTACTCGCGGAAGTAACTTGGCAATCTTGAACTGTCAGTACCGCTGTTCAGCAGGTGAAAATAGCGCAAAAGGGATGAGCGAGATCCGAACCCTACCCGTTTAGGTGGGGTTGCAACCCCCTTTTTCGCGCTACATTCGCACAACAAAAGCACAACAATCGAGTTCGGGGTTATGTCCAAATCCACGTCACAATCCGCCCGCGTAACGTTGCGGCAGCTTTGCAACCTGGGTTTGCCTGCGCCGGTGTTACTGCCGTCTTTGCTGCCTGCGCTGCGGGCGATGATTCCGGCGACGCACGCTGCGTTTTTTTATTGCGACGCGTCGGGGCAGATGGTCAACATGTACGCCGAGCGCATGCTGCCGCCGGAGGCGATGACGAACTATTACGAGAAGCACTATCGAGCTGACGTCGGGGCGTTTGCACAGGCCTATCTCGCGCGGGTGGCGGCGTCGGACGTGGTGTCGTCGCGCACCATCAATGCAGCCGAGCAGGACACCGATTATTACCGTGAAGTATTTGGAGTGTTGGGCGTGGGGCATGTGCTCTACGGCGTGGTGCGGTCAGCGGAAAACGGGCACGATCCGTTGGGCCAGCTCAGCATGTATCGCGGCGTGGACGCACCACCGTTCGATGCTGAGGACAAGGATGCATTGCGCGACATCTTGCACTATCTCGGGCGCGCGCTCGTCACGACGCCGCATGTGCAAAAGCGGGTGTCAGCCGAGCAGACGGCGGAGGAGGCGATGGCCGTGCTCGATGACCATGGTGAGGTGATTTTTGCCGATGATGCATGGATGCGATTGACGCGCATGGCGCGTGGCGAGACGATTTCGCCGGGTCAGGCGCGCGATGAGCCCAGAGCGTTGCGGGAGTTTTTGCGTGGCGTTGTGATCTCGGCGCGCGCGGCGAAAAAATCATTGCATGTGGTGAATTCTGCCTGGGGGCAATTCGCGTTTCGTCATCACGAGCTGGCGGGCGTATCCGGCGACAAAGCCACCGCGCTCGTGGTGTCGCGGCTGGCCGAAGCGTCGGTGCGCCTCACCGAAGGCGCGGCGCGTCTGAAGCTGTCGTCACAGCAGCGTGAAGTGGCGCTCATGGTGGCGCTTGGTATGACCAATGCCGAGATGGCCGAAAAGCTCGGCGTGTCGGTCAACACGGCGGGCTATCACGTCAAGCAGGTGTTCGTAAAGCTAGGCGTGCATGATCGCGCGGATGTGGCGAAGTTGCTGCGGCAGGCTTAGTCGACTGCTGATTAGCAGCGCGCTTCAACAAATCCAATTAGAGGGTCGTCATCCTCGGCCGCAGCCGGGGATCCAGCTCGTGGCGAACGATGCCGTTCTTCAAGCGCAATAGCGGTCGCCACCTTTCTGGATTCCCGGCGCAGGGCGCCGAGAATGACGCCATAGCTGAGGCTCGTTGCTAGGGAGACCCTGAATAAATCGCCACCCCGGCGAAGGCCGGGGCCCACGCCCGACGCAAGTGCTTGATTTTGCTGAGGGCGTGGATACCGGCCTCCGCCGGTATGGCCAGACATTACATTCGTTCGGCGTTTCCCTCGTCAGGCATTGACGGCCATTGACGCGTTTTCGTCAGTCGACCGTAGCACCTGACGACGCCACAACCTTCGCCCATTTCTCTGTTTCGGCCACGATGGTTTTGCCGAAATCTTCTGGCGTGCCGGGGATGGGCAGGCCGCCTAGGTCAGCCAGTCGCGCACGCATCTTTGGGTCGGCGAGAGCTCGGTTGATCGCAGCGTTCATCTTGTCGATGGCTTCGCGCGGCGTGCCCTTAGGCATACCGACTCCGAACCAGGCGGTCGCTTCGTAACCCGGCACGGTGTCACCGACGGTTGGCAAATCCGGGAACGATGGCTCGCGCGCAGCGGAGGTTACTGCCAGTGCGCGAATGCTGCCGCCCTTGATGTGCCCCGCAGACGATGGCAGATTGTCGAAAAACACCTGTACCTGACCGCCGATAAGATCGGTCAGCACAGGCCCCGCGCCCTTGTATGGGATGTGCACCATGTTGCACCCCGTCATCGACTTGAACAATTCACCCGACAGATGCGTTGATGTGCCACTGCTTGACGAGGCCATGTTCACTTTGCTCGGGTTCGCCTTGCAGTACGCGATGAACTCGGCCACCGTTTTTACCGGCAGGCCGTTGGTGACAACCATCACGTTCGGCGTGCGTACGATGCCCGCGACCGGCACGATGTCGCGGATGAAGTTGAACGATAGTTTTTTGTAAAGCGACGCATTGATGCCATTGGCCGGATTCACCAGCAGCATGGTGTAGCCATCGGCGGGTGCGTTAACGACGAACTCGGTGCCAATGTTGTTGCCGCCGCCCGCTTTGTTTTCAACGACCACGGGTTGCCCAATATTTTCGGTGAGCCACTGCGCGACGATGCGCGCGAGCACATCGGTCGTGCCAGCCGGTGGATAGGGCACGATCCATTTGATTGGCTTGACTGGATACTGCGCCCAGGCCGCACCCAGAAAGCTGTACGAAGCGATGGCAATGACGGCTGCGCGCCGGAAGAAAATTTGCATGGTGTCCTCCTCGTTACGGATCTCGACGTTCGACTATGTGTGTCGGGCCACTCGCGTATTATCGGCCGGGAGTGGACGAAATGCACGTAGGGGTTTCCTCCGGTTTCAGACGACGCCATTGCAGTGCGCAGCGCCTTCATGCGAATGTCATTCGCCATTACACATCTGTAGACTCGGGCGACACGTTCATAGAAACACCTGCGATGAGTCCGGATATCAAGCTGCTCGGTTACGTGGCAGCCACGCTTTTTTTTTCATGGCAATCATGCTGCTGCTCACCATGCGTCAGGCCGGACGTGTTCGCGGGACGCCCCTTTGGCTCTGGAGCACGTTGACTGCGGCGATTGCCATCGCGCTGAACACATCACAGGAGGAGATTCCAGAATTTTTTGGCTATGTCGTGTCTGGCGTTCTGCTGGTCATTGGCCCAATGATCAGCGCGCTCGGCACATTCGAGTACCGCTACCACCGCCGGTTTTCCGTCCGCTGGATTTACGCGGCAATCATCGTGCTGACGCCGACTTTCTATTACTTCACCTTTGTGCAGTCGAATATCGCTGCGCGCATTTTGCTGGTTGCCGTGCCCATTGCTGCGCTTTGCTCATGGCACGCCTGGCTCATGCTTGCGGGCTCTGCTGTCCGCCCTCGTGCGGTCGGCGTCAAGCATGTGCGCTTTCGCATCCCTCACGCGATTATGGTGCTGGGCTTACTGATGGTTGCGCTGGTTTTTCTGGTTCGTTCGGTAGACACCATTCAGGTGATGAGCGCGGGGCCTGCGGCGATTCCGCGCGGCGGTTCAACGCGCACGGCGTTCTTTTTCTATGCGGTCGGCCTTGCGGGTCGCCTGTCGTTGCTGATCGGCATGGTGCTTGTGCTAATGGACGAGCTCGAGCAAGAGTTGCGCGCTCTGGCATCCAGAGACGCGCTCACCGGGCTTTTTAACCGGCGCGGATTGAGCGCCGCAGCGGGCGCCTCGTCGGTTGCGAATGCCAGTTTGCTCATGCTCGATCTCGACCATTTCAAAGCGGTGAACGACGATTTCGGGCATGATCAGGGCGACCGCGTGATCGGTTTGCTAGCGCGGTGCGCACAGGCGAATTTGCCAGCCAATGCGGTGCTGGCGCGGCTGGGCGGCGAGGAGTTCTGTGCGCTGTTGCCGCAGTCGGATTTGGCGACAGCGCAGACAAGCGCTGAGACGCTGCGCAAAGCGTTCCATCTTGAAACCGCGGCGTTGGGCCACGGCCGACAGCACACCGTGAGCATCGGCGTGGCCGCAGCGGACGAGGCGATCACAACGCTCAAGGCGCTGATAGAGTGCGCCGATCAGGCGCTGTACCGAGCGAAGCGCGACGGGCGAAATCGGGTTGAGTTGGTGACGCCCATGCAGCGATAGCGCTGCGCAACGGCATTCGAGCGGAGTTAAATGCCGCGAGCGCAACGAGCAACCGCAAATTTGCCTGCGCTCTGAGTGGGTCTCGTCACTCGGCGAGCAACTTCGCTTTGTTCAGACTTTGAATGCCATAACCGCCTTTGCGGCGATTGCATCGCCGACCGTCATACCACCGGTTGCATCGCTTTTCCAGTGAACGCCTAGAAATATTCGGCTGATTCCGTTGTCGTCTATTGCGTCCTTCAACGACAGGTCGCGATGCACAAAGCGTGGCCTAGTTGCGCCGTGATTGTCTGTGGTGACGCCGTTAAATTCGTCCGATACAAAATCAAGCTTTATGTCTTTGGTGTTCACTCCGAGCATTCCAGCGAACGTCTCAAAGCAGGCGCTGCCGAACGTTGAATGGCCCGAAGGGTAGGCAGGGAAGTTTGGCGTGCCGTTTGGTTTTTTGTCCTGATTGCTGTTCGGCGCTCCGAGCGGCAGCCAAAAAGGATCGGGATGTGTGCTGCCTGAGCCGTCACCGCGAACTGTTGGGCCCCATCCAGAAGCCGACTCACGGATGCCGACGACCGGACGCCACAAATCGTAGCGATATTTCCAAAACCAAGCCGCGATTCCCGCATCAGCCATCGCAGCGTTAACAGCCGCAAGCACATTGATTTGGTCTGCCGCCCCAAGTGCGATGAAGGCAGGCGTGGCAACGACAACCTGGTTGTACAGGCGAGGGGGTGTACCCAATTTATTCGAGCCATCGTACCCCCAGAAAATGCCAGTAATCGCCTTCCCGCGACGCTTGTCATTGCCCATCGGGTTGCTGCTCTTGCCACATTCGTACACCTCCTTGTACTCAAGTTTGTACTGTGTGCCACCCAGCGCAGGCGGTGGCCCCAAAGGCGCGTCCGTCTCGACATTAGCGACGACGAAGGGGTTGACCTTCCCCCAGTTGCGGCCCATTGTCTGTTGCGCTGGGTCAAGCGGATCCGGTCGATGTCTGCCCACCGCACTGCTGTAATTTCGATCTAGCTGTGGCAGCTCCGAGCCGTCCATGAGGCGACTCGTCACCCACGCCTGTGCCACACGTGTGCCGTAGTCAATTGCTTGCGTGTTGCCTGATCCGAAAAAATTTTGCGACTGATCCCTTATGAATGCGTAGTCGTCCGGATACAGTCGCTCAGCAGCGGCAACGCCCGCGGCCAACGCGGCTGTGGTCGCGTCGCTCGCGTTGACGCCACCTGGCAGAGGCGGCATCGTGGTTAAGTGAGGTGGATACGACGTTGCGATCCCTGCAAACGCATCGCGCGCAGCCAGGTGAATGATCGCCAGCGCCCGCGACGTTTTCGTCGGGCCTCCATTGACCGGCATTCGTCCATCAATTTTGCTGAAATCCCGCGCCACCAGATCGAGCGCCAACTTGTTGAGCATCAATATGTTCATATCGCATTCCTTCCGTTCGTTTCAGAGAACGGCGAGTGCTTGTGGCTGAACGAGGCCATGCTCTTCACCCAAAAGACCTGCACCGCAAGACGCTCGCAGAATTGCGAAGCCTTGCAGCAGGTTAGAGCGATAGGCTTTCGGCGTGAACTACGTGCTCAGGTAGGAGTCGTTGGCTGTCGCCAGCGATGGCCTCGCTTACTCAGCCGGTTCCGCAACCCGCTGGCTATGGAAGCCCTCGGCGTCGGCAACGGGTGCGACGAATCCGTCGGATTGCTCAGGCTGCTCAGTTTGTAAGAGCGCTTGTGCCTCGGCCCAAGCGGTCGCGATGATGTCGGCGGCGTTGCTGCATTGCTCGGGCGTGTGTTCCGTCATCACCTGCATGCGCAAACGGGCACTGTTGTTCGAGACGGCCGGATATTCGACAAGGTTGGTCAGCACGCCGCGCTCGGCGAGCAGCTTGCACGCGACACGGGCAACATCATCGCGACCGAGCAGCACAGGCACGATGGGCGAGGGCTGTCCCATCACGGTCAGGCCCCGGGCGCGCAGTTCACCACGCAACGCGGTGATCGCGGTGAACAGCTGATCGCGCCGCAACTGACCTTCCGGCGAACGGATGATCCTGATGCACTCGCGGATGATGGCAATCTGTGGTGGCGAGAGCGCGTTGGAGAACGTGTTTGACGGCGCGTAATAGCGCAGATATTCCTTCACCGCGTGGCTGTGTGTGGCGACGAAGCCGCCATTCGATGCGAACGATTTGGAGAACGCTCCCATCACGAGATCGACCTTGCCGAGCATGTTTTGCACGCCGATTTGCCCGGTGCCATCCGGCCCCGAGCAACCAAGATCATGCGCCACGTCAACCACCAGCAGCGCGCCGTACTCATGCGCTAGCGCCTGAAGTGCTGCGATGTCGGGCGAATCGGCGTCCATCGAGAAGATGCCTTCAGTGATAAGCAGAATTCCGTTTACATCGTCCTTCGCGCGGATGCGTTGCAGTTGCTTTTTCGCATGCGAGACGTCGAGGTGACGATACAGATGCACATTTTTGGTGGCTGCGTTCGCGCCTTCCTGCAAACAGTTGTGCGCCAGCACATCGAGCACAATGTGATCGTTCGGTCGAATCAGTCCTCGGCAGACACCGTAACCCGCCGCCCAGCCGGTCGGGAACAGGGTGACATGCGGGGTATGCAACCAATCGGCAATTTCCTGCTCAAGCGCGTTGCCGTCGACGATATTGCCTGCCAACGCGGATGAACCGGCGCTGTGCACACCGAGCCGCTTGATCGCGTCAATCGCGGCCTGTTGCACGCTCGGATGCGAGGCGAGCGACAAATATTCCTGCGATGAAAAATTGATGCCCCCGCGCGTGCGACCGTCAAGATAGCGCAGCGACGTCTGGGCGGCTGGCTTCGATGCCAGCGCCTTGCCAAACGGAAAGCCGCCATGCTTGATGCGTCGGTCGATCCAGTCCATAAACGCCTCGGCACGCAGCACCGGGTTGCGGGCGGTGGTGGTCAGAAAGTCGCGGGTGCTACCGTCCAGCGCTCCGGTCGATTTGGCGTTGCGCGCCCAGAGGTGAAGGTTTTCAAGCTCCGCAACTCCCGGCGTGGATGGGAGAGGCGGCAGAGGTGGCATAGATGGCGTCTGTGGCACAAACGACTGCGCACCGCCATCATCATTGATGATTTTCATTTCAGCTCCGATCATTTTTTCTTAGTGATGCGAGCGTAGCTTTGAATTGCTGCACTGCACACTACCCACCTAGGTGGGATTTTCAAAAAAAGTCGGACATTGGCGGCGTTGCGAAAGCTCGCTGCATCGCCCTTGCGTTGCGGATCAATCCGCTGCCAAGCACAGCCACGTCGCACGCCGCGTAGGCGAAAACCTACAGGGGTGAGGCGCGTTTGACGATCGAGATTCTTCCTGCGTCTGACAAGGCAGGCCAGACCCTTCCGTAGCATCTTTGCATCGCAAAATAAAAAAGCAGGCCCGTATGGATTCGTCCACTCACCACGCTCCTTCAGTTTCTGTTTCAACGCCGACTACACCGACTACATCGACTGAAGCCGCAATTGATATGCCGAAATCGCTGGACGCAGCAACCGAGACACCGTCACTGCCCGAACCAACTGGCTCGCACAAAATCCCGTATGTTGCAATCTGGATCCTAGCGACTCTTTCGTTGATTGCAGCGCTTCAGTTTTCGTACGCATTCACAGTTCCGCTCATTTCGGCGATCTTGTTGCACTACGCATTGGGCAAACCGGTGAACTGGCTGGAACATGCGGGCGTGCCACGCAGCATCGGCGCAGCGCTGGTAATGTGTGCGGCGTTGGCGGTGACGGGTTCGCTGTTTTATGGCCTTTGGGGGCAGGCAGAGAACTTGCTGGAATCGCTGCCGCGAAGCACCAAGCGC
The DNA here is from genome assembly GCA_025352105.1 of Burkholderiales bacterium. GTDB lineage: Bacteria > Pseudomonadota > Gammaproteobacteria > Burkholderiales > Casimicrobiaceae > Casimicrobium. The sequence goes on along the minus strand of JANXUB010000091.1, from coordinate 11,414 downwards.
ATCTCGGACGACTTGGGAAAGATGCGCCAGACGCCGGGCGGCACGCTGCGCAAAGTCGGCGATGCGGCCGCTGCGGTGACCGACATGGTGAACGGCCAGCCAGCGACATCATCTGCGTCGACCGCTACGTCAAAAGCGCGTCCCGCGGCAGCGCCCAGTTCCGCGCCCGAAGCCGTTGGCAGCTATTTGATCAAGGGTTCGGTGAGCGTGTTGGGCTCACTCGCTACGACAGCGGGCATCATCTTGCTCGCTTACTTTTTGCTGACGGCGGGCGACCATTTTCGGCGCAGGATTGTCAAGGCAGCTGGCAAGCGACTGGCGGATCGGCGCATTACGGTTGAGATGCTGGATAGCATCAACCAAGCCATCCAGCGATACCTCGGAATGCTGGTCGTGACCAATGTGATCCTCGGGATATTGACCGCCATTGTGTTGTTCGTGCTGGGTGTCGAAAACGCGGCAGCATGGGGCTTGATGGCCGCACTTTTTCATACGATTCCGTACTTCGGTCCGCTCGCCATTGCCTTCGGCGTGCTGGTCTCGTCATTCGAAAAAATTGGCACCTTGAGCGGCGCAGCTACTGCGGCACTGAGCACGCTGGTTGTGGCGGCGATTGTTGGCACCGTTGCGCAAGCGTGGATGGCCAGCCGCATCGCGCGGATGAACTCCACGGCCACCTTTGTTGCGCTCCTCTTCTTCGGCTGGCTGTGGGGCACGGCGGGGCTGTTTCTGGCGATTCCGATTGCGGTGATTTGCAAGGTGATCGTCGACAAACTGCCGGGTACGACGGTGGTGTCCGACCTGATGAGCGTATAGCCGCGACGAGCGTCTCAAGACGCGCGAGCGCACTGCCTACAATTGCAGCACGTTTCCGAGAAAGTCCCTGTCATGTCAAACGCTGAAACTAGTCGCAATGATGCGCCTTCAACCGCACCGGCCATCAACAAAAAACGCCGTGCATTGTTGACGCAGGGCGCGGCGGTCGCTGCCGCGGTGAGCGGGTTTAACGGGGCAGCGACAGCACAGGCAGTCGCCGCAGGTGCCAACCTGCGCGCCAGCGGTGCTGCCGCCTTCGGCAAGACACTCAAGCACGATGCTGCGGGCCTCTTGCTGCCCGAGTCGATGCAGTCGTTCGAAGCTGCCACCGCGAGCGGACGCATCGTTGACTGGGAACGCCTACCGGTCCATAACGAAATTCGTCTGGTCAATCCACTCGCCGCGTATACGTGGGACAAAGACCCGCTCGCCGCCGACGTGATCAAGCTGCCGCCGTTCCCCGCGCTCGACTCCGAGCGGCTAGCGGAAGAGGCGCTCGAGCTCTACTGGATGGCGCTGCTGCGGGACGTGCCACTGTGGGATTACGAAAAAAACAGCCTGGTTCGCGATGCGGTCACTGAGTTAAAGACGACGAGGCTTAACGCTGGCGTGACGCCGCAGACACTTTTCCGACTGGGAACGCCGGGCGAAAACGAGGGCTACTGGATATCCCAAATGCTCTGGATGCCCGTGCCTTTCGGTGCCCAGAACCAGTGGCAGGCCTACCGGGTTCCGTTCAAGGGCACCGATTTCATGACGAAATGGGATGATTATCTGAAGGTGGCCAACGGCGAATGGCCGCCGGGCATTCTCAATCACTTCGCCGATCTCTACTACCTGCGCTCCGGTCGTGATGTCGGCGAATATGTGCACTGGGACTTTTGCAATCAGGCGGGGATCAATGCCACAGCGATTCTGCTCGGCAATGCACATCGCCCGCGTGAGGCATGGTCAGCCAACAATCCGTACAAGACATCGCGTACCATGAATGGCTTTGTCAATCTCGGCCCCGGATACATGCAAAACGCGATGGGTGTCGTCTGTGATCTGGCGCTCAATGCGTGCTGGAATGAGAAGTGGATCAGGCACCGCGCGCTGAGGCCTGAGGAATACGGAGCACTGGTTGACCGCGCTGTGCGTGGCGAGTCAACTGCGGTGCATCCGCTGATCGTCAAGTCCGACGCACTGCGTCGCGTGCGCGAAAAATTCGGATCGGCGCTGCTGCCGCAAGCGTTCCCCGAGGGCGCTCCGGCGCACCCCTCGTATCCGTCGGGTCATGCGACCGTGTCCGCCGCGTGCGTGACCGTGCTCAAGGCGATGTTTGACCAGAACCGCAAACTTCGCTTTCCGTTTCAACCCACGCGTGACGGCAAGGATTGGGAGAGCTTTAGTCCTAACCAGCCGCCACCGACTGTGGGAGCCGAGCTCAACAAACTCGCGATGAACGTGGCGATGGGCCGAAACTTCGCAGGCATTCACTGGCGAAGCGATGCATGGCAGGGCTTGCTGCTCGGTGAAAGCGTGGCCAAAGCGTGGCTCAAAGCCGAAAAGGCAAAATCGATTGAAGCTCAGCAGGGCTGGCTGAAGCAGTTTGAATTCACCGGGTTTGCCGACGATAAAGTCATTATCTAGTCGATCAATGCGGCTTTCAGCTTTTCGATCAATGCGCTGCTGAATAAGGGGTATTAGTCCATTTTTAGGAAAGTCGATAGACACACATTTTAAGCGCTAGCCCCAATTCAGCGGTCGATTCAGCGAAAAGCTAATCAAAGTAGTTTGCCGATTTTTTTTCGCTACTTTGGCTTGGTTTCAGATGGTGCGATCTCGCAAACGCCGTCATGACAGCCCTTCGATGCTTCCAACGCCTTCTTCGCCGCGCGCGCGTGCATGCGATGCAACAACCACGTCATGCCATCTATCGCGCCGAGCTTCGACAGCCACATGCGGTTGCGGGCGATCCACGGGTAGACAATCTTCCACATCGGCTGCAACCGCGGGCTGCCCCACAGGCTGGCAATCGATGCGAAACCCGTTGCCCGATACGCAGCTGCAAATACCGGCGCACCGATGAGCCACGCGCCCGCTGCATCACGCGCATGAATCAGCGCCATCATCGCCTCACGACCATGGCCTTCGACGGGTGCAAAGTTTGCGTCTGAGCAATCGACGACGCGCAGCTGTTGTTGGTCGTCAAATTTCGTGAGCAGCGCAATTTCGCGCGTGCACAACGGGCACGAGCCGTCGAAGTAAATGGTCAGTGGGTATTGCACAATGCTGTTCACTTAAGCGATTTGATTCAATTTCCGTTCGGGCTGAGCTAGTCGTTGCCTCGCGGCGTGCCACCAACGCTTCGACAAGCTCAGCGCGAACGGTACTCTGTCATCAGTACTGGAATATTGCACGGCGTTCATGGCCGATCCCGTTGAGCCTTTTGCTTCTGTAGCGCGAGGTAAAACGAAGCGACGTGCAGCCCTTGTGAGAATCGCCCATCGGCAATCATCGCTTTGATCTCATCAACGCTTGCGTCGCTGCACAGCACATCCTCGGTGTCATCGAGCGCCTGCTCGGCAATGCGCGTCAGCCCCGTGGCCAGAAACACATGCACCCGATTGGTTTGTCGCGCCGGATTGACATAAAACGACGCAACCGGCTGCCAGTCGCGCGCATGAAAGCCAGTCTCCTCCAACAGCTCGCGCGATGCCGCATCGGCTGGATTTTCACCCGCGTCGACGATACCGCCGGGGAACTCGACGCAGGTCGTTTCCGCAGCATGACGGTACTGCGTCACCAGCACCATGCGGCCGTCATCGAGCACCGGCACCACATGTACCCATTCCGGCTCCTCGATCACGAAATACGGCTCGATGATGCTGCCGTTTGCGAGCTCACAGCGATCCGAGCGCAGATTCATCCATGGGTTCGTCACCAGTCGCGTCGAGTCAAGTTTTTTCCAGGCTTTCATGGGGCTTTTAGTTGCAAAAATCGTTGTACCTTGCTGCCGAGGCGCATCAGTTTGACCAGGATCGACGGCTCCAGTTTCAGCATGTCGTCGGTCCAGCCCGAGAGATCTCGCATCAGCGCCTGCGTTTCGCGAATCCGCTTCTGGCGATCCATGGGTTCCGCAGCAAACGTGGGATCAGAAATCGTGGCCGTCAACAGCGTGACCGTCGGATCGAATTCGCGCAGCTTTCGCTCGCGCACGATGATTCGCATCAGCTCCCACACGTCGCCCGACGTTTCAAAAAAGTCACGCCGATCCCCGATGACGTGCGTCGTGCGCACCAGATTCCAGTTCGCCAGCTCTCGCAAACTGTTGCTGACGTTGGATCGCGCGACCACCAGCATGTCCGCGATGTCCTCTGCTGTCAACGGCGTGCCGAGCACGAAGAGCAGGGCATGAATCTGCGCCACTGTCCGGTTCACGCCCCAGCGCGAACCCATCTCACCCCAGTGCAGGACGAAGCGTTCGGTGATGGGTGAGAGCGTCATGATATTTTTTTGACTCACGTCCCGTCGTCATCCTCGCCGCAGGCGGGGATCCAGCTTGTTGGCCGCTGCGGAGCATCAAATATTTGCGCTTCGCGTCGGTCACGCTCTGGATTCCCGCCTCCAGCGAGAATGAAGCCGAGGACGTGCGTTAACTAATTTCTTGACTCTATGCTATTTATTTCATACATTTCTGTCAAGACAGAAATATAAGAAATGTGAGCTGAAAGTGAAAGCACTGGTGCTGGGTGGCAAGGGATTTATCGGGCGCTATGTCGTTCGTGCATTGGCCTCAAATGGTTGCGAAGTCTATGTTGGGACGCGCCACGCCAAAGCGGCGAACGAATACGCGCTCGTTCTGCATCGACTCACCCGTAAGGAGCACTGGACGGACGTGGTGTCGCGATACGACGTCATTGTCAATTGCGTCGGGATTCTGCGTGAACGCTGGGGTGAGAACTATTCCGATGTTTATCTGAACGCGCCGACCGCCATCGCCCAAGCGTGCGCTGCACAAGGAAAGCGATTCATTCACGTCACCGCGCTTGGGCTCCATGCAAAAGCCAGCAGCGGATTTCTCACCGCAAAACTCGCGGGCGAGGCGGCCATCGCCAGAACCGGAGGAGCGTCGTGCATCGTGCGCCCGTCGTTGCTCGATGGTGTCGACGGCTTCGGCTCACGCTGGTTGCGCCGCGTAGCGCAGTGGCCTGTTCACTTGGTACCGGTCGACGCCAACAGCGCGCTCGCCCCGCTTGACGTGGGCGATCTCGGCGAGGCCATTGCTGCGCTCTGCGCCTGCCCGCGTGACGCATTGCCCGCAAGCGTGGAGCTGGGAGGCGAAGCGCGCTACACGCTTGGGGAATACCTGAAAACGCTACGAACCCAACCGAACGCGGCCCTCACGCTGCAAGTCCCCTCATGGCTCGTGCGCGTCGCAGCGCACATGCTCGACGTGCTGCATTTGACGCCGTTGTCGTGGGGGCATGTGGAGCTGATGCGCAAAGACAATGCGCCTCGTGCGCGCGATACGTTCGCGCTGCGACACTGGTTAGGGAGAGCGCCGACCCACGTCGGAAGTGCCAACGCACGAGCGTTGGCGGTGGCCGATCAACTCAAACCTGCCGTTGATACAGGTAGCGCTGAAAACCTGCAAACGCGTTGCCAATATCCTCGGGCCGACCCAGATCGGCGACTGCGTCCGCCAGCGAGTCGTGATAGCGCAAGCGCAGAAGCGGGTTGAGTTTTTCCTGATCCAGCTCTTGCACCCCAACGCTTACGTATTGCGCAAGGACGAAGTTTAGGAAGGCCCGCTGTTTGTCCCCAAAATGCCCGGTGATCAGCGATTGCGCACGATGCGCGCGCTCTTCGCGGGTCAACGCAGGCGTGGCATAGGCAACGTGTGCGAGTACGTCGAAGAGATCGCTCTTTTCCGCGTCAATGATCGTCTGCATCTCGAGCAGTTGATCTCTGCCGAAACCTTTTTCCGCAAGCCCTTCCAATAATTTCTTGCGCGTCGACGGCGTGCTCCACATCGTGCGCAGCGCTTCTTCATCCGCGAAGAATTCAGGAATCTTGCCGAACAGCAGCTCCATGAATTGCTGCGCCGACATCGGTGTGCCGTCCGGATGCCAGAAGCTCGTGCACATCATGTGCCGGATGGTGCGCGCTTTACCGTCGGCGAGTATGACCTTGGCCTTTGCTTTGCACACGCAAGGGCGTTGACCGCATTTTGGGCAAGGTTCTTTCCTGCATTCGCAAGGCTGTTTGCCGCAGAGATAGCAAGGTACCGGAGGCTCCTTGACGCACACACAAGGCGAGTGGTTACACGTTTTGCATAACTCCGGACCAATCGGCTCGCCATCCCATTCCGAGTCGCTGAAATGATGATGCGCCCGCACAAAGTCGTAAATCGTGAAGTAATCCTTGCCGTCGTACAGCCGCGTTCCACGCCCGATAATTTGCTTGAACTCGATCATTGAGTTCACCGGGCGCATCAACACGATGTTGCGCACATTTCGGGCATCGACGCCAGTGGAGAGCTTTTGCGAGGTCGTCAGGATCGTCGGAATCGTTTTCTCGTTGTCCTGAAAATTGCGCAAATGTTCTTCACCGATCGCGCCGTCGTTCGCTGTTACGCGCTCACAATAGCCAGGTTCCTTGCTCGATTTCATCTGGTTGATCAAGTCGCGCACCACGAGCGCATGTGTCTGTGTGGCGCAGAACACAATCGTTTTTTCACGCTGGTCAATCTCGCTCATGAAAATCTCGACGCGCTTCTTTTCACGCTCGCGAATTTCGATGATGCGGTTGAAGTCTTTCTCTTCGTAGCGCTTGCCCGCCTCAATCTCGCCTTCAATCAACGTGTCATCTGGCGTGTAAACGTAATCGTCGAGCGTCGTCGCAATTTGGCGCACGCGAAACGGTGTCAGGAAGCCATCGTTGATGCCGTCCTTCAGCGAATACGTGAACACCGGCTCGCCGAAGTAAGCGTAGGTATCCACATTGTCATTTCGCTTCGGCGTCGCGGTCAGACCCAGCTGCACAGCGGGCGAAAAATAATTCAGGATGTCACGCCAGCTGCTCTCGTCGTTCGCGCCACCGCGATGACATTCATCAACGATGATGAAGTCGAAGAAATCGGGCGGGTAGTCGCCGAAGTATCCTTGCCGGCCGCCCTGCGGCCGTAGAGGGATGTGGTTGCCACCTAGTGGTTCGACGGGCTCACCACGAATGGAGTGGGTGGCTTCCCCACCACTCATAAACGTCTGAAAAATCGTGAAGAAAATGCTGCCGTTCTTCGGGACTTTTCCCTTCTTGCGGATGTCATCGGGCGCAATCCGCACCAATGCATCCTCAGGGAACGCCGAGAACGCGTTGAACGCCTGATTCGCCAGAATGTTGCGATCAGCAAGAAACAGAATGCGCGGCCTGCGCACGGGCTGACGACTCAGGTTCCAGCGGCTATGAAACAGCTTCCACGCAATCTGAAACGCAATGAAGGTCTTGCCGGTGCCCGTTGCCAGCGTGAGCAGAATGCGCTCGCGCCCGTCTGCCACCGCCTGCAACACGCGCTCCACCGCGATGTCCTGGTAATACCGCCCTTGAAAGTAACCGCCGCGATCCTCAAACGGCACCGCCGCAAACCGATCGCGCCACGCGTTCGCCACCGCAAACGTGCGATCCCACAATTCGTCCGGCGTCGGAAACTGCGGTAGCTCGCCTTCCGCGCCGGTGTCCATATCGATGCCGTACACGCCCTGACCATTCGCCGAATACGTAAATCGAATGGAGAGCTTGCCCGCGTAATCCTTGGCCTGCGCCACGCCCTCAGTCAGCGGCAAATCCCACGCTTTCGCCTCAACCACAGCCAGCTTGGTGTTGCGATATTCAAGGACGTAATCAGCCTTCACCCGCTTGCCGCGTCGTCCCGCGCCTTCGATGCGTCCCGGCGAAATCTCGTACTCACGCCGGATGCGACTACCCTCGACCACGCCCCAACCCGCCGCTGCAAGCTGCGGGTCGATATGTTCAGCGCGGGTTTCGGCTTCGTTCATCAGCGTACAGTCCAGGCGACGGGCATCAAGCCGCCTTCACCTCGGCCAGCAAATCGGGATGCCGGTCCAGCACTTTCAGGAGCTTCACCAGCGCCAGCGGCGGCTTGGTCTTGCCGTTCTCGTAGCGTGAAAACGCGTTCACCCCACCTCCAAAAATCTCGGCGGCCTCACGCTGGTCCAGCAGGAGTTTCTTTCGCACGTTCGCAATGAATGCGGGATCGACCGATTCGGCATTCACCGCCTTGTTGAAATCCAGCATCAATCGACTCACTCGCGCCGATTCCGCCGCGTCGAGCGCGGACTCGTCACAGGCTGGGCAATAGTCACCCGCCACCGCAGCGATGACGGTGGACTCGCCTTTGTACGCATAGGGCAGGTCGCGTGTGTCGCGCACCAGATTTGCCTTCGCACAGTTGGGGCATTTCATGTTCATAACTCCTTCAACGACACAATCAGCACATCGTCAATGACTGTCAGTTTCAAATACACCGGCCCCGCCGCAGTCGCTGGCCGATAGACGTCTTGCCAGAGCGCATGATCGGCGTGCGTTGTCATGCTTTTGTAAAAGTCCTTCGCGGTCAACGCATTCACCACCGCAAGCATCTCATCGAAGTCCAGCCCCAGCGCGGCAGCGCCGCTCAACGCAGAAAACGTCGCTCGCACCTGACCGGCGTTGACCAAAGCCTTCACGATGGAGAGCTTGCAATGCGGCGTACGCTTTTCCATTCGAATCGATTTTAACCTAGTGGGTTAATTTTGGCAACTTGGTCAATGACGAATCGCACCGCTTCATACATTCTTCAAAACATAATGCCCAGTTTTTGCCCCACCCACTTTTTCAACGAGCCCAGCCGCGATCAGCGGACGCAACAAATCCATCGCCCCCTGTCGCGACACGCTCAGTGCGGACCATATCTCGTTCGGGGCCATGCTGCCGTGGTCGCGCAGCAGGTGCAGCAGTTGCTCCTGCCGTGGGCGCAGCGCGAGCTTCTGCGCGCCCGAAGCGCCGCCTTGAATCGTCTGGATGCGCAGCCACGCGCGCGTAAGCGTCGTGCGCAAACCCTCGGCACAATATTCCAGCCAGCCACTCAAATCGTCCCCCGCGTGACGCACGGCGTCGAGGGCCGCGTAATAGCGCGGGCGGTCTTCCCAATAAAACTCATCCACCGAAAAGATGTGATGCGTGTCGAAGCCGCGCCGATAAAGCTCCCACAGCGCCAACGCCCGCCCGGTGCGGCCATTGCCATCGGCGAACGGATGGATTGACTCAAATCGGTGATGCAGGATCGCAGAGCTCAACATCGGGGAGAGCTTCAAAGCAGCCGTGTTCCACCACGTCAGCAGTTCAAACATCAGGCCGGACACCGCATCCGCTGGCGGTGGCGGATAGTCGCCCACGCGCACGCCAATCATTCGGTAGCGCCCTGCCTCGCCCTGATCCATCACTTCGCCAGCCAGAATGCGGTGCAGTTCCAGCACGTCATCCTGCCTGATCGTCTCAGTCATCACGTTTTTTTCAACGTAACGCAGCCCGGCGAAACAGTTGATCACCTCGCGTTTAGGCCGTGCGCCCGCGCGCGAAAGCTCGCGGCCATCGTCGAGCGCGCGCACCTGATCCAGCGTCAGCGGATTGCCCTCAATGGCGGTGGACGCATGCACGTTGCGCGTTCGCGTGTCCTTTTGCAGCGCCGGAATCCACGCCAGATCCACCGCCGCGCTCTGAATCCGCTCGCGCAACGCCGCCACCCGCTCAACCTCATTGAGCAGCGCCGGGCTGATGACGAAATGCGGGACGTAAGCCATTTGGGAAGGCTAACGAACAGGCAACAGCACGTCAAGTGTGAGTCAAGTTATTTGTCAAGTCGACTGGTTTATGTCGCGGTTTTTCGGTTTCGGCGACAGGTTGCGCGCACGGCGTTTTTCACCGCAATAACGTCCCGTAAATTTGATCAGCTTTCCATTGAATGCCTTGTTGCGTAGGGGCTAATGGCCGATTTATGCGATTGTTGATTATTTGAGAATACAGGCGCTACCCCCAGTGCAGCGGTCATTTCATGGAAAAGCCGTTATCGTCGTCATTCTCGCGAAGCGGGAATCCAGCACGTGACACTCGCAAAGCGCCATTCAGGTTCCCTCTCCCGCAGCGCGGGAGAGTGCGGAGGGCCGTGGCTCGGGGCACCAACTTTGCTGCGCTATTCAACCGCCCTCACCCCAACCCTCTCCCGCGCTGCGGGAGAGGGGGCCGATCACAGCGCCCCGCTGAACGCCTGATGCAGCAACGATTTTTTCAGTTCGTCGAGCGCGGTGAGTTTGCGCTGGTAGAGGGATTCGAGGCGTTGGGTTTCGTCCCGCAGCAACGCAATTCGATCTGCAATTTGGCGCTGTTCGTGCATCGCTGGAAAGGGCGTCGGCATTGCGCGTAGATCAACGATAGAAAGGTTCGGTTGCATCAGTGTGTTGACACGATCTTTTACGTAGTCCACAACGTTCTGGCTACACAAATACGTAAAGAGAAACGAGGGCGATACTAGGTTTTCGCGGGGAAGAATCGCAGCAACGCGCTGATTCAAAAGCGCACCATCAAACTCCTCTGGAACAACAGCGACCTTCAGTCCACCCGCGATGATGGTTCTCGTCAATGCCATCACTATGCTGCCGGAACGTAAGGCAAACCCAGAGTATTCACGCATGAAATGCGCAGGCAACTTGCCGTCAGAATCGCAAACAAACTCCCGAATACCGACGTTTGTAATTTTTACGCACTTGGCGGCCCCGTTTTGCGAAAAGTCACCACTTTTAAATGCAAAGCCGTTCACGATCACAGCTATGGCGTCAAGTGGTTGGTCAATCCATCCATCGCCCCGCCGCGTGAAAACAGATTGCAGGTGGCTTTCGAATAGGGCGCGGGCGTTTTGGAGGTTCTTTTCGGCGTTGGCTTTGGCGGTGGCGATGCCGTCAAACGCTTCGTCGAGGATGCCGACGATGCGCTGCTGTTCGACGAGCGGCGGAAACGAAATGAATTGCTCGCGAACATCGCTGTCGTTGACTGCGGGGTAGCTCGCGCCTTTCTGCAGCGACTCCATTTCATCCATGAAAGCTGGCGTGAAAAGCCAATAGAAAAGGAATCGATGATTTAGCTCTGCCAACGGGCGAAGTACAAAGTAGCCTGTACTGCAAACCTGCTGATCAAGGTGGTCGGGCACGATGGCAATTCGTTGCAAGGTAGGACGAATGGTCGCGAAAAGTATGTCGTTCGCACGCACGAGCCGACGCGCCCTACTCGGTGCGTCTTTCCCTTTACTCATAAGTCAGAAATATAAGAGACACTAGGATGTTTAAAGAACTGTTTGACCAAAGACGGGTTTTCTTTGATTTTGGTCAACTCTTCATCCACGCGCGCCTTCATTTTCTCGCCCGTCTTCAGGGGGCCGCGTTTGCTGGCGCTGCGCTTGGCATGGCTCCACACCAGCTCATCAGGATTGAGATCGGGCGCGTAACCGGGCAGAAAGTGCATCGTCAGCTTGCCACGCGTGCTCTGTACGTACTCTTTGACAATCA
>JANXUB010000067.1 GCA_025352105.1 Burkholderiales bacterium | reverse complement strand
TCGGCGCGAGGTGAGAGGAGCTGCGTTATCTACGTTTCGAGGTCATGCCTCAAGGGTGGGCTCACGCTATGCTCGTCTCGTGTAGCAGGCGCGATTGCTACAAACTTAAAGATACAAGGGTGGGCACCCCGTGCCCACCGTCACCGCGCGTAACAGGATTGGTGGGTTTGCCACCGTTGGGTGGGCACAGGGTGCCCACCCAACCGAGCTATTTTGTAGATACAATTAAGTATGCTCAGTTGGGACGAATCGAAGCGCAAGCTGAACATCAAGAATCACGGCCTTGACTTCATCGGGTGCGATGCGATTTGGGATCACTTCACGGTGACTCGCGAAGACAAGCGACAAGACTATGTTGAGGCACGCCTGGTGTGCTTCGGCATTCTTGACTCAAGCGTGGTCGTGATGGTGTACACCTAACGCCAAAAAGGCCCGCATATTATTTCCCTGCGAAAGGCAGAAAAACATGAAGCTCGCTACTACCGCCAAGTTGCCAACGAAAACCTCAGCTAAGAACAACGACCCGGACAATCCCGCATGGACGGAGAGCATGCTCGGTACGCCGGTTTTGAAGCGCGGGCGCGGTCCGCAAGCAAAGCCGACAAAAGTCCTCACTTCGGTGCGTTTGGACGCCGACATTCTGGAGTTTTTCAAGTCAAAGGGCACCGGCTATCAGTCGCGGATCAATGCAGCACTTCGCGTGGAAGTGGAGCGACACTTGACGGCGCGTGCAAGCGCTCCAGCGCGCAAGCGGGTTGCGGCTTGATTGAGGGTTGACGTCGACCGGCCTGCGGCTGGTCGTTGGCTTTCGCTATCGTGGTCTGGTGTGTGGATGCGATACGTAGGCTTGCAGGTGACCCACCGTTCGCCCTGAGCTCGTCGAAGGGTCTGACGAACAGAAGATTGACCTATGCAACCAGCGCGCTTCATGGCCGCGCGGGGCCAGTCACTTTTTTGCAATCGCGCAAAAAAGTAATCAAAAACGCTTGCCCCTGCACCCCGCTTAATCCTCCGGTGCTCGCAACGGGCGGGCTGAGTGGGTGGATCGAACCAATATTTGATTGCTTCTCGATGACGCTACAAAAAACGGAGGCGGCTGTATCTGCTGTGTATTTAGCGCTTTAATTAAACCGTACATGAAAGGTGCATGCGCCTGAATGGATTGTTAGGCCGCCGCTCGTCCGCGAACAATTTGTCTGATGAGCACAAACAAGCCAGCTTCAATATCTGCAATACGGAATTCGGGAAAATGTGACTGCTGCAAGCGACGCAAGTCCGAGATGAACAAGTTGTAACCAGCAGGGTTAAGGGCGTAGCCCAATCCCTGCGAGATCACATCGTCTAGTACGGCGAATCTAGTGGGCGCGAGGTGACGAAGATGCTTACTGGCAAAGGACACTCCTAGTCCCTTTATCGCTATTCCTGGAAAGATAGCGGCATAAGCGTTCACCTCATCTTTCGCGCGCATTAACCATTTGTCTAGTTCCGAGCCGAGTTGATCCTCTGAATAGTGCCTATTCAAGTTGCCCCATACCCTCTGACCGCGACCCCAGACGCAGACTAATTTAGAAAATGCAAGAGCCTGACGTCGATCAGCGGAAAGTTCGCTACCGACAAGCTCCAATTCATTGGTGAGCTTGTCCGAAATCAAATCGTTCGCTGCGCTCTTAAGGGCGTTTTCCGTGAATCGTATGTTTGCGAAGTCAACAACCGCTGAAGGGTTGGCTATGTCGTGAGCGGTGACCAAAAGACTTTCACTTACCACGAACGGGGTGGCGTGTGCCAGATCAGCTCCCAGCGAGTAAAGGTCTCGCGGCAGCTCGATCCTTACTCGGTCAGTCAGTGCAAATTTGCCAAATGAATGTTTTGCTCGTGTGGTTTGAAGGGATTTTGCAAGGGATCGTCCATTGATCCAAGCTGTCGAGAAGTCCATGGAGTTCCAAAGTGTTGAGTGCGTTTTGTTTTGTCGCGCTGGAGTCGGCATGACAGCACGCACTATAAAGCTTGGATGCTCGTACCGCCAATTGCAAAGCGATCAAACATCGGCTCGATCCGCCCGTTGCCCCGCGCCGAGTAGCGGGGCAACGGGCGGTCGTAGGTGCGTCGCAGGCACACACTGTGCGTAGCGATAGCGAAGCTTTCGTGTGCCGTTTGCCGAAGCTAAGCGTATTGAACGATAATTATTGTGGGTACAATAAAAAATGCGAGTGACCTACGATCCGGCAAAAAGCTTGCGCAACGACGAAGACCGTGGATTGCCATTCGTACTTGCCAAGGACTTCGACTGGAGTAACGCACTCATCGTTGAAGATACTCGCGAGGATTACCATGAGAGGCGCTACCAAGCGCTTGGTTTTATAGGTGAGCCACTGCATATGCTGGTGTTCACGCCAAGAGGCGGCGCCATTCATGTGGTCAGCTTGCGCCGCGCGAATCGCCGAGAAAGGACCCGATATGCCACGCAAACCCAATCCTGAGCTGCCCGACAAGGATGCCCCTGAGGCGACAGACGTTTGGTTCGCAAAGGCTCGCCCCGCCTCAGCGGTGTTAGGCGAGCTATTTGGCGCGCCCGCAGCCAAGGAGATGCTCAAGCCAAAGCGCGGTAGACCCGTGCTCGCGAACCCAAAGGAGCATGTGAACATCCGCTTGGATGCGGATGTGATTGGTGCCTTCAAGCAAACCGGCACGGGCTGGCAAACGCGCGTCAATAATGCGCTGCGCGATTGGCTTAAAACGCACCCGAAAATTACGGGTGTTTGAGCCTGTGCGCAGCGGGCGTTTCGAATGAAGTGATTCGTTTAAAAGCGAGACCGATGGTTCTAGAGCCGCATCTCTTCATTCCACCGCCCCCTCACCCTAGCCCTCTCCCGCGAGGGGAGAGGGGACGAGGCGTCTCTCGCGTTGGGGAGGCTCGTCAATCCGCCTTAAACCCGGAAGCCACAATCACTGGCCGCCACTTCTCAATTTCGGCGAGCCGAATCTTCTCCAGCCCTTCCGGCGTACTCGTCGCCGGTTCAGTACCGGTGCGGGCGAATTTCTCTTTTACGTCGGCGTTGGCGAGTGCGACGTTGAGCGCTTTGTTGAGCGCGGCAATCGTCGCGGCGGGTGTTTTTGCGGGCGCCCACAGGCTGTACCAGCCGCTGCCGGTCGCGGCCTTAAAGCCGAGTTCTGCCATGGTGGGAACCTCGGGAATCAGCGTGCTGCGTTTGTCGGCGAACGAGGCGAGGATGCGAATCTTGCCGGCCTGATGCAGCGGGATTAGCTCGATGTGCGTGTCCATGCCGCAGGCGATCTGGTCGCCCATCAGGTCGTTGATCATCGGCGCGCCGCCCTTGTACGCGACGTGCACCATGTCCACGCCAATCGCGCGGCCGAGCATGATGCCGAAGAAGTGCGGCAGGCTGCCGGGGCTGGGGCTGCCGAAGCTGGCTTTTTCCTTGTTGGCCTTGAGCCAGGTGACGAACTCCGCCATGTTTTTGGCCGGGTGATTGGGCGGCACGGCGAGCGCGAACTGAAAGTGCCCGACCATGCCGATGGGCGTCATGTCGGTGGCCGGGTCATAGCCGGGGTTTTTGAAGATGAGCTGCGACAGCACCGGCGTGACGAGCGGCGCGAGCAGCATGGTGCCGCCGTCGGGTGCGGACGCGCGCAACGCCTCCACCGCGATCTTGCCACCGGCACCGGCTTTGTTCTCGACGATGATTTGCTGGCCCGAGGGAAGGCCCTCGCGCATCTTGTCCGAGAGGATGCGAGCAATCAGATCGGCACCGCCACCGGGGGCGAAGCCGAGGATGATTTTGGATTGCGCGGGGACTTGGGCGAGTACGGTGCGCGGCAGCGTTGCCAGCACGGGTGCGGCGAGCGCGCCGAGCAGAATTTGGCGACGGATGGTGGAAAGTTTTTGCATGACGTCCTCCTTTGTTGTTGGGGATGGATTATGAACGTGGTGGCTCGCAGACGCTCCCAATCCCATCTCTACCGTTCGCCCTGAGCGTAGCGAAGGGTCTGATGTTTCAACAGTCAAACCATTCGCTACGCTCAGGGCGAACGGGTCAAAGTTGGGCGATGACAGGCGACCGGTTGACGTGCACGTCAACCACCGCGCCGTTCCGCTAGCATCAAAGCATGAATGCAGCCCTCACCTTCCCGCACGACGCCCCGCCCGCTCCGGGTGAATTCACTGACCTCGCACCCGGCATCAAGTGGATTCGCATGCCGCTGCCGTTTGCGCTGGATCACATCAATTTGTGGCTGATTGAGGATGAGGACGGTTGGGCCGTTGTTGACACCGGTTTCGGTGTCGAGGCGACGCGTGCACTGTGGGAAAAGCACTTCGTGGAAACGATGGGCGGCAAGCCGATCACGCGCATCATCTGCACGCATTACCACCCCGATCACTTGGGCAATGCGCAGTGGCTGGCCGAGCGTTTTGCCACGCGTGAAGGGCCGCTGGTCGTCGAGATGAGCCTCATGGAATTGCTCGCCGCGCACAGCGTGGCCGAGGGCAGTGGCACGTATCAGCGCACGACGCTTGCGAAGTTTTTCCACTCGCATGGATTGACGCAAGAACAGGTCGACGTCACGGCCAATCGCGGCAACACGTACAGCGGCGGCGTGCCCACGCGGCCACCGTCTTGCCAGCGTATTTCACCAGGCGATACGGTAGAAATCGGCGGCAAATTCTGGAGCGTGATCGGCGGCTACGGCCACACCACCGAGCACCTGAGCTTTTACTGCGAAGAGATCAAGGTGTTGATCTCGGGCGACATGTTGCTGCCGAAAATTTCTACCAACATCAGCGTGTGGCCGGTCACGCCGCTGGCCGACCCGGTGAGTGATTACGTGAACTCGTTGCAGGCGTACAAATATTGCGAACCGGACACGCTCGTGCTGCCGTCACACGGCCTGCCGTTCCGTGGCATCGCGGCGCGCGTGGAAGCGCTGGAAACGCACCACGAAGATCGCATGAATGATCTGTACGGCGCGGTGGCCGATGGCCCGAAAACGGCGGCGGAATTGATCCCCACGCTGTTCCGCAGGAAGCTCGACAACCATCAACTCTTCTTCGCCATCGTCGAGGCCGTGGCGCACGTGAACCACGGTTGGCGCATCGGGCGATTGACGCGGGACGTGGGTGAGGATGGGTTGATTCGGTTTGGGCTTTTGGCTTAGTAACGCTCTCGCATCGTAGCCGCGATGCAGCGAAGCGGAATCGCGGAATGTCGACGTCGCGCGTCCTCGATTCCGCTGTAGCTTCATCGAGGCTACGAGGGCGCGAGTGGCTTAGGCGGCTACCACCAGACTCGCCGCGCGCTGATAGTCGGTGTCCCCCGTCACCAGCCATTCCTCGCGACACGCATAGACCAGCTTGACCACGTGCTCGTCGTCCGATGCGATGGCCGCACGCATCACATCGGGCCACGGCAAAACGTCCACCGCCATCATCGGTGAATCGCCCGCCACGCCGCTCGCGGCAACCCCAGCCGCGTAGGCGTGCGCGTAGTGGCGAACGGCAACCAACGGCTCATCCAGCCGCGGCATCAGCAGGCGCAACGCATGCGCGCTGGTGATCAGATGCAGCACGGTGAAATTCTTCGTGCGCAGGTAAATCGCCAAAGCCTGTGCGGCGAGGTCGCGCAGCGTGTTGTCGTGGATTGCGAGGCGATCCGCGCCGTCAAGGAACGCGGGCGTGCGCACGAAGGCGCGCATCTGCGGCGTGATCATGCCGGTATGTACGCGCCATGCGTCGCCTTTTGCCGCCATGTGGGCGAGCCAGTCGGCAACATTCGCGCTGCCCGCTTCCTTCGGCTCTGCTGCTACAAACGACGACAGTGGCAAATAACCAGTAGCCCAAACGGCGAGGCCAGACGCCAGCTCCGCGTCATGGTTCGCAACGGTTGCGAACGCGGTACGCAGCAACCCGTGAAACGCCACCGCGCCGACGCCGTCGATCAGCGACGGTAGCACCTGCCGCAGCACCGCGTCGCGTCCGCGATCCGCTATGGCCTGCAAAAAGTGCGCGCGCACCGAGGCAAATGCGGCACGATCACCGCGAAGCTCGAGCCAGTCATTACAGGCGGCAGCGGTTGGGGGCGCGGCATTCAATCGAGCGCTGATCGTCGAGAAAAAAGCATGCATGCGCGGGCTGTCGGCCGCGAGCGAGTTCAAGGCCACCAGCGCCATCGGCAGATGCGTACTCAGCGAGCCGCCGTACTCCGGCGCATAAGCCTGCGCGAGATCCAGCCATGCGGTCAATTCAGTCGGAGTTTCGATCCTGTTCATGGCCTGCCCTGCGTGTTGATTGTTAGAAGTGAGCCATGCTAAAATCTCAAGTTAACTTGAGGTCAAGCACTTTTTGCATGACATGAATGAAACGCTCATCAGCATCGGTGAACTCGCAGAGCGCGCCGGTGTGCCGCACAGCGCGTTGCGCTTTTATGAGGCGCAGGGGCTGCTCAAAAGCGTGCGCACCGCAGGCGGCCAACGCCGCTATGCCCGCGACATGCTGCGCCGCGTTGCGTTCATTCGCACCGCGCAAAACGTCGGCCTGAGCCTCGAAGATATCGCTGGCGCGCTGGCGCAACTGCCCGAATTACGAACGCCGACCAGGAGCGACTGGACGCGCCTGTCCAAACGCTGGCGCGCCGTGCTTGAAGAAAGAATTCACGCGCTCGAAGTGCTTCGCGACCAGCTCGATCAATGCATCGGCTGCGGCTGTCTGTCGCTCACGGCGTGCAAACTGTACAACCCCGCAGATCAAGCGGCAGCGCGGGGTAGCGGGCCGCGATACTTGCTGGGCGATACGAGGCCGGTGGGTCGAAAAAGATAGAAAAGAAGGAACCCACTTTTCTATGATTGCCAATGAATTCTTGAATCGACAGTGTGCGCTTTGGAGCGCAGCCCGCCGCGCTGAGAGTTCACCTAACGGCAAGCCGTTCTTTCACCTCATTCGCCAGAGAACGACACTCTTAGGCGCAGCCCGGAAATTGCGAGCTGCCGGATGATGTCGTCGGGCAGGTCCTCTTCTTCCTGCGGAAATTTGGCGACATCGCGCAATTGCATAGTGACCTTGATGTATGCGCGCTGCACACCGGGCGAATGCGTGAGCCACGACAGCGTGCCAGCTTGCGCACGCAGAAACTGCCGAACGATTGGCAATTCGGACGACAAATGCGCAAAAAAAGTCGATGAAAATTCGAGACTCAGTGACGATTCTGAGGCCACCAGAACCTGATTGCCGCGCCGATGAGCTTCACCGCGGCGCACCACCGCGAAACGTAACGCCGGCGACTCGGACGCGAGCCGGACGAGCACATCGTCAACGTCGAAGTCGTCACCCTCAATGAACAGGACGCAGGACATGGATAACTATTTCTATTCGTCGACGGTAAATACGGGTGAACGCAATCGCAATTGGGTGCTCATGGTGCTCGCTTCAGCTTTCTTTTCAATTGACCATTTTATAGGGGCTTAGGACGCGTTATGGGGAAAGTCGACTATTGATAAAAATCGTCTTTATCCCCTGTTAAATATACGTTGCAGCGAAAAGCTGTTTCGCGCAATTCTATTCACACCGTCGACTCGCGATCGCCCACGGTGCGCCACAATAATGCAGCGGCAACCAGCGAAATCACCGCGCTGGCCATAAACGCTGACGTCGGATTGACGCGTGTCCACAGCCATCCGAACATGGCGGATGCCGGCAACAGCATGAGGCCGCTGACGAGGTGAAACCAGCCAAATGCGGTGCCGAGTTGCGCTTTCGGGGCCAGTTCGGCGATCATGGCTTTTTCTGCGCCTTCGGTGGCGGCGATGAAAATGGCGTAGCCGACGAACAGGGCAATCGTCGTCGCCAGCGTTTGCGGCAACAAGCCGAACGCGGCGAACAGAACGGCGTAAATCACCCACGCGAAGCACAGCATGCGCGAGCGATTCATGCCGTCTGACCACGCCGAGAGCGGCGTTGAAAGCACCATTGCCAACGCTGAAAATCCGGCCCATAGCAGCGGAATTTGCGCATCAGTGAATCCGGTTTCTTTCGCCCGCAACAGCAGGAACATATTGCTTGCGTTAGATAGCGTGAACACGGCGAGCGCGATGAGATAGCGTTTCAGCGGCGCGGGTAGGCTCTTCCACTGCCAGTCGATTTTGCTGTTGTCGATGGCGAGCCCCGGCGGCTCACGCAGCATGGCGACCAGCAGCACGCACAACACGCCTGGCACTATCGTCATCAAAATCACATCGCGCACGCTCCAGCCCGCAGCCAGCAGCGCTGCCGCCGCGAGCGGGCCAGCGACCGCGCCGGCGTGGTCCATGCTGCGGTGAAAACCGAACGCGAGACCGCGTCGATTCGGCTCCACACTTGCAGCGAGAAGTGCATCGCGCGGACTTGAGCGCAGGCCCTTGCCAACGCGGTCGCCCATTCGCAGCAGGAGCACAATTGGCGTGCTGCTGGTGAACGCAATGAGCGGGCGGGCGAGCGCGGGCAAGGTGTAACCGAGCACGAGCCAGCCCTTGGCTCGCTGCGTGCGGTCGTAGAAATAGCCGGACACCAGTTTCATCAGCGCGGCCGTCGCGTTGGCCGCGCCTTCGATGATGCCGAGGGCCTGCGCGCCGACGGCGAACGTTGCCGCAAAAAAGAGCGGCAGCAATGGGTAGATGGCATCCGACGCAGCGTCATTCAAGAAACTCACCGCACCCAAAAACCAGACAGTGCGCGGCAATTTGAAGATGGCGCTGAACATATTTAGCATGCGTCGATAATACCGAGCTTCTGCCAACCCCTGTGAGCGATGCGCGCCTTATTTCACGCTGATCCGAACGAACCGTCGCGCACTTCGGTGGGCGCGGTTTGGGTGTTGCTGCTGTGTGGGCTGGTTGCCTGGGCGTATGTGCGTACTGCGGCGGTGACGGAAGATGCGTTCATCACGTTCCGGGTCATCGACAACGCGCTCAATGGCTACGGCCCCGTGTGGAATGTCGGCGAACGGGTGCAGGTTTTTACGCATCCGTTGTGGGCGCTGCTATTGCTTGCTTTTAGCGCGGTAAGCGGGAGCATTTTTCACACGGCTCTGGCGCTCTCATTGGCGCTTACGCTCATGTGTGTTGGGCTGATTGTGCGCAATGCAGCGGGGCTGTGGACAGCCCTGTGGGCGGTGCTTGCTCTCCTGCTGTCCGAGGCGTTCGTTGAATATTCAAGTGCGTCGCTGGAGAACGCTTTGGCGCATGCATTGTTGGCAGCACTGGTCGTTGCCTGGGCGCGCGTTAGGGCGGATGAGCGTGCGCTGCAACGTGCGTGGATCGTTGCATTGTGCGCGGGTTTGCTGGTCATCACGCGTCACGATTTTGCGCTGCTGGTGGGGCCGGTGGTGATGGCTTTTCTGCTCCGCACGAAAGGGCGAGATCGTTCTATTGCGATGCTTGCGGCTGCGCTGCCACTGGCGTTGTGGAGCACATTTTCGCTCGTGTATTACGGTAGTCTCTGGCCGAACAGCGCCTATGCAAAGCTCAACAATGGCATGTCAGTGGCCGAATCGTTCAGCGCCGCCGAGCCGTATTTTCGTGACCTGATCAAGTACGACGCGGTGAGCGCGCTGGTGATCGTGGTTGCTGCGATTCGCGGGTTGCTACAAGGCTCGTGGCGCATGCGCCCAATCGCTGTTGGGCTGCTGATTTACGTGCTCTACCTTGGCAGCGCTGGCGGCGATTACATGGGCGGACGGCTGTTCTCAGCGCCGTTCGTCATGGCGGTCGCGATGCTGGCGCTAAATGTGCGTTTGCGTTGGTGGTGGAACGCGCCGGTGTGGATTGTGGTGACACTCGTGCTGGGCTTGCATCGCGGCTCGATTGTCAAGGACGTGCATCCGCACGCAGAGCAGCGCCCGATGAGTCAGCATGCATGGATGTATCCGTACACCGGCTGGCTGGCGGACACGCGACGCGCTGATTTCAGCAATATGCCGTGGGGCGAGCAGGGGCTCAAGGCGCGCGTCGAGAAGCACAAAGTGGTGGCGAAATGCGCTGTTGGGCTCTATGGATTTAGCGCGGGGCCGGGCGTCCACATTGTTGATCCGCTCGCGATTGTTGATGGCTTTTTGTCGCGCTTGCCGTCAAAGAAGCCGTCGTATCCAGGTCATTTTGAACGGGCGTTTCCCGAGGGCTATCTCGATACCGTCACCAGCGGAGCTAACCAGTTGCGCGATCCGTCGCTACGAATACTCTACGAGA
>JANXUB010000063.1 GCA_025352105.1 Burkholderiales bacterium | reverse complement strand
CGTGACCATGGGCACCGATGATGGCGCTCAAAAAGCCATCGCCGCCATGAACGGCAAATCAATTGAAGGCCGTCCTCTGGTCGTCAATGAAGCACGTCCGGCTCCTGCCGGTGACCGTCCTCCCCGTGGCCCTGGCGGCGGCGGTGGTGGTGGTGGCTTCCGCGGTCCGCGCACAGGCGGCAGCGGCGGCGGTGGTGGCGGCTACGGCGGTGCCGGTGGCGGCGGTGGTGGTGGTTATGGCGGCGGCGGTGGTCGCGGCAACTACTAAGTCAGTCTGAATCGGATAACGCCTCGCGCGTCATCCGACACTGCAAAAAAAGCCGGGTTTAATCGCCTGGCTTTTTTGTTTCTGGGCTCGGCGTTTGCGGTGCCAGTTCATCACGCCGAGCCAGCGTTGGAAACAGTCGCAGCCACAACAGTGCGATGATGACCGTGCCGACGCCACCCACGACCACCGAACCCACTGGGCCGAACCACGCTGCGGTTGCGCCCGATTCAAATTCGCCGAGCTGATTGCTGGCACCGATAAAAACCGAGTTCACCGCACTCACCCGACCGCGCATTTCGTTCGGCGTTTCAAGCTGAACGAGCGACTGCCGGATCACCACGCTCACCATGTCGGCCGCGCCGGTGACCGCCAGCGCAATCAGCGACAGCACAAAGTTTTCCGAGACGCCAAATACGACGGTTGCCACTCCAAAAATCGCCACCGACGACATCAAAATCGGCCCGACGCGAGTCCGTAGCGGCCATCGCGTCAGTAAGATCGAACTCAATAGCGCGCCGATGGCGGGCGCACCGCGCAAAAGCCCGAGACCCCAAGCGCCAACGTGCAGAATGTCTTTCGCAAACATGGGTAAGAGTGCGGTTGCACCGCCCAGGAGGACTGCAAATAAGTCAAGCGACACCGCGCCCAGCAGCACTTTGCGTTGACTGATAAACGACACTCCCGCCAAAAGTGATCCAATCGTTGGCCGCTCGTATGGCACACGGACATGACCATATTTGAGCCGCAGCGCAAGCGTTATGCCCACCGTGAAAAGCAGCGCGCACGTCAGGTAAACCACGCTGGCTCCGGCAACGAATAACAATCCGCCGAGCGCCGGTCCGGCAATCACCGCCGCCTGCATGCCGGATGCGCTGAACGCCATGGCGCGCGGGAGCAGCGGCGCAGGCACGAGGAGCGCAATCAACGCTTGCTGTGCGGGCATCTGGAAGGCGCGAGCCAGCCCCAGCACCACCGACAGACCGAGCAAAAGCTCACGCGACAACCACGCTGAATGCGAGCTGCTCCCAGCGTTTGAGACGTCATAGCTGGCCAGCGCCAGAATCACTGCCACCAGCCATTGCCAGGCCATCGCTACCGCCACAATCTTGGCGCGATTGAAGCGATCCGCCACATATCCCGCCACCAACGTAAACAGCAACACCGGCGCAAACTGGTACAGGCCCACAAGCCCCAGATCCCAAGCGCTGCCGGTCAGTTCATACATCTGCCATCCGACCGCCACCATCAGCATCTGGTTGGCCGCCGTGCCCGCCAGTCGAGTAAACCAGAAGCGCAGAAACGCATGCTGCCGCAAAAGATCAGAAAATTTCGGCTCTGTCATTGCGTGGCAGCATACCAGCGGCGGCAACCTGAATGCTTATACGAACAGCCACTACGGTAGCCTTGCGGCATGATGTATCACGGCAAGACAGTCGGTAACAACGGTGCGCTCACCGTTGCAACCTACAACATTCACAAAGGCTTTTCGCACTTCAACCGTCGCATGGTGGTGCACGATTTGCGCGACCGTCTGCGCATGATGGGCGCGGACATCATGTTTCTTCAGGAAGTCGTTGGCCACAATGCCCGCCACGTCGAGACGCATCCGCATTGGCCCGATGAGCCGCAACACGAGTTCCTCGCCCAGACGCAATGGCCAGCTTCCGCCTACGCGAAAAACGCGGTGTATGCGCATGGTCATCACGGCAACGCCATTCTGTCGCGCTATCCGATGATTCGCTGCGATCACGAGGACATTTCGACCAACCGCATCGAGAAGCGCGGGCTCCTGCACGCGGAAATAGAGGTGCCCGGCTGGCCGCAAAATTTGCATTGCGTCTGCGTGCATTTGGGCCTCTTCGGACGATCACGTCGCAAGCAGGTCGAGGCCGTTTGTGCTCGTATCGAAGCGCTCGTTCCGGACGGCGCGCCGCTGGTTCTGGCGGGCGATTTCAACGATTGGGGTCACCGCATCGGTGATCCGTTACGCGAACTGGAAGTGCATGAGGTGTTCGAGACTGTGCGCGGCCGACCCGCACGTAGCTTCCCAGCAAGGCTGCCGATTCTGCGGCTGGATCGCATCTATGTGCGCGGTTTCTCGGTTCATAGTGCCGAAGTACATCGCGGCGCAGAATGGGCGCGCCTGTCTGATCACGCGCCCCTGGCCGCGCATCTGATACTCGCCCTATGAAGTCTGCCGCAGGTCTGCCGTCAGCGAGCGCCAACGATGTGCGGCTATTGTGTTGCGGCGCTGAATACTTTCCGGCGTTGCTTGCGGCCATTCAGGCCGCTACGACCGTGATTCACCTCGAAACTTACATCTTTGCGGATGACGCGACAGGGCGGCAGATCGCGCAGGCCCTGATTGATGCAGCGCGGCGAGGGGTGTCGGTGCGGGTGGTCTACGACGGCTTTGGATCATCGGCTTGGGTGGGCGCGATTGACAAACAATTGCGCACAAGCGGCGTGCAGGTCGAAATCTATCGACCGGAACGGGGACGGCAGTTGCTGCGCCGTTCGCGATTGCGCCGGATGCATCGAAAGATTACCGTGATTGACGGACGCTTCGCGTTTATCGGCGGCATCAACGTGATCGATGATTTGAACATGCCCGAGCCACGTTCGCCGCGCTTTGACTTCGCAGTGTCGCTGCGCGGTCCGCTCGTAGCGTTGATTGAGTCAGTCACCGACAAACTGTGGCGCCAGCTGCATCGTTCGCGTCTGTCGGACGCGCTGGACGCGGCGCTGCCTGACGACCCGCCCACCGTTGTTGCGCCGGTTGCAGATGCGCGCTCCGCTTGGTTTGCGGTGCGTGACAATCTCTCGCATCGTCGCGATATTGAGCAGGAATATTTGATCGCGATTGGTCACGCCAGTTCGGAAATCATTCTGGCGAATGCCTATTTCGTTCCGGGGCGACGTTTCCGCCGCGCGCTGATTGATGCGGCCGAGCGTGGCGTGAAGATTCGACTGTTGTTGCAGGGGCGGCAGGAGTACTGGCTTCAGCACTTTGCGACGCGCGCACTGTACGGCTCACTGCTCGCTGCGGGTGTTGAGATTCATGACTACGAGCGTAGTTTTTTACATGCCAAAGTGGCGGTTGTGGACAGCCGGTGGGCGACGGTCGGATCGTCAAACATTGATCCATTTAGCCTGCTCTTGGCACGCGAAGCGAATGTGTTCGTCGACGACGCGGCATTTGCATCCGAATTGAAAGCGCGGCTGGAGCTCGCTATCACGGCAGACTCCAGGCCCGTCTTGCCTGCGCACTGGGAGCGACGTTCGTGGTGGAATCGAACCCTGACGTGGGTCGCGTATGGCGTTGCTCGTGGCATGCTGGGGTTGATGGGTTATGGTCGCCACTAGTGTCGTGTCACGGTTGAAATGACGATATATCGCGCCGCCATCGGTGGGCAGGGCTAGGCGCAAAACGCAGCGCATGCCGGGGCATGTGCAAGATTTGCAACGACGCCATGCGCAGCGAGGGCAAGCGAGATTCGGTATTTAAGGCGTGACACGACACTAGTGTCTTGAATCAAAATTTTTGATTCAAGACACCAGCATTGATGGCTGCAAGCATTGCACAAAAGGTGTATTCCAGTCGCTGGCACCACGACCCAATTTGACGCGCAATAACGTTCAGGGCATACATGTTTTTGGCTGGCAACGCAGTGAGTCTCCTGAAAAATGGAGTCGAATACTTTCCCGCGATCATCGCGGCGATGGACTGCGCCCGCGCCAGTATTTACCTTGAAACCTATATCTTCGCTGACGACGTTTCCGGGCGGGCAGTAGCGACCGCCTTGACGCGTGCAGCGGCGCGTGGCGTGGACGTTCGCGTGGTCGTCGACGGCTTTGGCACGAAACCCTATTTGAGCGAATCGCTTGCGTCGGCACTTATTGGCGACGGCGTTCGCCTGGTGCGCTTTCGCGAGGATGTCGTTAGTATGGGCTGGAATCGCGCTCGCCTGCGCCGCCTGCACAGAAAACTTGTCGTCGTTGATGGAACCATCGCTTTTGTCGGCGGCATCAACATCATCGACGATTGCAACACTCCGGGCCAGACTCCGCCCAGAATAGATTTTGCGGTTTGTGTGCAAGGACCACTTCTGGAGCCCATCGTGGCAGCCGCCGACCGGCTGTGGCGGGTGCTTCGGGTGACAACGATCAGCGATTCCCCGCTACCAACGCTGAATCTTTCGCCCGTGACGGCGGCGAGCGGCGAGGTCAAGGCCAAATTTGTGTTGCGCGACAACCTTCGCTTTCGTCGGCAAATCGAAAACGCCTATCTTGCTGCGTTGCGCGTCGCGCGCAGCGAAGTGGTGATCGCAAGCGCCTATTTTTTGCCGGGCATTCGCTTTCGACGCGCCTTGCTCAATGCGGTGGCGCGTGGTGTTGAAGTCACGCTTATCCTGCAGTCCCGCGTTGAGATCAGCTTATTGCGTCACGCAACCAAGGCTTTGTATGGTCAATTGTTGGCGGGTGGCGTGCGTATCGTTGAATACGAACGCAGCTTTTTGCATGCCAAGGTCGCTGTAGTTGACGGCTGGTGGGCCACGGTTGGATCATCAAACATTGATCCGTTCAGCCTTCTTCTGGCGCGTGAGGCAAACGTGGTCGTCCGCGACAATGCCTTCGCCCAAAATTTGCGACACGAGTTGAACCGGCTGGAAGTCGAAGGTGGGCGCGTGGTTGATCGTGAGGTCTGGTCAAAGCGCAGTCGCCTCGGTCGGGTGCTCGACTGGCTGGCCTACGGGCTGGTGCGCGGCATGACCGGCTTGATTGGGGTGCGTACTGACCGTTGGTGAATATCGTTTGCTTCCTATAATCGGTCGCATGAGCGAAGAAGCGCAGTTTGAAACGTCCTTGACCGGGTCAACCGGTAGCGCCGCTGCGGGTACTACCCAGCAGGGGCGTGAACTGCGCTCGGTACAGCTGGCCGGGTTTAGCGTGCGCGACCGGGAGATCATGCGGCTTTTTCTGCGGCGACCACCCGGCACAGGTATCCGGCTCGATATGGTCGACGCCGATGCCGACCTGCTGATTGGCAACGCTAATACGCCGGAGGTGCTGGAGATGCTGCGCGCACGTGGGGCGACGGCACCTTCGGTCGGCATTGTTGAGCGCTTTGAGCGCGATGCACCGTTCTATCAGGTGGCGCAGGACGGGCAACTCCTGTTCTCGCTGGCGCAAGCGATCAACCGTATTCGCGCCGGATGGATGCCGCCGGTGCTTGCTGAGACGATTGCCGACCCGCCAAGCGCTCGTTGGCAGAGCCCGGCGGTGGCTTCGGTCGCTGCTGAGTCTTCGGTGCCCGCGACCTCCCTGGCGGCGTCCGAATTGACGGCATTGGCAGCCAGCGCGCCCGCGCTTGCGCCAGTGAGCTCTGCCGCCGCCTCGATTGCGACTTCGGCTGGTTTGCCGTGGCAGCGCGCGCTTAATATTCTCGTGGTTGACGATTCGCATTTTTCACGCGAAGCGATCTCGGCCGCACTGGTTAAAGTTGGATTTGCCGTCGATACCGCAGCCAGCGGCGTGGTTGGCATTCGGATGGCCGCAGAAAAGCATTTCGATGTCGCGTTGATCGATTTCGAGATGCCCGAAATGCTAGGCACCGAAGTGTTGAGAAAGCTTCGCGCGCTGGGCAATCAAGCCCCGTCGGTACTCATTATGTTGACCTCCCGCACGGGCGCTGTGGATCGTCTGCGGGCGAAATTTGCCGGTTGTGACGCGTACCTGACCAAGCCGACACAGATGAAAGAATTTCTTGCAACGCTGCGGAATTTAGCCGTCGCCGGAAAGCTCTCGCGGCAGTGAGTGCATCAGGTTCGCAGTCCCTGAGCCCCGCGCGTGGGTTGAGCCCTGCGCGGCTGCTGTTGCCGTATCTCGCGCAGTACAAAGCGCGAATCGCGGTCGCCCTCAGCTGCCTCGTGCTAGCCAAAATCGGCAACGTCTCGGTGCCCTTGGTGCTCAAGTGGATCGTGGATCGCATGGGCGCGGACACAGCGCTGCTGGTGGTACCGTTCGCACTTTTGGTGGCCTACGGTTTGGCGCGACTCTCGGTCACTCTTTTCACCGAACTGCGTGAATTTTTCTTCGCCAAAGTCACGCAACGCGCGGTGCGCCGGATCGCGCTTGAAACCTTTGAGCATTTGCATCGATTGTCGCTACGCTTTCATCTGGCGCGGCAAACCGGAGGACTGACGCGCGACATAGAGCGCGGCACGCGAGGCATTTCCTCGCTCATGAGTTACCTGCTGTTCTCGATACTGCCGACACTCATTGAACTGGCGCTAGTCGCCGGAATACTGGCGTGGAATTACGACTGGACGTTCGTCACCATTACGCTTGTGACGCTCGTTGGCTACATCATCTACACCATTACGGTGACCGAATGGCGCACCGCTTTCCGCAAGGAAATGAACGAACTGGACTCGAAGGCCAATTCAAAAGCCATCGACAGTTTGCTCAATTACGAAACGGTCAAGTATTTTGGCAACGAGCGATTCGAGGCAGATCGCTATGACCAGAGTTTGCAGCGCTGGGAGCGCGCGGCGGTTCGTTCGCAGACGTCGCTGTCGCTGCTGAACCTTGGACAAAGTCTGTTCATCGCGACCGGCGCGAGTCTCGTGATGTGGCGGGCGATTGATGGCGTGATGAAGGGCACGATGTCAGTGGGCGACCTGGTGCTGGTGAACGCGTTTCTCATTCAGCTCTATGCGCCGCTCAATTTTCTCGGCGTGATTTATCGCGAAATTCGTCAGTCTGCGACCGATATGGCGCGCATGTTCGGTTTGATGAGTGAGCATCAGGAGATTGCAGATCGTCCTGACGCTCAGACATTGCAACCTGACCGCGCGCGGGCGGGAAATGTCAGCTTCGAATCGGTACGCTTTGCGTATGAACCGGACCGCATCATTCTGCAAGATGTGAGCTTCCACGTGCCTGCGGGGCAAACTTTTGCGGTCGTTGGCCCGAGCGGCGGCGGTAAAAGCACGCTCGCGCGCCTGCTGTTCCGGTTTTATGACGTGACCGATGGCGCGATCCGGATTGATGGTGCCGATATTCGCGACTTCACTCAAACGAGCTTGCGCGCCGCCATTGGCATCGTGCCGCAGGACACCGTGCTCTTCAACGATTCGCTCGAATACAACCTGCGCTACGGTTGCCCGACGGCGAGCGATGAAGAGGTTGCCGCCGCCATCCGTGCGGCACGACTGGAAGCGTTCGTCGCACTGCTGCCGCAAGGTTTGCAAACGGCAGTCGGCGAGCGCGGACTCAAGCTTTCCGGCGGCGAAAAACAGCGCGTCGCCATCGCACGCGCGCTTCTGAAGAATCCTGCGATTCTCATTTTTGACGAGGCGACTTCAGCGCTCGACAGCGAGAGCGAAAAGGCCATTCAGGCCGAAATCAAGGCGGTAAGCCGCGAACGCACGACGCTCATCATCGCGCATCGCCTGTCCACCATTGTCGATGCGGATCGTATCCTCGTCATGGAAGCAGGCCGGATTGTCGAGCAGGGCTCACATGCGGAACTCCTCGCCGCACAGGGACTCTACGCGAGGCTGTGGGCCTTGCAGGCGGAAACTACGGTCTGATTTGCCGTTTGTACAAAAGCGCGTACTTGAAGGTTCACACGAATTTCAGCTACGCTAATCGCTCACCTGTTTTGAAGTGCTTTACGATGACTAAATCAATTGGCGCGCGATGCCTGTGGATCGCCTTGAGCGCGTTCACACTACTCTCGACTGCCCTGCTTGCGCAACCGATAAACCCGGCTTACAACGCAGGCCCCAAGGTAGAAGGCATCAGCGAATACACGCTCAAATCCAACGGCCTCCGCGTACTGCTTTTCCCGGATGCGTCGAGCCCAAAAATCACCGTGAACATCACCTATCTGGTTGGTTCGCGCCACGAAGGCTATGGTGAAACCGGCATGGCTCACTTGCTTGAGCACATGCTGTTCAAGTCAACGCCAAAATATCCCAAGCTGTCGCAGGACATGGCCAACAGGGGCTTCATCAACAACGGCACCACCTGGCTTGATCGCACGAATTATTACGAGAGCTTCACGGCAAATGATGAAAACCTGAAGTGGGCCATCGAGATGGAGGCGGACCGCATGGTCAACTCCAACATCCTGCGCGAAGAACTCGACACCGAAATGACGGTGGTGCGGAATGAATTCGAAATGGGCGAAAACCGGCCACAAGGTACGCTCTACCAAAAGGTTTTTGCGACCGCGTTTGCATGGCACAACTACGGTAATTCCACGATTGGTAACCGTAGTGACATCGAAAATGTCGGCATCGAAAATCTGCGCGCGTTCTACCGCACGTACTACCAGCCGGATAACGCGGTGCTGCTGGTTGCGGGCAAATTTGACGAAGGCAAGACGCTGGCGCTGATCGCAGAGAATTTCGGCAAACTCGTCAAACCGACGCGCACGCTGCCCAAACTGTGGACCGTGGAACCAACGCAAGACGGCGAGCGCGAGATCACGGTTCGTCGCGTTGGCGACAGCCAGTTTCTCTTCGCTGCGTACCGCACGCCTCCAGCGTCACACGCCGACACGCCTGCCTTGCAAGTGCTCATGAATTTGATGACGATTGAGCCCGCAGGGCGCTTGTATCAGGCGCTCGTCAAGTCGAAACTGGCGGTCGGTGTTGATGTTGAAAGTGACGTGATGTTTGATCCCAGCCTGATGGGTTATTGGGTGATCCTCAACAAGACCCATTCGATGGATCGGGCGCGCGATGCGTTGCTGTCGACGATTGAATCGACGGGTGACAAACCGTTCACCGAGGCGGAGCTTGAGCGCGTGAAGCTACAGGTTGCGCGTGGTTACGACCAGACGATTGCCGACTCTGGGCGCTTTGCTGTGTCACTGTCGGAAGCCATCGCGATGGGCGACTGGCGCTTCTTTTTCTATCAGCGCGACCGCATGGCCAAGGTCACCATTGCTGACGTGTCGCGCGTAGCCAAAGCCTATTTCAAGCCGCAAAATCGCACGCTGGGCCGCTTCATCCCGACCGCAAAACCGGATCGTGCCGACATGCCAGCCCGCCCCGAGCTCGCCACGCTTCTGGCCAACTACAAAGGCGATGCGGCGGCGACCGAAGGCGAAGTATTCGAGCCCAGCGCCGAGAATCTCGAAAAGCGGATTGAGCGCTTCAAACTCGATAACGGCATGAAGGTCGCGCTATTGCCCAAAAAGACACGTGGCGACACGGTGCAGGTCGCGATTCGTATCGGTTATGGCGATGAAAAATCGCTGGCCGGTAAACGTGCGATTGATGACCTTGCCAGCTCGCTCCTGATGCGTGGTTCGAAAGGGCTGACGCGGCAACAGATCCACGACCGCATGGACGCGCTGCGCACCAGCGGTGGTATCGGGTTTGGCGGTGGTGGCTTGCAAACCAAGCGTCAGTATCTCAACGACCTGCTGATATTCACCGGCCAACTCTATGCTGGCGCAACCTTTCCTCCGGACGAACTTGAGCTGGTGCGCAAAGAAATGATTACCGGCCTTGAGGCGTCTGCCGTGGAGCCGGACAGCCTGGCCCAGACGGCACTGGAACGTCAGTTTTCCTCGTACCCACCCGGCGACTGGCGCTATGTTGCAACGATCCCCGAACGCATCAAGGAAATCAAGGCTGTCACTCGCGAGCAAATTGTTCGCTATGCGACCACAATGCGCGGCTTGAACTATGCGGAGATTGCCATTGTTGGGGACTTCGATCCGGCAACAGCAAAGGTAGCGCTCGCGCAGGCTTTCGGCAAAAGCAAACTGGCGCAGCCGTACACACGAGTTAACCGCGAGTACAAATCGGTCACGGCGAAGCAGGAAAAAATTGCGACGCCTGACAAGGAAAACGCGACTTACATGACGCGAATTGGCTTTCCACTGCAAGACAAGGCGGCCGACTATCCGGCGCTGGTGCTGGCCGATTTCATCGTCGGCGGCTCCGGCGGTGCGCGCTTGTTTCTGCGGGTTCGCGAGAAAGAAGGTTTGAGCTACGACGTGTTCAGCATGCTCTCGGTGCCGACTTTTTCGAACAGTGCCTCGTGGACATTCGGCTTCATTGCGAACCCGCAAAACGCGGCAAAGGCAGAAGCATCGCTTAAGGATGAACTCAATATTTTGCTGCGCGGCGAACTCACTGAAGAGGAATTTGCGTTGCAGAAGCAATCGCTGCTTGACCAGCGAAAAGTGCGGCGAACGCAGGATGCGACGCTTGCCGCGCAACTCGTCGCTTTGACCGATGCTGATCGTACCTATGCATTCGTGGGTGAGGTCGAAGCGAACATTGCGAGGCTAACGAAAGCGGATTTCGATGCAGTGCTCAAAAAATACGTGACCCCGGCGCAATTGTCGTCGGTATTGGCCGGTGATTTCAGCAAGGTCAAGTAGTCGTTTCGCGCGCTAGCTGCGCACCGTAAAATGGGCTTTGCCCGCAACAAACTCAACAGGTAGAGGGGCGCGTCATCACCGACCGCCCCTTTTTTGTTTCTCCTCAATGTCCGCTGTACTTCCCACACCCACCCTGACCCCCAAGCGTGAACGCCAGATTCTCATCGTGCTGATGCTGATGAGTCTCACCAACATTCTCGACTTCATGATCCTGATGCCGCTCTCGCCGCACTTGATGCGCGAATTCGGCATTTCGACGTCGCAGTTTGGTTTGCTGGTTTCGGCGTACGCATTCGCAGCAGCGGTTTCATCGCTCCTCATGGCATCCATCGCCGACCGGTTTGATCGCAAGCGTGCGCTCTTGTTCGTCTATGTTGGACTCATCGTGGGTACGCTTGGCTGCGCTCTGGCACCGAGCTACGCGATGTTGCTCGTTGCGCGCATCGTGTCTGGCCTGTTTGGTGGGGTGCAGGGATCCATCGCGATGTCGATTGTGGGTGATCTGGTGCCTGACGAGCGGCGCGGTCGCGCGATGGGTCTCGTGATGTTGTCGTTTTCGCTATCAGCAGTGCTCGGCGTGCCGCTCGCGATCTATGCGGCGGGACACGGTGGCTGGCACATACCGTTTCTCGCGCTGGCGATCTCATGCAGCGTATTGTGGGTGGTTGCACAGCGGCTGGTGCCCAAGATGCTCGGCCACATTCGTGCAGGCAAACCACAGGGCCTATGGGCCGGTTACGCAGAGCTGCTGTCGGTTCCTAATCACTGGTGGGCCTTCGCCACCACGGGCCTGCTCACGCTCTCCGGCATGATGGTGATTCCGTACATCGCGCCATCGCGTGTTGCCAATGAAGGGATGACCGAGCTTCAACTCGCTTACTTCTACCTCATCGGCGGTGGCGTAACGTTGTTCACACGCCCACTCTTTGGTCGCATGACAGATCGCTATCCGCGCGCAAAGTTCTACTACTGGTTGGTGCTCGCCTCCATCATTCCCATGGTTCTGATTACGCATTCGTACGGCTTGAATCTGTTCGGGCAACTTGCCGTATCGGCGCTTTTTTTTATCTTTGTGAGCGGTCGCTTTGTGCCGTCATCCGCGCTCGTGACGGCAGCGACAATTCCGCAAATGCGCGGACGGCTGATGTCGTTTAACTCCGCTGTGCAAAACCTGTTTACGGGCCTCGCGGCGTTAGTGGGCGGCGCGATGTTGACGACATCCGCCAGTGGTCAAATCGTTGGCTACGAAGCAGTCGGCTATCTCTCGTGTATTGTGGGTATTGTGTCGGTCTGGGCGGCTTACAAGGTGCGCGCGGTTTCGTGAATCCTTGTTCAAGTCTTCGGCTTGAAGCGCTCGCCGCCGAGCGGGGCGGGAAGGCCGTTTTCACGGACGTGAGTGTCAATGTGGAGGCGCGTACCTTGCTACGAGTACTCGGGCCGAACGGTGCGGGCAAGACAACGCTGCTGCGAATACTGGCCGGACTGGGCGCGCCGTCCGCAGGTTCGGTTCAATGGCGCGCCCCCGATGACTCCGAGCGCAGCCCCAACGAAGCAGCAATGTTCGCGGGTCATGCCAACGCGATGAACGAAGCGCTCACCGTCGCCGAAAATTTGAGCTACGCGGCGGCGCTCGCGGGAATCGACTGCACCCCGATGAACCTGCGCCGCGCATTGACTCAACTTGGCGTGGAAAAGCTCATCAATCGGCGCTTTGGCAGCCTCTCGCAAGGCCAACGTAAACGCGCGTCGCTTGCACGTTTGCTTCTGCGCGCTCAGGCGGGCGAGCGCGCATGGTTGCTGGATGAGCCGTTCGTTGCGCTCGACACCGATACGCAGGCTCAGCTTGCGGCGCTAATCGGAGAAGAGCTGGCAGCAGGCGCGATCGTAGTTCTCACGTCGCATCAAGCCGTCGCCATCAACGCGCCGAAGATGCAGGAGCTAATGCTTTGAGTCTGCGCGCAGCGACCGGCGCAGTATTCCGCCGCGAGATGCAACTCTTCGCGCGGCGCAAGAGCGACTGGGCCAATCCCATCGTGTTCTTTTTGATCGTGTGCTCGCTGTTCCCGTTCGCGGTAGGCAGTGAATCTGAAAAGTTGAAGCTGATTGGCATAGGCGTCATTTTCGTCGGCGCGCTGCTCGCTTCCATGCTGTCACTGCCGCGATTGTTTGAGGAGGACGCACGCGACGGCTCGCTCGAGCTCATGCTCGCGTCGAGCGAGCCGCTGGCGGTGCTGATACTCGCTCGAATCACCGCACTCTCGCTCGGACTGGGGGCCGCTCTCACCGTCGCGACCCCCGTTTTTGCGCTCTTCTACGCGTTGCCATTCGACGTTGCGGGCATGCTCGCGTTATCAGTTGCGCTGGCGGTGCCGACACTCTTGCTGATCGGGGCAATCGCCGCAGCGTTGTTGGTATCTGCGCGCGGCGGCGCGATCCTCACGGCCGTGCTCGTACTACCGCTGACGATCCCGACGCTCATCTTCGGCGCGGGCGCGGCGCTAAGAGTGCTAAACGGACAATCGCCCGTGGCGGAACTAGCGCTTCAGGGCGCGTTCCTGCTGCTTGCACTAGCATTGTGTCCGCTCGCCGCTGCGGCGGCGCTAAAGATAAGCACGGACTAGCTGTGGCACGCACCGAACAACAATCGAACGATAAATTTGCAGGCCGCTGGTTTTGGCGCTACGCCGCACCCGCCGCCTTCTATCCGCTCGCCGGAAAGATCGAAAAAATCGGCTGGGTGCTCGCCGTCGTGCTCGCCGCCATTGGTCTCTACATGGGCTTCTTCGTGGCACCGACCGACGCCACGCAAGGCGAGGTGTATCGCGTCATCTTCATCCACGTTCCCGCCGCATGGATGACGATGGTGATTTATCTTGCGATGGCGTTCTGGGCGGGTACGGGCCTGGTACTGGGCACGCGCCTGTCGTTCATGATGAGCCACGCGCTCGCCCCTACAGGCGCGATCATGGCGGTGGTCGCGCTATGGACGGGTTCGCTGTGGGGCCGTCCAACGTGGGGCACGTATTGGGTGTGGGATGCGCGGATAACGTCCACACTGATCCTGTTTTTTCTCTACGTCGGTTACATGGCGTTATCCGCTGCATTTGATGACAAAAAGAAGGGCGACCGCGCATCGGCGTTGATCGCGCTGGTTGGGGCGATCAACGTGCCGATCATTTATTTCAGCGTGAAGTGGTGGACGACGCTGCATCAGGGCTCGTCAGTGCGGCCAGGAAGCTCGTCGATGGCAACAACCATGTTGTGGGCGATGCTCATCATGACGTTTGCGTTTTGGGCTTACTGCGTGGCTGCGGCAATGCACCGCCTGCGCACGCAAATCATCGAACGCGAAGCGGGCGCGGCGTGGCTCGACGGAGCAACGAAATGAACTGGGAATCATGGAGCGCGTTTTGGGACATGGGTGGGCGCGGATTTTTTGTCTGGGGGAGTTACGGCGCGTTGCTGATTGCCGTCGTAGCGGAACTTCTAAGCCTTCGCAGCGCTCGAAAAGCAGCCATTCGCTCCCTGCACGACGATCATGAAACGTTATGACCACTAAGCAAAAACGTCTCGCCTTAATCCTCGGCGGTATGGGCGTGCTCGCCGCTGCCGTCGCGCTTGTACTCACCGCGTTCAACCAGAACCTGGTGTTCTTTTTTACCCCGACACAAATTACTTCAAAAGAAGCGCCCATCGGTCGCGTGTTTCGTCTCGGTGGCATGGTTGAAACGGGCAGCGTGAAACGCGAGGGCGTGAACGTGAGCTTTCGCGTCACCGATACCGCGCAGATTGTGCCCGTGACCTACAGCGGCATCCTGCCTGATTTGTTCAAAGAAGGTAAGGGCGTAGTCGCGCAGGGAACGCTGGGTGACGATGGCGTCTTCCGCGCGAAAGAGGTGCTCGCCAAGCATGACGAAAATTACATGCCACCCGAGGCCGCCACGGCGGTTGAGCGCGCCACCAAGGCGCGTGAAATGGCGTCGAAAACGTTGAAGCAATAACCATACAGTCCCCTCTCCCCTCGCGGGAGAGGGTTAGGGTGAGGGGGATCGTGGCATGAAGCGTGACAGTTGCGCCCTCCGCCAACCCCCTTTCCCCAACCCTCCCCCACGAGGGGGGGAGGGAGCCAGACAAACATGAACAAAAAACTTCTCCTCCCCCTCGCTTTCTTTGCGCTTGCCGCCGTCCTCTACTTCGGCCTCTACCGTGACCCCCGCGAGGTGCCGTCACCGCTCATCGGCAAGCCCGCGCCCGCCTTCACACTGCCGCAACTCGGCAACGCCAACGCCATGTTCTCCCCCGCCGATCTCAAAGGCAAAGTCTGGCTGTTCAATGTCTGGGCAAGCTGGTGTCCAAACTGCAAGGACGAACACCCCGACTTGCTGGAACTCAAGCGCAAGGGAGTCGTGCCGATTGTCGGTCTCAACTACAAAGACAAGCGCGATCTCGGCCTTGATGTGCTTAAAAAGACCGGCGATCCGTTTGAGTTATCTGCCTTCGACCCCGACGGAAAAGCCGCGCTCGACTGGGGCGTCTACGGCGCGCCGGAGACGTTCCTGATCGACCGCGAAGGCGTCATCCGCGCCAAGCATGTTGGGCCGATATCGGCAGAAATCTTCGCGCGGAAGTTTGCCCCGCTGTTGAACTAGCGCGATAACCCAAATCGGCATTTATTTTGGCTATCAGCTTTACGTTGAAAGCGCCATTTGAAAAGGGCTTAGAGCGAATTTTAATAAATAGTCGACTTATGACTGAAACATGTTGTTAGCCCCAATGAAATCAGCGTTTCAGCACAAAGCTGATTGAATTAATTGACGATGAAACGCTCGCGGAACAGGCAGTGAACGGGTAACATTCCCAGCCTATTTACTTTAAACTTAAAGCATTATGGCAATCACACTAGCGGGTAATTTCGCAGAATATCGCGAGCAGTTCGCGCTTCCCGAGGGTGTGATTTATCTCGACGGCAACTCGCTCGGCGTGCTGCCCAAGGCCACCGCTGCGGCGGTCGCGAAGACCATCGAAGCAGAGTGGGGCAACGGCCTCATTCGCTCATGGAATACCGCCGACTGGGTTAACGCGCCGCGTCGTTGCGGCGACAAGATTGCGCGTCTTATCGGCGCGAATGCCGGTGAAGTCATCGCCTGCGATTCGACGTCGGTAAATTTGTTCAAGGCGCTGCTGACCGCGCTAGCGTTGCGGCAGGATCAGCCGCAACGCAACGTCATCATCTCCGACATCGACAACTTCCCGACCGACCTGTACATCGCGCAGGGCATTCGCGATTTGCTGACGCAGAAAAAAATCGATCTTCAATTCGTCACACGCGACGCCATGGTGTCGACGATTACGGCGCTGGGTGAACGTGCGGCTGTGGTCATGCTCACGCAGGTGGACTACCGAACCGGCGAGCGCTACGACATGAAGGCAATCACGGCGCTTGCGCAGTCGAAAGGGGCGCTGATGCTGTGGGATCTCGCGCATTCGACCTGCGCGTTTCCGGTAGAACTCAACGCTTGCAATGCCGATCTCGCAGTCGGTTGCTCGTACAAATACGTGAACGGCGGGCCGGGTGCTCCGGCGTTTGTTTTTGCAGCAAAACGTCACCTCGACACACTTGATGTGGCAGGCACAAGCGCGCCGATTTCCGGCTGGTTTGCGCACGAAGCACCGTTCGCGTTTGACCCGCTGTTTCGCGTCGTTCGCGGCATCGAGCGTTTTACGGTGGGCACGCCACCGATCCTGCAATTCGCCGCTTTGGAGGCGGCGCTCGACATGTGGCTCACGGTAGACATGCGGGCGTTGCGCGCTGCGTCTGTTGTGTTGACCGAGCGCTTCATCGGAGAGGTTGAATCTCAATGCGCGGGTTTCGGCCTGACGCTTGCCACACCGCGAGATGCCAACATTCGCGGCTCACAGGTATCTTTCCGCCATGCCCACGGATACGCCATCATGCAGGCACTTATCGCTCGCGGCGTGATCGGTGACTTTCGGGCTCCGGATATTTTGCGCTTCGGATTTACGCCGCTGTACATCAATGAAGATGACGTAGTGAAAGCCGTCGCGCACTTCCGCGAGGTGATGGTCAGCCGTGAATACGAGCGTGCTGAATTTCAATCGCGCGGGAAAGTGACATGAGCGCCCCCGCCGGATCGTGCCCCATGGGTTACGGGGTCGAGGAAGCCCACGACAGCTTCAAAGACAGCTTCAGCTACTCAAGCTATCTGCGTATCGAACAGCTGCTCGGCGCGCAGGCGCCCATCACCGAAGCGCATGATGAATCGCTGTTCATCACCATCCATCACGTGCAGGAAGTGTGGATGAGCCTCATCATCAAAGAGCTGCAAGGCGCGATGACGAAACTGACTGCGGGTGATTTCGAAACCGCCATGAAAATGCTTGCCCGCGTGTCGCGCGCGCAGGAGCAGATGAGCAACGCGTGGGAAGTGTTGAAGACCATGACGCCCGCCGACTACCTCGAATTTCGCGAAGCCTTCGGCAAGGCCAGCGGCTTCCAGAGCTGGCAATACCGCACCATCGAATTTTTGCTCGGCAACCGCCAGCGCTATATGCTCAAACCGTTCACCGAACAGCCCGAGCATCAGGCCCGCTTGACCGAAATTATCGACAGCCCGTCCCTTTACGATGTCGCGTTGAAAGCGCTCGCTGATCGAGGTCTATTGCCCGCTCGCGAGTTGCGCGCCATGTTCGATGCGATGCCTAAGAGCAATCCCGCCGTGCAAGCCGCGTGGCTCGAGGTGTACCGCAACACCAAGGCAAATTGGGATTTGTATTACCTCGCCGAAAAGTTAGTCGACGTTGAAGACAACTTCCGCCGCTGGCGATTCAATCACGTCACCACCGTCGAGCGCATGATCGGCTTCAAACCCGGATCGGGAGGAACAGCGGGCGTGAGCTATTTGCGCAAAGCGCTGGACGTAGTGCTTTTTCCTGAGCTTTGGCAGGTTCGCACGGATTTGTAGTTCGTTCGCGACCATTCGATGGGGGAGGCGAAGCGGACGTTGGGTCGCCCCATAGAATAGCCCCATGGCCATTCACGATGATTCCCTTGCGCATGCGGTTGACCGCATCATCGCGCCCAAAAGCGAAGGCGTGCAGGAGGATGCGCTGGAGCGCGCTCTGCGTCCGAAGCAGCTTGATGAATACATCGGTCAGGAAAAAATTCGCGGGCAGTTGTCCATCTTTATCGAGGCGGCACGGACGCGCAAGGAGCCGCTCGATCATGTGCTGCTGTTTGGCCCGCCGGGGTTGGGCAAGACAACCTTGTCGCACATCATTTCTCGCGAGATGCACGTCAACATGCATCAAACCTCCGGCCCGGTGCTGGAGAAGAAGGGCGATCTGGCGGCGCTGTTGACCAATCTTGAACCGAACGACGTGCTGTTCATCGACGAGATTCATCGCATCAGCGCGGTGCTGGAGGAGACGCTCTACAGCGCGATGGAGGACTACGCCATCGACATCATGATCGGCGAAGGGCCGGGCGCGCGATCGGTGAAGCTGGACCTGCCGCCGTTCACGCTGATCGGTGCGACGACGCGCGCGGGCATGCTGACCAATCCGCTGCGCGATCGCTTTGGCATCGTGGCGCGGCTGGAGTTTTATTCTGACGAAGAGCTGTCGCGCATCGTGACACGCTCGGCGAAATTGCTGAACGTGAACATGGAACCGGGTGGGGCGACCGAGATTGCCAAGCGTTCGCGCGGCACGCCGCGTATCGCCAATCGCCTGTTGCGCCGGGTGCGTGATTACGCAGAGGTGCGCGCGAATGGGCGCGTGTCGCACGAGGTGGCGGACAAGGCACTGGCGATGCTGGATGTGGACGCGAGCGGGCTTGATGTGATGGATCGCAAATTGCTTTCAACCATCGTTGAAAAGTTTGCGGGCGGGCCGGTCGGCGTGGACAATCTGGCTGCCGCGATCAGCGAAGAGCGCGAGACGATTGAAGACGTGATCGAGCCTTTTTTGATTCAGCAGGGGTACATCCAGCGCACCAGTCGTGGACGCGTGGCGACGGCGCGCGCGTATCGGCATTTTGGGTTGGTGCCGCCTGCGGCGATGGGTTCGGGAGAGCTGTTTGGGGATCAAGGTTAGGATGAGTTCTGCCGCTAAAGATGAGCGGAATAAGTCCCCTCTCCCCTTGCGGGAGAGGGCTAGGGTGAGGGGTATGGTGGCTGAACAAGCCAAGATTGCAGTCCCTGCTACCGCCCCCTCACCCCAACCCTCTCCCTCGAGGGGAGAGGGGGCAGGACTGTTCTCCATTCCAGTGCGAATTTATTACGAAGATACAGACGTAGGTGGAGTCGTCTATTACGCGAACTACCTGCGCTTTCTGGAGCGTGCCCGCACCGACTGGCTACGCGCGGCAGGCTTCGAGCTTGACGTGATTCAGCGCGATATGAAAGCGGTGTTCGTCGTGCGCCGCGTTGAAGCTGACTATCACTCGCCCGCGTTGCTCGGCAACATGATCACGGTCACCGCTGAACCCACTGAAGTCGGCGCGAGCAAGCTTGTGATCCGTCAACGAGTGTTACGCGCAGATGAACTGTTACTGTCCGCCACAGTCACACTGGCATTCATTGCCAGCGATCTATCCGGCCCGATCCGCATGCCGCCGACGCTGCGTGCTGCCATGAAATCAACCATTCTTCCGATTGCCTGATGAAGCCCACCGCCGATCTCTCTTTCATTCACTTGATCACCGGGGCCAGCCTGCCCGTGCAAGCGGTCATGCTGCTGCTGGTGCTGTTGTCGCTGTGGTCGTGGTGGCTGATTTTTTACAAGGGCGCAACGTTGAAGCGCGCGGCCAAACGCAACGCCACGTTTGACGACACGTTCTGGCAAGGTTCTGACTTGAATCAGCTGTATCAGCGCGTCAGCGAAGGCCGCGAAAAACAGGGGCCGCAGGCGGAAGTGTTCGCGGCGGGCTTCCGTGAATTCATCAAACAAAAGCGACAGGCAAACGTGTCGAAAGAGGCCGTGGTCGACGGCACGCGCCGCGCGCTCAAAGCGGCGATGCAGCGCGAAATTGACGCGCTTGAACATCA
Organism: Burkholderiales bacterium; assembly: GCA_025352105.1. Taxonomy (GTDB): domain Bacteria; phylum Pseudomonadota; class Gammaproteobacteria; order Burkholderiales; family Casimicrobiaceae; genus Casimicrobium. The sequence goes on along the minus strand of JANXUB010000063.1, from coordinate 23,949 downwards.
GCTTCCGGGCCTTGCAACAGTCGCGAGCGTGAGCCCGTATATCGGCTTGCTTGGCACCGTGTGGGGCATCATGAATTCGTTCCGTGGCCTCGCAAGCGTCGGTCAAGCCACGCTCGCGCAGGTCGCTCCGGGCATCGCCGAGGCGCTGATCGCAACCGCCATCGGCCTGTTCGCGGCGATCCCGGCGGTCGTCGCGTACAACCGTTTTCAGGCGCAGCTGGATCGAATTCAGACGCAGCTTGAAACGTTCATGGAAGAGTTCCTGAACATTCTGCAACGTCAGGCCTAAGCGCGCGCCATGCAACGCCGCAAACTCGTCAGCCAGATCAACGTCGTCCCCTTCATCGACGTGATGCTGGTGCTGCTCATCGTGTTCATGATCGCTACACCTGCGCTTCGCACGGGCGAAATCGAATTGCCGAGCGTTGGCCAGCCGCTGACGGCAACGCAGAGCGATCCGATTGAGGTCACGGTGAAGGCCGATGGCGCGCTCAGTCTGCGTGATGGAAATGTCACTTCACGCGAGAAAATGACGCGTGCAATCGTCGTCACACGCGTGCTTGAATTGCAGAAGGTGAAAGACCGACCGGTCGTGATCGCCGCTGACAAAAACGTCAAGTACGACGAGGTTGTCGGGCTGCTCGGCGCTTTGCATGCACAGGGCGTCAAGCGCGTAGGGTTGGTCGCCAAAGAGGGCGGTTAAGCCAGCATTCCGATGGAAGGCTCCAAAACCACCGCATGGATCGGCGCGATTCTGGTTCACATCGCTTTGTTCGCGATGCTGATTTTTAGCGTGCGCTGGAAACAGGTTGAACATACGCCAGTTGTGGCTGAGCTGGTCACGGCGGTTGCGCCGCCCGAGGCAACTGTGGCTCCGCCGCCACCGCCTGCGCCGACGCCTGAACCTGTCGCGCCACGTCCGCCCCCGCCGCCGCCCCCCAAGGCCGTACCGCCACCACCGCCCCCCGCGGTCAAGACGCCGCCCCCTCCGCCTGCGCCGAATCCCGCCGACATCGCGCGTGAAAAAATGCAAAAGGAGACCGAGGCACGCAAGCTGAAGGCGCAGGAAGCCGAGAAAGAAAAAGTGAAGCAGGAGAAGCTGCGCGCTGATGCAGAGAGGGCAGAAAAGGACGCACTGAAAAAGCAGAACGACTTGCGTGCGCGTGATTTGAAAGTGGCGCAGGATAAAGCCGCGAAAGAGTCGCAAGCGGCGCAGGCCGCCGCTGACAAACTCGCACGCGAAGCCGCCGACAAGTTAGCCGCGAAGCAGGCGGCTGATCGGGCTGAAGCGGCGGAAAAAGCAGCGCGTGACGCCGCCGCAGCCCGGGCGCGGGCGAAGGCCGAGGGTGACTATGTCGCGAAGATTCGCTCGAAAGTGCGCGGCAACATCATCGCTGAAGTGACTGGCAATCCTGAGGCCGTGTTCTCTGTCGTGCAATTGCCGACCGGCGAAGTGCTCACCGCGACGCTCACCAAATCAAGCGGTAATGCAGCCTACGATCAGGCCGTGGAGCGCGCAATTCTCAAGTCGTCGCCGCTGCCAAAGCCGGATCAGGCCGACGTATTTCAGCGGCAGTTGACGCTTAAGTTTCGGCCTCAGGAGTAGCCGCGCTGGTGCGACTGCGGGAATCGCGCTATGGTTCGTGGCACGCACGTAGGTTGAAAAAAATTGTGCCATCACCTGAGGAGGACAACGATGTCAGATGCTTCAAACACCGCCGCAACTACCCCCGCGCAACGCTTCACCTCTTTCGCCGAGTTCTACCCGTTTTATCTCGGTGAGCATCAGAATGCGACTTGCCGCATACTGCATTTTTGCGGCACCTCCATCGCGCTAACGCTCACGCTGTTCGCACTGTGGAGCGGCCAATACTGGCTGATCGCGGTTGCCGTGATTCAGGGCTACGCCTGGGCGTGGGTCGGGCATTTTGGGTTTGAGAAGAACAAGCCGGCGAGCTTCAAGCAACCGCTGTATTCGTTCATGGGCGACTGGGTGATGTGGTTTCAGTTGCTCACGGGCAAGATCAGGTTTTCGGGATAGTTTCGGAAACAATAGCGCCATCAGCTTTTCGCTGAAACCCATACTTCAATGGGGATAGTCGCGAAAATCGAAGCATATCGACTTATTACAAAATTTGCCGTTAGCCCAAGTTTAATAAGGCTTCTAGCTAAAAGCTGACAACGCCACGATCCATCCTTCCAGCGGATCAGCTTCGTCTGGAATGCCGTACGCGTCGCGCTCCGCCACCTTCGGAGCGATGCAAGCGATCGCCGCCTGCACAGCGCACAAAACCGCATCCAGCGGATCGCCCGAACCGTCCTCGACGCAGAGGCCTTCGAGCGCCGACGGCATCCGCACTTCAAGCGGAGCAACGCTCGCGTGTCCCGACGTGATCGCTGCGATGATCTCGACGCGGGCGTCGCGCCGGTCCGGCCGAGCACCGTCCTTGCCGTCCTTTTTGTAGCTGCCACGGGTGATTTTTCGCGCGAGGTAGCCGGGATAGGCTTCCAGCGCGATGCGGGAATCTGTTGACGGCGCGCACGGAACAACGCTCACGTTCGCTGCGAGCAAGCGCGGCGCGCCTTCAAAAAACATGAGCCCGACGGGTGGATTGACGAGCTTCATCGGGCTGGACGATCCTGCGGCCATGTCCCCGCGCCGGGCGATGTAGCGCGAGCCCATCGGACGCGATTCGCGCACCGCATTGAGCGCATCCTTAAACGCGTCTTTGCCGATCGCCTGAACGTGCCGAACCAGTTGCGACCAGTCTTGCGGCCAACCGAGCGTAACCACGAGTTCACGCGGCAAACCAAACGGAAAATCAAAACCGCCGACCCACGGCCCCGGCGTTTGCAACAACGCGTCGAATTCTGCAAACGTCGTGAGGTGATCAATCGCACTGAACGTGAGGCGAGTGCCAACCAGTTCAGCGTGTGCCGCCGTGATCGCTTTGCGCGGACTCGGAGCCGACGTGAAATCCACACCAAGAATGGAGCGCACCGCTGAATTCATCGTCCATCCAGACATGCCGCGCTACAACGCATCAATTTCCGTCGCCTCGAAGCCTGCCGCCGCCAGCCCTGCCTCGCGGTAGAACGCGTCCGGCAACCCCGAACGCCGCCAAAAGGGTCGGGCAGCTGAAAATCGCCGGTCTGCGTGGTCGAGCACACAAAGCGTTGCGGGATTCGACACCCGCCGTTTCCATTCCGCTGTGCTCGACAACGCCATGTTGCTCTTGGATGTGCTCGGCAGCGTCATGGACGAAAGGATCGGCGAGCAGTTGAAGCGAGGCTGATGGTCAGTTTCGATCTTCCAGCCCCTTTGCGAACGGCAACGTCACCCCGATCGCTTTGAGCAACCCTACGATTACTTGCCTCAAAGGCGTTCACGGATGCAGGGCGCTGCCGACGCGGTTGGCCTTTGGCCTCCAATTCGCCGCACCCAGCAATACGATCCTGAGTTGCTGCACGAAAGTCTCGGTCATCTCGGCTTCCAGCAAGGGTTGATCTTCCGGGAGATCGAGCATTTCCGGCGCGGCTGCCAACATGGTGGTGACGACCAGTCCGCAAATCATTTGCAGATGCGCCGTGGACAGATCCGAATAGTCGCTCATGCGACGAAAATCCTGAGCCATTTCGCTGGTGAAGTGGCTGACCTCGTGACGGATGGCCACCCGCAGCGTACGGCTCCCGCCCGAGCGCTCGCTCGAGATGAAGAGAAACAGCAGGCGGTTCAGCTTCACGTACGCCTGGTAGACCTGTACTGATCGCCGAAGCAAGTCCACGTCCTGTGCTTGCCCTGTCTGGCGGGCCTGCCGGAGCAGCCGCCGTAACGTCTGCCCCATCTCGGCGACCAAAGCCAGGCCCAGTTCGTCGGTGTTGCCGAAGTGCCGATAAAACGCATTGGGAACCACGCCAGCCTCGCGGGTGATCTCGCGGATGCCGAGGCTTGTGAAGCTGCGGCCCTCGCCGATCAGGTGCAGCGCTGCACGCACCAGGCTTGCGCGCGTCAGGTCCTTACGCTCGGTGCGAGACAAGTTCTCTCTGCTCATCGTGGTTGGTTCGCCTGCCATCTGCGTGGACGAATGTACCTGACTTCTCATTGTAGGATCACCGAATTCCTGCTGGAGAAATCGGTCAGTAACTCTAAAGGCAAAGATATCTATCGACATTCAGTGCACGACTGTACACAATTGCGGCATGATGCAAACGCACCCCACACCAAAGCCCGGATTCGCCCGCAAGGCACTTGATGCGGTGACGCGGCTGACCGACAGCTTTTCTTACCCCCTGCGCCTGTCGCACTATGTTGAGCTGGTGAATCCGCTCTGGGCCACCCACGCGATGCAGGCGCGGGTTGAGCAGGTTTGGGACGAGACCAAGAACGCGCGCACCCTGACCTTGAAGCCGGGCCTGAACTGGCGGGGTTTTCGGGCCGGCCAGCACATTCGCCTCGGCATTCCGGTCGATGGGAAGCATTTCACCCGCACCTACACGATCTCCTCGCCGCCGGAGCGCGAGGATGGCCGCTTCACGATCACCGTCAAGGCCATTGAGGGCGGCACCATCTCCCATCACCTGGTGCGCAACGTCCGGGTGGGCGACTACCTGCCCATCGGATTGCCGCACGGTGACTTTCATCTGCCCGATGCGCAACCGGTGTCCCCGCTGTTCATCACGGCAGGCAGTGGCGCGACACCCGCGATGAGCATGTTGCGCAGCATGATCGCGCAAGAACGCCTGGTGGACACCGTGCACATCCACTATGCCCCGCACGAATTCGACGTGATCTTCGGCAAGGACTTTCAGCAACTGGCGCGGGAGCATCCGCGCTATGCCTACCACCCGGTCTATACCCAGCAAATTGGGGAGCCCGCCGTAGCTGGAGGCCATTTCAGCGCCGAGCAGTTGAACCGGCTGTGCCCTGATTGGCAGAGTCGCGAGGTCTATGCGTGCGGCCCGCAGTCACTATTGGCAGCGCTGGAACTTCACTTCGGAAACGCCGGCAGGGCTCGGCATCTCCACACCGAACGCTTTCGCGCCGCGTTCGCCGAGATTCCCGCACAAGCCACCGGCGGCCGGGTGTCGTTCGCCAGGGCCGGCGTGCAGGTGGATGCCGACGCCACCACCAGCTTGCTGCGGGTGGCCGAGCAAGCGGGCATGAACCCACCCCATGGTTGCCGAATGGGAATCTGCCACGCCTGCGATACGCGGCTGGTCTCGGGCTGCGTCCGCGACCTGCGTACCGGCAAAGTGCACAACGAAGCAGGCAGCGTGATCCAGCCCTGTGTCTGCGCGAGCGCGGGCGACTGCGAACTCGACCTTTAACCCCACCCCCCTCCAGAAACTCCCATGAATACCCATGCGCTCCCTGTCAAGCTGACCGACGCCCAGATTGAGGAGTTCGGCCGCGAACTCGACGCGATGCGCGAAGAAGTGATTGACTCGCGGGGCGAAGCCGATCGCCGCTACATCGTCACATTGATCCGGATCCAGCGCAGCATGGCGCTGGCTGGCCGCATCCTCATCCTCGCCAGCATCCTGCTGCTGCCGGCGTGGGAGCACGGCTTTGCCTCGACGGCGGGCTTCTGGCTGCTGCTCGCCTTGGGCACCCTGAGTCTGGCGCTGGCCAAGATCATCGAGAACATGGAAATCGGCCACAACGTGCTTCACGCGCAGTGGGACTGGATGAACGATCCCACCATCCAGTCGGGCACCTGGGAATGGGACCACGTCTGTCCCTCGGATCAATGGATGCACTCGCACAACATTCGGCACCACACCTGGACCAACGTATTGGGCAAGGACCCGGACATTGGCTATGGTTTGCTGCGGATGTCCGCCGCGCAGCGCTGGAAGCCCTTTCACTTGGGCCAGCCGATCTATGCCCTCTTGCTCGCGCTGCTGTTCGAATGGGGCGTCGCCATCCAGGAGCTGGAGTTGGGCAAGTTCTTCACGAAGAAGGAGCACATCGAAACCGTCGGCCCGCAGCTGCGTCGCACCGGCAGGAAGATTGCGGCCCAGGTCACTAAGGACTACATCGCGTGGCCGCTGCTGGGCGTTGCCCTCACGCTCCCGTTTGCACTCGCTGGCGTCGGCCCGTCGCTGCTGACGGTCTTTCTCGCGGTGCTCGGTGCTGGCGCCGTGGCCTGTCTGGCGCGCAGCCTGTGGACTTACCTCATCATCTTCTGCGGCCACTTTCCGGAAGACGTGCATGTGTTCAGCAAGGCGCAGGTGGAGAACGAGACCCGCGCACGCTGGTACGTGCGCCAGATGCTTGGCTCCTGCAATATTGGTGGCGGCCGGCTGTTCCATGTCCTGTCCGGCAACCTGTCCCATCAGATCGAACACCACTTGTTCCCAGACCTGCCCAGCAACCGGTACCCGGGTCTGGCCGTGCGCGTGCGCGCACTGGCATCGCGCTACGGCATTCCGTACAACACCGGGTCGTTGACGCGCCAGTTCGGGACCACTCTGATGAAGATCGTGCGGCTGTCGCTGCCAGGAGGTGGTGCGGCCGCTGCAGCGTGAGGTGGCCTAACGCCGCAGCGTGCCGTCGGTCAGCTCCGCCAGCTCCTGCTCAGTGAAGCCGGCCGCGCGACGCGCGTCGAGGTTGAATGGGCCTTGTAGGCGCGGCGCCCGGAAGCGGCGCGCAAGTTCGGCAAACGTGGTGACGGGGTCCATTCCGCGCTCATCGCAAACATGGCGATACCAGCGATTGCCCACGGCAACGTGGCCGATTTCGTCGCGCAGAATGATGTCCAGGATCGCCGCGCCCTCGTGGTCGCCGACGGCGGCGAGTTTGCTGCGAATCGCGGGAGACGCGTCTAGTCCGCGCGCCTCCAACGTGCGAGGCACCAGTGCCAGCCTTGCCAGCAGGTCACCTTTCGTTTTCTCTGCCATTTCCCACAATCCGTTGTGGGCCGGGAAATCGCCGTACTGATGTCCGTGCTTCGACAGATGCTCGCGAAGCAACATGAAGTGATAGGCCTCCTCCCGCGCCACGTGGGCCCATTCGCGATAGAACGCGTCCGGCAACCCCGGAAACCGCCAAACCACGTCCAGCGCCAGATTGATCGCGTTGAACTCAATGTGCGCCAGCGCATGAATCAGCGCCGCGCGGCCTGCCACGTTGCCGAGCGAGCGCTGTGGCACTTCTTTCGGCGAAACGAGTAGTGGGAGGGCCGGGCGTCCGGGAATACTGGGAAATTCGGTGAGCGAAGACTCACTGCCTGTCGGTAGCGCATCAATATTTAAGGCACGTACTGACGCGGCTTTGCGGTCAATGTCGGCCTCGGCGAGGGCGATAAGGCAGAGGCTGCGCAACGTCATGTGATTGAGCGGGTCTGTACTGTTCATTGCTTAATTGTTGCTCGTATGCCAGTTTGCCCGGCGAATACGTCCAGTCGTCGATAATTGAGGGTTGTTTCCTCCCGATTGCCAATACCGGCATTTCACGTTCCCGTATGCACATTCACATTCTGGGCATTTGCGGCACCTTCATGGGCGGTGTTGCGGCGCTGGCCGTTGAGGCCGGGCATCGCGTCACCGGCTGTGACGCCAATGTCTACCCGCCGATGTCCGATCAGCTCACCGCCCTTGGCATCGAACTCATCGAAGGTTATTCGGCTGATCAGCTCAGCTTGAAGCCGGACTGCTTTGTCATCGGCAACGTCATCACGCGCGGCAATCCGCTGATCGAGGCGATCCTGAACGCGGGTGCGGAATACGTCTCCGGCCCGCAGTGGCTGGCGTCGAACGTGTTGCACGGGCGCTGGGTTCTGGCCGTTGCAGGCACCCATGGAAAAACGACGACCACGTCTATGCTGGCATGGATTCTGGAGCACGCGGGTCGCGCGCCGGGATTTTTGATTGGCGGTGTTGCGCAGGACTTTGGCGTGTCGGCGCGTTCCGGAAACTTGAATCAACCGATGGCGCCATTCGTCATCGAAGCCGACGAGTACGACACCGCTTTCTTCGACAAGCGCAGCAAGTTTGTGCATTACCGACCACGCACGCTGGTGCTCAACAACCTCGAATACGATCACGCCGATATCTTCCCGGACATCGCCGCGATTCGCCGCCAGTTTCATCACGTCGTGCGCACCGTTCCGTCGAGCGGACGCATCCTCACCAACGGGCGTGACGCCGAGCTGGCCGAAACGCTGGCGATGGGTTGCTGGAGCGAGCGCGAGCTGTTTGGCGTCGAGCAGGGCTGGCATTTTGTCGATCATGCGCGAGTTGATTTTGGTGGCCAGCGCTTTGGCGATCTAGCGCTTGCGATGCCCGGTGAACACAATCGCTTGAATGCGCTCGCTGCGATTGCGGCGGCCAATCATGCGGGTGTTTCGCCGCAAGAATCTATCGCAGCGCTAGCCAAGTTTCAGGGCGTCAAGCGGCGCATTGAACTGCGGGGAGAAGTCGCTGGCGTGAAGGTATACGACGACTTCGCACACCACCCCACTGCTTTTGCCGCCACGGTCAGCGCGATGCGCAAGGCCGCAGCGCCCGGTGAACGCATCCTCGCAGTTTTCGAGCCGCGCTCAAACACCATGAAGCTGGGCGCGATGCGCTCTCGGTTAGCTGAGAGTTTTGACGGTGCTGATCGCGTGTATTCGTATTCCGGCGGTGTTGACTGGGACGTCGCCGCTGCGATGCAGCCACTCGGCGAGCGCGCAGTGAACGTTGCCGACATCGGTGCGCTCACCAATACGCTGGTTGCCAACGCGCGGCGCGGCGATCACATCATAATCATGAGCAATGGCGCGTTTGGCGGCATTCACCAACGCGTGCTCGATCAGTTGCGACGCGCGCATTCGCATCAGGGCTAGGGTCATCGATATGGCAGGTTCAAAATTTTCTCTTCCACCAATGAAGCGCGCGGGCGCTGATCCAGAGGCGCGCAATCGTCAGCTGCAGGCGGTTGAATCCGATATTCAGGCGGGTCGCTTGCCTGAGGCGGCGTCGCTGTTAAATGAGCTCGCGCAAGCCGATCCGAATGACGTGCGTGTGTATCTCGCGGGCTGGATGCTGGCGAGCAAGGCCGGGAACGCTGCTGCGGCGTTGCAATCAGCCGAGCGCGCTACGAGCCTTGCGCCACTGTCCGCGATGGCCCATTATTGTTTGAGCGAAGCGCAGCAGAGTCAGGGCGATGTCAGCGCAGCGCGCACCAGTATCAATCAGGCTTTGATGCTCGTGCCAACCAATTTGCGTTTCCGTGAACTCGCCGTCAATTTGGCTAACGCGCAGGCAGACCATGTTTCAGCAGAGACGCATTTGCGCGCCGCATTTGCGCAGAATCAGGACATCCCGGGCATCAAAACGATGATAGGGAACGCGCTTCGTTATCAGTCAAAATTTGACGAAGCGAAGACATGGCTTCTGGAGGCAATCGCGATCAATGCGGATGATGCCGACGCCCTGCATGGGCTTGCGATGGTGTCGTATCTGCAAGATGACCGTGCTGCTGCTCAAACGTATCTCGCCGCAGCACTGCAGCATCGTCCCGAGGATACCGGGTATCTTTATCTGGACGCAGTATTCAGGGGCGAAGCACCTTCGCAGCCGCCGGAGGCTGTGACGCGCGGTTTGTTTGATCGTTACGCGAATCGTTTCGATACCCATCTGGTCGCCGCGTTGAAGTATCGCGTTCCGCAGAAAATTTCAGCAGCGATTCTGGAGCTGTTTCCGGAGCGCAAGCTCAATATCCTTGATCTTGGCTGCGGCACGGGTTTGCTCGGCGCTGCGCTTGGGCCAATCAATGGTTTTTTCGTCGGAGTCGATCTGTCGAAATCAATGCTGGAAGAGGCGACGAAGCACAATGTGTATACGAGGCTGCATCACGTTAATTTGCTCGATGCGCTTGATGCCACCGACGCCAACGAGTACGAAGTAATCGTTGCAGCCGATGTGTTCATCTACCTCGGTGCGCTTGATGCAGCCATCACCAATGCATTCAAAGTGCTGCGACCGGGCGGCTGGATGTTTTTCTCCTGTGAAGACACGCCTGACGATGGGCCAGATTTTGTTGTGAGAAAGACCATGCGCTACGCGCAGTCGCAGAAGTACGTGAGGCGGCTGCTCGACGCGGCCGGATTTGCTGCGCCGTCGATTGAAGCGATTGATTTGCGCATGGAGCAGAACGAAGCGATTACCGGTTTTCTCGTCTCAGTGCAGAAGCCAGGCTGAGCGCAGAGCATGGCAGCGCAAATCGATGACCGCCTGATCGTTGCGATTTCATCGCGGGCGCTGTTTGATTTGAGTGAGAGTCATGCGGTGTACGAAGCCGGTGGCGTCGAGGCGTACCAGCGGCACCAGATTGATCATGAGGATGATGTGCTGCAACCGGGTGTGGCGTTCGAGCTGGCGCGCAAGTTACTTCGCCTGAATGAAGCCAGTCGACAGCACGTCGAAATCGTGCTCTTGTCGCGCAACAGCGCTGACACCGGGCTGCGAATCTTTAATGCCATCAGTCATTACAAACTGGGCATTACGCGCGCTGTATTCACCAGTGGTCGCGACACCTCGCGCTACGTTCCCGCGCTGGGGACTCATCTATTTTTGTCGGCCGATCCAGAGGATGTGCGTCACGCGCTTGAGTCGGGTCATGCTGCGGCGACGATTGTTCCGCACCGTGGCGCGGCAAGTACGCTTGATGCCATCGTGCCGCAAGACGACGACGAATTGCGTATCGCCTTCGACGGCGACGCGGTGCTCTTCTCTGATGAAGCCGAACGGGTGTTTCAGTCACAGGGACTGGACGCGTTCACAGCGTCTGAAGCGATGGCGGCCGAAACACCTTTAGGCGGCGGTCCGTTCAAAAATTTCCTCGCTGCGCTGCATCGCATTCAGACAGATTTTCCGCGTGACCGGCAACCGATTCGCACGGCGCTGGTCACCGCACGTTCAGCCCCAGCGCACGAGCGCGTCATCCGCACGCTGCGCGCGTGGGGCGTGCGCATTGACGAAGCGCTATTTCTCGGTGGTCTCGACAAGGCGGAGTTTCTGCGTGCCTTCGGGGCTGACATCTTTTTTGACGACCAGCGGCGGCATGTTGAATCTGCCAGTCGTGTCGTTCCCGCCGGGCATGTTCCGCACGGCATTTCAAATCCGATTAAATGAATCTACTCTTCGAAGACGACGGCCAAATAAAGGCTGGACTCATTATTTCCGAGACCGACGCGTCGGCACAAGTTGAATTGCCTGGTGGCCGTCGCATTAAGGTCAAGGGAGCCAACGGCCTGCTGCATTTTGCGGCACCGTCTGCGGCCGACTTGATGGCTGCCGCGATGCAGCAACGCGCCGATATTGACATGGCATTGTTGTGGGAATCGGCTGCCGGAGCCGAGGAGTTTTCTTTCGCTGAACTCGCTGCCGAATATTTCGGCGCGAGCGCGACTGCGGTGCATCAGGCGGCAACTCTGCTCGCGCTTCAACAGTCGCCGATGTACTTCTACAAGCGTGGAAAAGGCCGCTACAAGCGCGCTCCGGAAGATGCGTTGAATGCGGCATTGGCGGGCCTTGAGCGAAAAGCGCGCGACGCTGAACAGATCGAAGCCTGGGTGCAGGCCTTGCTGGCCGGGCAGGCGCCCGTCGAAATCGCGTCGAACTGGGTTCAGCTTCTAAACAGTCCGGAAAAGCAAAGTCTCGCTTATCGTGCGCTCGCTGCAGCAGCGGATCGCGCCCGCATGGCCCCCGTACATTTGTTGGCAAAGGCCGGTGCAATTCCGTCGACGCACGCGCTGCACTTTCAGCGCTTTTTGCGCGCAACCTTCCCGAAAGGTATCGCCTTCCCGCTGCACGCTGCGTTGCCATCGATTGCTGATTTGCCGACGGCAGATGTGCAGGCCTTCAGCATTGACGACGTGACGACCACCGAAATTGACGATGCGTTTTCGGTCGCGGCGCTTGCCGATGGCGGCTTCCGTTTTGGTGTTCATATCGCTGCACCCGCACTGGCGCTTGCCGCCAATAGCGAGCTGGATCGTGTCGCGCGTGATCGCCTGTCGACCGTGTACATGCCCGGCCACAAGATCACGATGTTGCCCGACGCCGTGATTGCCGAGTTTTCGCTGGACGAAGGTAAATCACCTGCCGCACTCTCGCTATATGCGACGGTCGACGCAGCGATGCAAGTCACGCATACCGAGACTGTCGTGGAGCGCGTGCCGATGGCGGGCAATTTGCGTATCGGCCACCTCGACGAGCTAGCATGGATGGATCCCGTGAACGACAAGAGCGAGAAGCACGCCGCCGCCATGCGCGCGCTGTACGCCTTCGCGCAGGTACGGGCAGCCGCACGCGGCGACCAGCCGCAAAATCGCGTTGATTACAGCTTCGCCATTCACGGCGATCCGGACGCAGTCGACTGCCGCGTCGAGATCGGGCCGCGCAAGCGTGGATCGCCAGTCGACACGCTGGTGTCCGAACTCATGATCTTTGCAAACGTCACCTGGGCGGGCGCACTGGCCGAGCGAAAATGGCCCGGCATGTTCCGCGTGCAGGCTGGCGGCAAGACCCGCATGAGCTCACTCGCAGGCCCGCATGAGGGTTTGAACGTGCCGCATTACGTGTGGGCCACGTCACCGCTTCGACGATATTCCGATTTGCTCAATCAGCGTCAACTTCTGGCGTTGGTGGCTAACGATACGGCACCGTACGCAAACGGAAATGCTGAACTGTTGGCCGCAGTCGCCGACTTTGACGCAACCTACTCGGGCTACGGAGACTTCCAGCAGCAGATGGAGTTCTACTGGTGCCTGCGCTACATCCAGCAGGAAAACATCAGCAAGCTCACCGCTCACGTCATTCGCGAAAATCTGGTTCGATTTGACCGCCTGCCGATCGTGCAGCGAATCAACGATATGCCGAGTCAGCCGCCGGGCATGCAGGTGATTTTGTCAGTGGCCGAGGTCGATTTGTTCGAGCCGGCGTTGCATATGCGATTCATTGAAACAGTTGGCGTGACAAACACGGTTGACGAAGCAAACGCCGCCTAAAGCCTGCCATAGAATCATCGTGTGAAGCGCACGAACAAAGTCATTGAGGCTCCCGCCACGCTGCCGATAGCGGTGGGCATGAGTCCATTGCTCAAATGGACGCTTGCGGCGTCCATCGGTTTCCATGTGATTTTGTTATCGCTGCATTTCGAATTGCCGAAGCTGTTCAAGCAGTCCGCGCCAACACCGCCGTTGGAGGTGTCGCTCGTGAACGCGAAGACGCAATCGAAGCCGTCCAAGGCAGACTTCCTGGCACAAGCCAATCTCGACGGCGGCGGTAATACGGATGCCAAACGCCGCCTGAGTTCGCCATTGCCGCGCGCCGCGATGGATTCGCAACAAACGCAAATTGCTGCGGCTAAAGAGCAGGTGGAAACGCTGGAACGGCAAACGCGCGAATTGCTCCAGCAACTGCGCGCGAAGAATCAGGCCCCAACCGATCGCGACGCCAAGGAATCGAAGCGTGCGGACTCATCCAACACGTTTCAGGAGCTCTCAGCCAAAGCGCTGGAACTGCAGCGGCTTGAGGCTCAGATCGCGCGAGAATTTGATTCGTATCAGCAGCGCCCCAAGAAAAAACACATCGGCGCTCGGGCCACAGAATATCGATTCGCGCGCTACGTTGAAGACTGGCGGCAGAAAGTAGAGCGTGTCGGCAACGCCAACTACCCGGCCGTCGCGCGCGCGCAAAAGCTCTATGGTTCGCTGGTACTAACGGTCGGCATCAAGGCCGATGGTCGGATCGAAACCATCGAGGTGGATCGCGGATCCGGCAACAAAATTCTTGACGCCTCCGCACTCAAAATCGTGGAGCTGGCAGCGCCTTACGCGCCGTTTCCACCCGATATACGGAACGACACCGACATCATCTACATCACGAGAACCTGGAGCTTCACGCGCGCGGGAGAACTCGAAAGCTCCGTTGGCGGAAGCCTCAAAGCGCCATGACGTCTCTATGAAACGCGCTGACAAATACGCTGTCTTCGGCAACCCCATCGCTCACAGCAAGAGCCCGCGCATTCATGCGCTCTTCGCAGCGAGCCTGAATCAGCATATCGACTACGAAAAGCGCCTCGCGCCGCTCGGCGACTTTGCCGGCGAGCTGCAACGCTTTTTCGATGAAGGCGGTGTCGGCGCGAACGTGACGGTGCCGTTCAAGCGTGATGCGTTTGCGCTCGCTCGTGAGGCGTCGCTGCGTGCGCAACAAGCGGGCGCCGCAAATTTTCTGATGTGGCGCGGCGATCATTGGTACTGCGACAACACGGACGGCGCGGGTCTGGTGCGCGATATCGAAACTAACTTGCAGGTGACGCTCAAGGACAAGAACGTGTTGCTGCTCGGCGCAGGCGGCGCGGCGCGTGGTGTGATTGGACCCGTGTTGTTGCGCTCGCCGAAGCAAATTGTCGTCGTGAACCGAACCGCGAATCGCGCTGCAGAATTGGTCGCGGCTTACGAAAATGAGTACGCCGCGAGCGCGCTGTCGGTGGCTGATTTGGTAGACAAGGGCATCAAGTTTGATGTCGTGATCAATGCCACATCATCAAGCTTGAGCGGTGAATTGCCCCTGCCCGACAGTGCTGAGGTTATCGCTCCGGGGGCACTCGCCTACGACATGATGTACGGCAAACAACCGACAACCTTTATGACCTGGGCCACGCGGCAAGGTGCGTCGAGGGTGGCTGACGGCCTCGGCATGCTGGTGGAGCAGGCGGCAGAGAGCTACGTGCAATGGCGCGGTGTATTGCCTCAAGCTGCGCCCGTCATTGCGCAACTTCGCGCCGAACTGGCGAGCGGGTAGTCAACCGGGTGCCCAGGAATTTGTTGCGTACCTTTGGGCGAATGCTTGCGGCAGTTTTTCTCGCAATGGCTGGCTTGTTCGTGGTGATCCAGTGCTGGTTTGCCGTGCAGGTCCGGTGGTACGCGGATCACGCGCCCGGACGCACTGCGTTCATGTCGTATCGCATGGGCGAGCTGCATGAAAAAAAGCCCGACGCCGCGATCCGCTACGAATGGGTGCCATACGCAAAAATTTCGCGGAATCTAAAACGCGCGTTGATCGCCTCTGAAGACTCTACGTTTGTCGATCATGAAGGCTTCGACTGGGACGGGATTCAGCTAGCGCTCGAAAAAAATCGGGCGAAGGGCAAAACTGTTGCCGGCGGTTCGACCATCACGCAGCAGCTAGCGAAGAACCTGTTTCTATCGCCGGAAAAAAGCTATTTGCGCAAGGGGCAGGAGGCGATCATCACGCTGATGCTCGAACACATGCTCGACAAAGAGCGCATCCTTGAACTCTATTTGAACGTGATCGAGTGGGGCAACGGCATCTTCGGCGCGGAGGCGGCTGCACGCCGATATTACGGCGTTTCCGCTGCGCAACTGTCAGCGGAGCAGGCAGCGAAGTTAGCCGCAATGGCCCCGAACCCGCGTTTTTACGAACGCAATCTGGGCGCGCCGGGTTTACGCAAAAAGACTGGAATCATTTTGGCGCGCATGCCGCAAGTTGAGCTGCCGGATTGAGTGCCCAGCTTAGCTGCTTGTCGCCTGCTACCGCTTGACGAATGCAAACGGCCACACCAGTTGCGGCTCGGACGCTGGTGTAAGGGCCTCGGCGTAGCCAACCACGATTTGCGTGTTGCCTTTGGCGTAAAACCTCGTGAGTTTCAACCGCTTACCTGCCATTGTCCCGACTTGCAATGTGGACGCATCAAGCGCTGCGGACTGGGCCCACCGCGCGCCGCCGCGATCACTCACGTAGAGCGTTGCAGCACCTGAGGCCGGGCTTTGCAACACCGCAACATGGGCTGCGTCGGGCGAACTGATGGCCGCGCAGCCCATGGACAGGCAAGGCACCAATCCGGCCGCGTCCGCCGACCAGTCCACGCGCGCCGTGCCTTCCCACAACGCCAGCGCACCTACGGCACTGGTTAACCACATTGGCGTCCCGTCGCCGCGCAGCAAGCGGGCAAGAGGCGCGGAGCTCTCAAGCTTCGTGATCAGCCGTGGAGGCCAGAGCGACGTGGGCGTTGTCCCGCGCACGGCGAGCCACTCATCGGACTCTGACGTGCCGCCGCGCGACGCCGCCACCGTGGCGGTACCCTCCATTTCCAGTATCGGAGCGTCGTGTGATCCGGACTGACCGCCGCAGCGCCCTCCCAAACAAAGCTCCGGCGTGACCGCAACAAAGGCGTCGTCGTTCGCTGCGCGGTAGGCAACGTAGGTGTACCAGTACAACAACTGGTGGCGAACTCGTGCCACGTCGCCCGCTTTCGAGCGTACAACACTGGCGTTGCTGAAAATAAACTGCGGCCCGTATCCATTGGGCAGCAAAACGGGTGACAACCGTAGCGGTGACCATGCGCCAGCCCGGAATTCGCGCGTCTGGATGAGCGCGCGAGGCAACGTGTCACTGTTTGCCGTGAACGCCGTGGCGAGGATCGCTCCGTCATGGGTGCGACTGAAAACTTCATCGATTGCGTCGGTTCGCGCACTGCCACGAAAATCAACCGCAAACATTGTTTGTAGAGGCTTCAATCCAGTCGCTGTGTAGTCGCGCCGATACCATGAGGTCTCATCGCGACCGAACAACGCCACGCCGTCATCAAGCGCCACCACTTGTAAATTTTTGAGCCCGCGTAGTTCCACAGTTTGTCCAAACCAGCCCGCGCTGGCGCTGAAGCGCTGAACGATCAGGCCATCATCGTTGGCCGAGCCGACTACGAAAACGCCGTCCGCGCCGTCGGATTGCACGAGCAGCACCGAGCTAGAGGATGCAGGTGCAATCTGCGGCGCTCGCCACGTTGCAACAGGCGGCTGCGCGGGCGGTGCGCCAGGCGCATCGCTACCACCACCGCACGCGGTGAGCAGCAGCAACATCGCTGCAACGCCCGCTACCGTGCATCTTGTTGGCCTACGGGTTAACGGCGCTGCGCGTAACGGAAATGTTTGCAAATGCCGCATGAGGATTCTTTCAAAAGATAGAGTTGAACCTATGCCCCGCTAACGCTCTGATTTCTTCCCGACGCTGACGGACACCTGAACCGCCAAGCACGTTTTGATACGTTTAAGGATACTAAGACAAATGGTTGCGGCAACACATCCCAAGTTTAGCTGTGGTCGAGCGCAAAAAAACAGGTGCCACGATTTCGCTGTTATGGCGCACCATTAGAATTACTACTCGACATCCGTCAAATTTTTCGTTGGACACCAGAGCCCTATTGCCATGCCCGAAGCCCTTGAAAAGGAGTCGCTTTTTGCAAACAACGCGAATAGCGCGAGCGTGGATGATGCGCTTACCGAAGCGCTAGCTGACGTCACCTCGCTGGTACGTCAGTACCGGCTGCTGTCCGGCTTTGCAGAGACCCTGGCCGATACGCTCGACAACCCTTCCCAAAGCCCGGTGGTGCAGGGTCTGCTCGCGCGCTTGCGGGAAAAGCTCGAAGCGCTTCATCCGGCGGACGTTGCGCACATTCTGGAAGCTCTGCCGTTTGATGAGCGTCTGTTCGTTTGGGATCTGGTCAAGGCCGATCGTGACGGCGACATTCTGGTGGAGGCTTCGGACTCGGTTCGCGAGAGCCTCATCGCGAGCATGGACGCGCCGGAGCTGTTGGCGGCAGCTGTCACGCTCGACACCGATGAGCTGGCCGAACTCGCGCCTGATTTGCCGCGTGACGTCGTTGAAGCGGTCAAGCGCACGCTCGACCCGGAAGAGCGCGAGCAATTGCGGCAGGCCATGTCATACGAAGAGGATATGGTCGGCGCGTTGATGGATTTCGAGATGATCGAGGTGCGGCCCGACGTGACGCTCGAAGTGGTGATGCGGTACTTGCGCCGCTTCGACGAATTGCCTGCCAACACCGACAAAGTGTTCGTGGTGGATCGCGAAGACAAGCTGCTCGGCGTGTTGCCGACCAACATTATTTTGGTGACGCACGAAGACGCGCTGGTCAAAGACGTGATGGTCGAACCGAACATCGTGTTTGAGGCAATGGATCATGCCGATTCGGCAGCGGCGGCGTTCGAACGCTACGACCTCGTGTCCGCGCCCGTGGTGGACGCCACCGGCGAACTGATCGGGCGCGTGACGGTGGCGGAAGTGCTCGACTTCGTTCGCGAAAGCGCCGAAGAGGACATGCGCCAACAAGCCGGTTTGCGTGACGAGGAAGACATTTTTGCGAGCGTGTGGAAGAGCGTGCAGAACCGCTGGCAGTGGCTGGGTTTGAATCTCATCACGGCGTTTGTCGCGTCGCGCGCGACAGATCTTTTTCAGGGCTCTATTGCCAAATTAGCCGTGCTCGCCGTGCTGCAAACCATCGTTGCCGGGATCGGTGGCAATTCCGGCAATCAAACGCTGACCATGATTGCTCGCGCCATCGCGCTGGGCCAAATCGGCACCGAGCACTTTCGCCGACTGGTGAAAAAAGAGATGTCGGTGGCGATCATTAACGGCCTGATTTTTGGCGGTGTGATTGGCCTTGTCATTGGGCTGATGGAGGGCAACCTCGCGCTCGGGTTGGTGCTCATGCTGGCGATGACGTTGAACCTCATGCTCGCCGCGATCATGGGAGTGGTGATCCCGATGTGGCGCTACCGCCATGGTAAAGACCCGGCGGCGGGTTCCAGCGTGCTGTTGACTGCGGTCACGGATACCGGCGGATTCTTTATTTTTCTGGGGTTAGCGACGTTGATTTTGTTGCGCGGGCAGATGTAGATTCTCCCGTCGCGGCGCCGTCGGTGCGCTCAAGCATGAGCCGCGTTATGTCGCGACCCTATCCCACAAGGCCTCCGCCGCATCCGACAGCGCGGCGCGCGGACGAAATAACCGCACTTCGATCGGCACACACCATGTCAAATCGGCCGCCAGCACCAAGCGTTTCGCCTCCAGATCAGGCGCGATCAGGCTCTCCGGCAACCACGCGATACCGCGCCCTTCCATCGCCATGGTTTTGAGCAGCACAGCATGATGCGCCGTAAAAACGGTGGTGAACTTTCCGTCGTCGAACGCGGCTTTCATGACCGAGCGCATGATCTGGCCGATCCCGGATGCCTGACCGTAGACGAGCACAGGTAAAGGATTTTTGGCATTGGAATTAATCGAATGCACTGGCGAGCCGTGTGCCGTGACAGCCGTGACCGGCAGCAGACGATCTTCACCTACTTTGGCGAACACAAACTGAGTTTCATCAAGCCGATTGGCCACCTCCGGATGCCCGTGACACAGCAAAAATTGCGCGCGTCGCTGCAACATCACGTCTTCGCACGCAGCGAAACTGTCGGACACCATCTGGATCGGGCCCATCTTGCGGCCTTCGCGTGTCACCGGCAATTTCGCCTCAATGCCGCTGAGCCAGGTCGGAAAAAACGTGAGCGAAAGCGCATGTGTCGCCGCAAATTGCAGGCTGATCGCGGCCTGCTCATGCGCGACGCATGCCCCGTGCCGCGCGGTTTCCAGCCGATGCAGCGTGTCTTCAATTTCCGGTCGAAGTTTGTGCCCGGCGGCGGTCAGCGACACGGGGTGCGACGTGCGGTCGAAGAGATCAACGCCCACCCATTCTTCGAGCGATTTGATATGACGGCTGAATGCCGGTTGCGCGATGTTTCGGGCCTGCGCCGCGCGCGAAAAATTGCCGCTCTCGGCTAGCGCTAGAAAGTCCTCCAGCCAGTCGAGGTCTAAGGGACGATTACCAGGACCCATTTTTTGAATAGTTCTATCTGTTTCGAGTATTGGACGCGGTGAACGCCTACCTCAAGAATTCGACATCGATTTCTCGTTGTCCACAACTTAAGCACTGCCATGCCCACCATCGCCAACTATCGCGGCATTATCCCCGCAATCTCGACACCGTTCAAAGACGACAACCGCATTGACGAACCCGCCCTGCGCAAGCTCGCGTCCTGGCTCGCCACGCATGAGGGCGTCGTTGCCGTCATGACCAACGGTCATACCGGTGAAGTGTTCGCGCTCGACCCCAATGAGCGCGCTGAGGTCACACGCATTGTTGCCGACGAGCTTAAAGGCAAGCTGCCTGTCATTTCATCGGTCGTCTGCGAAGGCCTCACCGATGCAGCGCATCACGCGAAACTCGCGAAGCAGGCGGGCGCGGTTGGGATCGACGTGATGCCACCGCACCACTGGTTGCGCTTCGGTTTTCACCCCAATCACGCGACTGACTACTTCAAGAATATTTTCGACTCGACCGGGCTTGACCTGATTTGTCACGTTTATCCGTCGTGGACGAAAGCGTCATATTCGTCCGCGCTGCTTGCCGATCTGGCGCGGTTGCCGTATGTGCAGGCGTTCAAAGTGGGCCAGCGCGACATGAGCAAATATGCGCGCGACATCAAAGCAATGCGTGATGCGGACGCGAGCAAAGCGATCCTCACCTGTCATGACGAATATCTGCTTTCCTCGATGGTGCAAGGCGTGGACGGCGCGCTCGTCGGCTTTGCCAGCGCGATCCCGCAGCTCATCATCGATCTGTGGAATGCGGTGAAAGCGGGTGATCTGCACAAGGCGATGGCCGTGCAGGCGCTCATCACCCCGATCAAGGAGGCGGTGTACGGCGCTGGCGAACCCACCGGCGAAGCGCATGCTCGCATGAAGGCCGCAATGAAGTACGCAGGTGTGTTGGAGAGCGCGCACGTTCGTCCGCCAACACATGCACCGAGCGCCGAAGAGAACGATGTGATTCGTAAAGCGCTTGCTAATGCTGGTTTGCTCAGAGCCTAAATAAAAAGTATCCAGGGAGGATTTCCATGACTCAAAAATTTACGCTTCGCACGGTGCTCGCCACCGTCGCGCTTTCAGTCGCGTCTGCTACGGCGTTTGCACAGGCCTACCCCAACAAACAAGTCCGCGTCATCATTCCGTTCCCGCCGGGCGGCACCCTGGACACGGTCGGCCGTCTGCTCGCACAGAAGCTCGGCGAACAAACCGGGCAGGTATTCGTCATCGAAAATCGTCCCGGGGGCAATGGCACGATTGGAGCGGATGCCGTCGCCAAAGCGCCGGCAGATGGCTACACCCTGCTATTCAATGCATCCACTTTCACTACCTCTACCATCGCACTGAAAACGCCGCCGTACGACGCTGTCAAAGACTTCGCGCCCATCGCGCTAGTGGCAAAAGCGCCGCTCGCGGTGGCGATTGACAAGGCGCTGCCGGTAACCGACATGAAGTCGTTCATCGCGTATGCCAAAGCCAATCCCGGTAAGCTCTCGTTTGCTATCGGCTCCAATGCATCAGCGGGACATCTGGCGACCGAGCAGCTGCGGCGGGCAGCGGGGCTGGAGCTTTTCATCGTGCCGTACAAAGGCTCGACCCCGGCCTATCAGGACTTGCTCGGCAGCCGTATCACGGGCTTTATCGATCCGATTCTGGGCTCAGCCGGTTATGCCAAGGCGGGCCAGCTTCGCGTGATCGCTGTGACCTCGGCGAAGCGCGTGCCGTCGATGCCGGACGTGCCCGCTGTCGGCGAAACGGTGCCCGGCTACGAAGCGTTTAGCTGGTACGGCCTGTGGGCTCCAGCGAAGACGTCTGCCGACGTCGTGCACAAATTGAACGGCGAAACCAACAAGGCGCTCGCGGGTGACATGAAGGATCGTCTGCTCGGCAATGGCCTCGTGATTGAAGCCGGATCGCCGGAGGATTTTGCTAAATTTCAACGCGACGACACTGCACGCGCAATGAAAACGATTACCGACAGCGGCATCAAGTTTGAATAACGCGGCGTCCATCATGCGGCAAGTCGTCATCACCGGTACAAGCTCCGGCATCGGTCTAGCGATTGCTCATGCACTGCTGCATGAAGGCTGGCGTGTGATCGGGCTCGACGTGGCTGCGCCATCGATCCCGCACGAAGCGTTTCAGCACGTTGCGCTCGATCTTACGGGCGGAGAGGCGGTGACGAAGGCGGCGCAATCGCTCGTGGATATCGACGCCTTTGTGCACGCCGCAGGCGTACTGCGCGTGGGCAACGTGGGTGCGCTCGATCACGCAGGCGGCGAATTGATGTGGCGGATTCATGTGGATGCTGCGACTCGCCTTGCCGATGGGTTGATTCCCAAAATGGCCGCAAACGGCAAAGGCCGCGCCGTCTTTATCGGCAGTCGCGTCGCCGGTGGTATGCCAGGTCGCAGTCAATACGCAGCGACCAAGGCCGCTCTGATCGCGCTTGCGAAAAGCTGGGCCGCTGAAGTCGCGCCGCAAGGCGTCACGGTCAACGTTGTATCGCCAGCAGCGACCGAAACCGCCATGCTCAAGGATGCGAATCGCGCCAGCGCAACCCCCAAACTGCCGCCCATCGGCAGGCTCATTCAACCCGAAGAAGTCGCAGCGCTCGTGAGCTTTTTGCTCTCATCGCAAGCCGCTGCCATCACCGGACAGGACATTCAAATTTGCGGCGGTTCGTCGCTGAACAGGTAGCCACTTGCATTCCCCTCCCCTTCAAGGGGATGGTTGTTGTATCGAATTTCGGAAAACCATCCCCCTCCTAACCTCCCCCTTGAAGGGGGAGGGACCGGCTCATCTCCCCGTCGATGGGGAAGAACAAATGCTCTGAACCCACGGATAAGAACACCATGAAAA
Organism: Burkholderiales bacterium; assembly: GCA_025352105.1. GTDB lineage: Bacteria > Pseudomonadota > Gammaproteobacteria > Burkholderiales > Casimicrobiaceae > Casimicrobium. Next base: position 1,365 of record JANXUB010000063.1, on the reverse strand, counting down.
TCACCCAAATCGTAGAGTCCACCCGCCCGATCAAATCGGCGATCCGCAACGCCTACATCGATTTCTCCAAGATGACGCTGAGCCTCGTCGCCGTCGTCACCGACGTTGTGCGCGACGGCAAACCGGTGATCGGTTACGGCTTCAATTCGAACGGTCGCTACAGCCAGGGCAATTTGATGCGCGAGCGTTTCCTGCCGCGCATTCTTGAAGCGGACGCCGCGTCGCTCGTCGACGATGAAGGCACGAACCTCGATCCGCACAAGATTTGGGCCTGCATGATGACCAACGAAAAGCCCGGCGGTCACGGCGAGCGCTCGGTCGCGGTCGGCACAATTGACATGGCGGTGTGGGACGCGGTTGCCAAAATTGAAAACAAACCGCTGCATGAATTGCTGGCGCAGCGCTACGGAAATGGCAAGGCGAATCCGAAAGTGTTCGTCTACGCGGCGGGCGGCTACTACCATCCCGGCAAAGGCCTCGACGGCTTGCGCGGCGAGATGCAAAGCTACCTGGATCGTGGCTATTCCGTGGTCAAGATGAAGATCGGCGGCGCACCGCTCAAGGACGATATCGAGCGCATCGAAGCCGTGCTCAAAATGCTCAAACCGGGGCAACAGTTGGCGGTCGATGCCAACGGTCGCTTCGATCTGAAAACCGCTGTTGCCTACGGCAAAGCGATGTCGCAATACCCGCTGTTCTGGTACGAGGAAGCAGGCGATCCGCTCGATTACGAATTGCAGGCACGCCTTGGTGAAAGCTACGCCGGACCGCTCGCGACGGGTGAAAACCTGTTCTCGATGCAGGACGCAAGAAATCTCATCCGTCATGGCGGCATGCGCAAGGATCGCGACTGGTTGCAGTTTGATTGTGCGCTGTCCTACGGCTGCGTCGAATATCTGCGCACGCTCGAAATGCTCAAAGAAAACGGCTGGTCGCCAAGCCGCTGCGTGCCGCACGGGGGGCACCAAATGTCGCTAGCCATCGCTGCCGGTCTGGGCCTCGGCGGCAACGAGTCATACCCCGATTTGTTCCAGCCGTACGGCGGATTCCCGGATGGCGTACGCGTTGAGAATGGCTATGTCACGCTGCCGTCGTTGCCGGGGATTGGCTTTGAAGGCAAGAGCGATCTCATTGCCGAGATGCGAGCCCTCACGTAATTTCGTAGGGTGGGCACCCCGTGCCCACCATCACTGCGCGAAAGAGGATTGGTTCGGTTGCCACCTTTTGGCGGGCACGGGGTGCCCACCCTTGTATCTTTAAGTTTGTAGCAATCGCGCCTGCTACACGAGACGAGCATAGCGTGAGCCCACCCTTGAGGCATGACCTCGAAACGTAGATAACGCAGCTCCTCTCACCTCGCGCCGA
>JANXUB010000051.1 GCA_025352105.1 Burkholderiales bacterium | reverse complement strand
AATAAACGGTTCACTACGCGCTCCAATTGCTCTCCCACGAGCTACAACGCTCCGAGGGCTCACGGGATGCGCACAGCGTTCCGAAACCTTGTCCATCCTACGCCTCATTCCTAATGGACATTAAATTCAGCATACAAGGGGACAGGGCCGCATTAGTCGTGAATGCACGCGAACGTCAATGCACCGTTGCACATCCCACTAAAAACCAGATGACAACAGCATGCGTAAGGCTCTCCATCGCTGGAATCAATCTCTGGTTCTGGTTGTTCAAATGCTTAAAAGTGGAGTCTTCATGCAGATCAAACAGAAAATTTCTATGCTGGTTGCGGCGCTTGCGCTGTCGACCGTTACCGCGCCGGTGTTCTCGCAAGTCACCGTCGGCGGTGCGCCGATGTTTATGACGAAGGACATCATCGACAACGCGGTGAACTCGAAAGATCACACGACGCTGGTCGCAGCGGTTAAGGCTGCAGGCCTGGTCGAAACGCTCAAAGGCTCCGGCCCGTTCACCGTGTTCGCGCCGACCAATGATGCATTCGCGGCGCTGCCCGCAGGCACCGTGGATACGCTGCTGAAACCTGAAAACAAGGCCATGCTGACTGGCATCCTGACCTATCACGTCGTTGCTGGCAAGATGGATGCGGCGGCACTGTCCAAAGCCATTGCCGATGGCAAAGGCAAAGCGATGATCAAAACCGTTGCTGGCGGCACGCTGACCGCGATGAAGTCGGGCACGGGCATCATGGTGACTGATGAAAAGGGCGGCTCGGCAAAAGTAACCATCGCCGACGTCTATCAATCGAATGGTGTGATCCACGTTGTGGACAAGGTGCTGCTGCCCAAGTAGTTCGAGTACGCGGTGCGCTAACGAGCGCAAAACGAAGTCTCTCCCCCTCGACGGCTGCTACCCCCAGCCGTTTTTTTTTCGGTGGCAGTGTGAGCCGATGAATTTAGCGCGCATCGCGACTCTGCTTTCCAACCGCGAATAGCCTAGTCGAGTAACTAATCGTTGCCTCGCGGCGTGCCACCAACGCTTCGACGAGCTCAGCGCGAACGAATAGTATTGCGACTAGCCGAGTCGAACGTCCGCGACTTGCGCGCCGCAAATGCGGAGCAACTCATTCGGATCAATCGCGAACATGGCATGTGGCGTGCCGCCTGCGGGGAAGACCTGATCGAACTTCAACAGGTCAATGTCCAGCAATATCGCACCAGGATTTGTGTGCGCTAGCGGGGGCACGCCTCCGATGGCGAAGCCGGTTTGTTCGCGTACGAATGCGGCATCCGCTTTGGCGAGCTTGTCGCCAAGAATCGCGGTGACTTTTTTCTCGTCGACACGGTTAGCACCACTGGTGATGACGAGCACGGAGCGCCCTGTGACCGCATTTTTGAAGATGATGCTTTTTGCAATCTGCGCGATGTCGCAACGCAGAAGCGCTGCGGCTTCTGCCGCGGTGCGACCGGGGTTTTCGTGTTCGACGACGATGGCACGACTGCCAAGCGCCGTAAGCGCGTCCTGCACCTTTTGTGCAGATGACGACAGCGCCGACATTACGCGGCGGGGGTGGCTTCGGTGGCAGCTTCCACGGGCATAGCCGTGGCCGCAATGTTCGACGTGTCGCTCGCGGTTTCAATCATCTCGGAAGCGCGTGCACGGGCTGCAGGCGCCGGCCTGACGGGTGCGCGAAGCAGGGCGCACACCTCATGCATGGCACGGCGACCATTTGACGAGTGGCGTGCTCCACGCGCACCGCGAGCATTGGCCGCGACAGGCTGATCGGGATTCAAATCGAAATGCGCTTTGTCACGACCACCGGAATATTGCGGAGGTGACGAAGGTGACCGACGTGGTTCAGTCATCGGTGGCCGAACGCCACTGCGTTCGTATGAACCCGTGTGACCCGTGTGACTCGTGCGCTCACGAGCTTCATCTGGCGCGCGCCGTGGCCCGAATCGTTCGCCATAGCGCGACAGATCCGGCATCGGCATTTCATCGAGCTTGCGCTTGATGAGCCTCTCGATTTCGACGAGCAGTTTGCCGTCGTCCGGCGCAACGAATGAAATCGCCGTGCCCGACGCGCCCGCACGACCGGTGCGCCCGATGCGATGCACGTAGTCCTCGGCCACGAACGGAAGCTCGTAGTTCACGACCGTTGGCAACTGATCAATGTCGAGGCCGCGTGCGGCAACGTCGGTGGCCACGAGGATGCGCACGGAGCCGTTCTTGAACGCCTCAAGCGCCTTGACGCGCTCGTCCTGCGTCTTGTCGCCGTGAATGGCGTCGGTGGTGAAGCCGTCGCGCGCGAGCTCACGCGCGAGACGCGCTGTGTTCAGTTTTGAGCGCGAAAAAACCAGCACCTGCTTCAAATCTTGCGACGTGACGAGGTGACCCAGCAGGCGGCGCTTGTCGTCGCCGTGCACGCGATAAATCTGCTGCGCGACGTTGGCGGCGGATTCGTTCCGGCGTGCCACTTCGATCAGCACCGGCGCTTTCAACATGCGATCCGCGAGCTTCTTGATCTCGTCGGAGAACGTGGCGGAAAACAAAAGGCTTTGACGCTTTTCAGGCAACAGGCTGATGATGCGCACGATGTCGGGAATGAAGCCCATGTCGAGCATGCGATCGGCTTCATCGAGCACCAGCACTTCGACTTGATTGAGCGAGAGATTTTTTTGCTCAAGGTGATCGAGCAGGCGGCCCGGCGTTGCCACCAGAATTTCGACGCCAGCACGCACGGCGGCTTTTTGTTCCTTGATGTCGACGCCGCCGAATACCACGGCGGAGCGAATACCCGTGTGCTTGGCGTATGTCACCACGGCTTCTTCGATCTGGATCGCGAGCTCGCGCGTTGGCGCGAGCATCAGAGCGCGGATCGGGTGGCGCGCTGGCGATGGCGAACTGTTCGCGTGCTTGAGGATTCGGTTCAGGATCGGCAGCGTGAACGCGGCGGTTTTGCCGGTGCCGGTTTGCGCGCCGCCCATGACGTCGAGCCCAGACGCAACAATCGGTATCGCCTGCGCCTGAATCGGCGTCGGCTTGGTGTAGCCAGATTCGGTGATCGCGCGAAGGATGGGTTCGGCGAGGTTTAAGTCCGCAAACGTGATTTCGGCGGGCACGGGAACTGAGGGATCCACGACGATTACAACGGGTGTTGTGGTGGTGGCTGCGGGGGCGGAAAACGCTTCGGCGTCCGCAACAATGTTTTCAGGTGTTTCGTTTGTCATTGCCTAAATTTTACGCTGAACGGCGGGAAAACCCGCGTGCAATATGGAGAGTATGATCTCCAGCTTTTCAATGCAACGCCCACCCCATTTGGGGTAGAGGTCTTAAATAGCGTATGTCGACTTGTTAAATAATGGCACGTTAGCCCCTATTCGATGGCGCTTTCAGACAAAAGCTGAAAATAGAAAAATCGCGCAGCTGATTCGTAATGCCGGTGCAAGGGTGGCGCTCTATACGGATTTACCGATCAAGCTGAGCGATATTGTTCGCCGCATCTACTTCGGTCAGGAACATACTTCCGACATGCGTCGCGCGATGTGCGCTGCGTATCCACAAACAGGAGTGCATCGATGAACCTTAAAGGTACGAAGACCCACCAGAATTTAAAAGACGCGTTTGCCGGCGAGAGCCAGGCCAACCGCCGGTACCTCTACTTCGCGAACAAGGCGGACATTGAAGGCCAGAACGACGTGGCAGCGCTGTTCCGCTCCACCGCTGAGGGCGAAACCGGCCATGCGCACGGGCACTTGGACTACCTCGCTATCGTTGGCGATCCAGCGACCGATCTGCCAATCGGCTCCAGCCGCGACAACCTGAAATCAGCCGTTGCTGGCGAAACGCACGAGTACACCGACATGTACCCCGGCATGGCCAAATCGGCGCGCGAAGAAGGCTTCGACGAAATCGCCGACTGGTTCGAAACGCTGGCCAAGGCCGAGCGCTCGCACGCGAATCGTTACGCCAAGGCGCTTGAGGCGTTGGCGGACTAATTCGTCGTTACCCGCTCCCGCAGCGCGGGAGAGGGTGCCCGACAGGGTGGGTGAGGGCGGTTAGATAACGAGTATCGTCGCGATTGCGACATGGCTATTGCGCAACCGCCCTCACCCCAACCCTCTCCCGCACTGCGGGCGAAGGAGTGAAATAATTTGGAGTGCAACCATGGCCGTAGAAGGCAATCTTCAGGCGCTGACGCGTCACGTCATCGACTGGAAAAATCCGGACTTTTGGAATGAAGACAAGCTCAATCACGAGCTTGAGCGCGTCTACGACATTTGCCACGGTTGCCGTCGCTGTGTGAGCCTGTGCAACAGCTTCCCGACGTTGTTCGATCTGATCGACGAATCGAGCACGTTAGAGGTCGACGGCGTCGACAAAAAAGACTTCATGAAAGTCGTCGACCAATGCTATCTGTGCGACGTTTGTTACATGACGAAATGCCCGTACACACCGCCGCATGCGTGGAACGTGGACTTCCCGCATTTGATGCTGCGTGCGAAGGCGATAAAGTACAAAAAGGGCGAAGTCGGTGCCGCAGAAAAATTTCTCGCATCGACCGACATGCAAGGGAAATTCGCGGGAATTCCCATCGTCGTGCAAACTGCCAACGCGATCAGCAAAACGAAGTTCGCGCGCGGCGTGATGGAAAGCCAGTTAGGCGTTGACAAAGACGCCTGGGTTCCGTCGCTCGCAACAAAGAAATTCCGCTCGCAAGCGAAGGGCGCGGCCCATACCGGCGCGCCAGTGAAGAACGGCGAACGCACGCCCGGAAAAGTGGTGATCTTTTCGACCTGCTACGTGAACTACAACGAGCCCGGCATCGGCATGGATTTGCTCTCGGTGCTCACGCACAACGACATCACGTTCGAGATTGTCAACAAGGAAAAATGTTGCGGCATGCCGAAACTTGAATTGGGCGATCTGGACGGCGTCGCCGAGCTGGCCAGTTTCAATCTACCGATCCTCGCGAAGTACGCCAGCGAAGGCTATGCGATCCTTACCGCGATCCCGTCCTGCACACTGATGTTCAAGCAGGAAATTCCGCTCCTCATGCCCGATCATCCCGACGCGAAAGTGGTGCAGGGCGCGATGTGGGATCCGTTCGAATATCTGATCGCGCGTCAAAAAGACGGCCTGCTGAAGACCGATTTCAAAGCGGAATTGGGCCACGTCAGCTACCACATCCCGTGCCACAGCCGCGTGCAAAACGTTGGCAAAAAGACCGAGGAAATGCTGAAACTCGTGCCCGGAACGACGGTCAATACAGTCGAGCGCTGCTCGGGCCACGCGGGCACGTACGGCGTAAAAAAAGAGCACCACAAGACCGCGATGAAGATCGGCAAGCCGGTGTTCAAGGCGATGATGCTCAACACTCCCGACTACATTTCTTCCGATTGCCAGCTATCGGGCCATCACATTGAACAAGGCATTCGCGAAGGGCAGTTCGGTGACGCCAAGCCTGAGCTAGCGCACCCGATCAGCTTGATTGCAAAAGCGTATGGACTGTCCTGACGTCTGTGGGAGCGGTTCCACCGCGATCCGCGATGGAACAACCTCAATGAGCTTACGGACTAGTCGCGGTAAAACCGCTCCCACATTCTGATTTTTCACTTGACTATGGCACACCTAAAACACTCCGACCTCATGATGCTCGAGGCATACAGCAAGTTCTTGAAGGCCAACAAGCCGCAGCTCATCGCGCATCGCAAATTGCGCAAAGTGCTGCTGGGCGAACATTTCATGATCCAGTTTGAAGACGAACAAACTGTTCGCTATCAAATTCAGGAAATGTTGCGCGTCGAAAAAGTGTTTGAAGAACAGGGCATTCAGGATGAGCTAGATGCGTACAACCCGCTGATTCCGGACGGCACGAACTGGAAGGCAACGATGCTGATCGAGTATGGCGACGTCAACGAGCGAAAGCGCGAACTGTCGCGCCTGATCGATTGCGAAGATCGCATGTTTGTCGAGGTAGAAGGACAGTCCCGCGTGTACGCCATCGCCGACGAAGACCTGGATCGCGAGACCGACGAAAAGACCTCAGCCGTGCATTTTTTGCGCTTTGAATTCACCGCACCGATGCGCGCCGCGCTGCTCGCGGGCGCAGGCGTGAAGCTCGGTTGCGATCACACCAACTACCCGCAGCATTGCGAGATTAATCCCGAGACGTTGGCGTCTCTGGTGAAGGACATTCGCCCGTAAGTGCGCTGCCGATCACCGGCTAAAGCTGATCTCCGCCATCGTCGAAAACGCTTCGCCGGTTGGCTCATAGCGCCACTGCTGCAACGCAGAGCGCACGCTGCGATCAAACACGCGCGGAGGGTTCGCCTCGACGATATCAACGCCAGTAACCGTGCCGCGCGCATCAACCTGTAGGCGCGCGCGAACCGTGCCACTGTTGCTGTCGAAACCTCGTGGAAACTGTGGCTCGACGCGCGAGAGTAACTTGATCTCGCGTGAAGCTACAAGCGCTGCGCGCGCGGGTGTGGCGGCGACGGGGGCAGGTGTATTGGCTGCGACCACCGTAGGTGCTGCCGCCGCAGGCGCGGGGGCGGCGGCGGGAGTGGTGGCGTTCGGTGTGACTGTTGCTGTTCCTGCCGCTGCCGCGACCGGTGCGGTCGCGGCGGGCGCTGGCGACAGCGCGCTAGCGGTTGGCGGCGCGGCTGCCTGACTGCCCGCTGTTGCCGGCGCGGGAATGGTTGCGGGCGCTGCTCCGGCGGCGGGAACCGCAGCGGTGCTGGCCGCTTTCGTGGTCGGTGCAGGTACCGGAGCTGCCGCGCTGGCAGCGGTTTTCGCACTTGCCGCAGCGGCTACCGTGGTGGGAGCGACTGTCGTGGCAGGGGCGGGCAAAGCTGGGGCCGCTGTCACTGGGGACGCCGGTGCAACGCTTCGTGGCAACACGGTGTCGGCGGAATCAGCCGAACCCGTGAGCGTCGGGGCTCTGCCCGCTGCGGCGTTGGCGTTGCTCGCGCCCGGTGCTGGGGCCGACGATGCGCCCGATGAACCGCGGAGTGTCCACGCGGCGGCGGCCACCAGCGCCAGCGCGGCAACAGCAACGCCGATCATCATCGGCATGCGGGAAGAGGCAGCGCTCGTCGCCGCACTCGCGATGGGTGTTGCGCGGAGCTGCATCGGGTCGAATGGCGTTGCCGTTTGCTCGCCGGACTGAGCGAGACCAAGTTTGGCAAATCGGCCTAGCGCGGTGTGGACCTCTTCAACGGGCAGCGCAACGCTGCTCGCGAGTTGTGCCGCCGACATCGGTTGCGAAAGCAGCGTCAGAAGTTTTCTTTGACGTATCGAGAGGCCGACGGCCCCGATTTTGGTTTGATCAGTCGCGAGCGGCGTAGCGCTCCACAAAGCAGCGGTCTCAAAGGTAGTTGACATGAATGGCTCGACGTGAAGCGCATGTTGCGCGTTTATTGTTGAGTGCAACTCCATTCCCAACCCGCGCAGCCCTGTCGTACACCTCAAATGTTGCGCGGTCAGCAACGTAGCTATCCGCCCAAGTTATGACTTGTGGTCACGTTTTTGGCGAATAACGGATTTCTATCAGATGTTTATCGCATATGCCGACGCCATGCAGATTTATTTCCGTGGAATCTGCGCGCGACCGTTTACGGCTTTTTGATGAAACTCCTTATTTAACAGGGGCTGTCAGTTAAAAAAGCAAAAAGTCGACTTGTCGCATTATTGACACGGAGCCCTTGTATGCGGTGCGCCTGAGCCACTAGCTGCCTGTCAGCGAAGCATCGGTCGCCAATTCAGAGGCCAGAAAATCGTAGACGCGGCGAATGCGCGGATTTCCTTGGATTTCTCGATGAGTTGTAAGCCATACCGGCAAATCAGGAATCTGAAAATCCGGCAAGACGCGCTTCACCGTACGATCCGTTTTCGCAAGATAATCCGCCATAAATCCGATGCCCAGCCCGGCGCGCACCGCCTGCCACTGCACGATGTTGTCATCCGTTCGAAATGCAAAGTTCTCGCGATTCACCGACTCACCAAACTCGCGAAACCCTTTCAGAATCGTCGTGACCTGGTCGTAGCCGATCAGCTGGTGATTGAGCAAATCGGCTGCATCGGCTGGCACACCATGACTTTTCAAATACTTCTTGCTGGCGTAGGTTCCGAGCGTGAGCGACAGAACCTTTCGCGCGATCAGACTTTCCTGCTCGGGCCGCACCATTCGAAGCGCAATGTCCGCCTCTCGCCGGAGCAGGTTTTTCACCTCGTCGCTGGCTACTAGCTCGATCTGAATTTCTGGCGTTTCCTTGCGCAGTTTCGCAATGAGCGGCGGCAGCAGATACGTCGCCACCGTCTGGCTCGCAGTCAAACGAACCGTTCCAGTCAAGTCGGCGCTGCTGCGAGATAGTTCGCGCTGCAAGGCGTCGGCTGCCTCCTGCATCGCCCGGGCATGGTCTGCAATTTCGCGTGCAGCCAGCGTCGGCGTCAAACCGCGGCCAGTGCGCTCGAAAAGCGCGGTGCCCAGCTGCGCCTCCAACGACTGAATGTGCCGCCCCAGGGTCGGTTGCGACTGCTGCAATCGGCGCGCCGCCCCCAGGAGGCTACCCGCGTCGAGCACGGCAAGAAAGGAGCGCATCAGCGTCCAGTCGAAATTGATGGCGGGCTTGGCCTGTTCCAAATTGTTAAGTGGATTCCGCATATTCAAAAATGCATAGCTGGTAGCGAATTCTATGGAATTGTTTTATTTCTGGCAAGGGCAAACAATTCACTTCATCGCGGTTCACCGCACAATTTTTGGAGTGTTTGCAATGGAAACTGAAGCGAAATCTACCGTGCTGATTCTTGGCGCGAGGGGCAGACTTGGCACGGCACTGGTCAGCGCGTTCGGCACGGCGGGGTGGCGCGTGCTGCAGCAGGCGCGGGCCGCGGTGGGTCGAGATTTAACCAACGTCATCGCGGCGGACGCTCGCGACGTGGCGACGGTCGTCCGTGCCGCCAAAGCCAGCGCCGGACAAGTGGACGTCGTGATCAATGCAACCAACCCCGTCTACACGCGCTGGGCAAAAGAGGCCGAGCCATTGAACCGCGCCGCCATCGAGATCACACAGGCGCTCGGCGCAACGCTCATGTTCCCCGGCAATGTTTACAACTTCGGCGCAGCCTTGCCTGAGGTGCTTTGTAGTGACACGACGCAACATGCAGAAACACGCAAGGGCCGCATTCGCATCAACATGGAGCTGGCGATCAAGCGTGCAACAAATTCAGGCATGCAGGGCATCGTGATCCGGGCAGGGGACTTCTTTGGTTGCAACACGGGAAGCTGGTTTGATCAGGCGATTGCCAAAGATTTACCCAAAGGAAAATTGACCTTTCCCGGTCCGCTCAACCTGCCACACGCGTGGGCCTATGTGCCCGATCTCGCGCGGACTTTCGTGCGCGTGGCGGAGGCCCGCGCCGGGCTGCGGAGCTTTGAGCAGGTTCACTTCGCGGGGCACACAGTGACCGGGCACGATGTGATCGCGTCTATCGAGCAATGCACGGGACGCACGCTGAGGGTCGGCCAGTTGCCGTGGGCGCTCATCCGGGCGGTGGGTCTGGTCAAACCGCTGTGGCGCGAACTCGCCGAAATGTCGTACCTGTGGCAGCGGCCCCATCAATTGCTGACGGACGCGTCGCACGCTCCGCTAATCGCGGCGACCACGCCGTTCGACGACGCCATCAGCGCAAGCGTTTCTGCCCTGCATCCGCAGCTGGAACTTAACCGTGGCGAGCTTGACAACGCCGCGCATAGCCATTCGGCAATGCCAGCCTGAGCTTCGTCGCAATATCCAATTCAGCAAGGAAATCGTCATGTCAAACTCAGTAGCGTTCGGCCGTTCCGCCCAGCACAACCCGATCAACGATGTTGCGACACAGGCAAGCTCTGTCGCTGGAAGTTCATTCAAACTACGTTGGGGCGTCGCGATTTTTCTCATTGTTGAGGCGCTGCCCGCATTTGCCCCGCTCGCCGTTCCGGGGCTAGCCATTGGTTGGCCCGCGTCCCTGCGCAATCCTGCCGCCATACAGTGATTACATTTTGTCGACGAGTTTTTTCTGTTGTTCAAAACGAGCGAGCCGCAGCCGTTCAAGCTCAGCGGCACTCGTCCAGCCCAGCTTGTCGTACAAAGCCGCACGTTGCGTCAGCAAGGCTTTGCTGGCGGTGTCCTCTTTCAGTCGATTGTTGAGGGCGTCCAGCGCCAGGCCGAAGAGGCCCGACTGCTCCAGCAACGTCTGTTCAATCGCGAGACTTTGCTTGTTGGCTGGCTCGGCTTCCCAGCGCTTGATCTCAGCAAACGCTTTCCAGGCTGCCTCTGATTGTCCGGCACCGCGAAGCACATCGGCGCGAAGCCGCTCAATCTTCGCGAGCGTTTCGCGCAGTCCGGTCATGCGCTTTTTCTCACGCTCCTGCGCTGGACGAGCGGCTAGATCGCCGCTCACGACTGTGGGTGGTGCGCCGAAATACTGCGCAACCGTATCAGGCCCGGCAAGCCTGCGGGCTTCGTCCAGCAACGCGAGTACAGGGCGCTCCGGGTTGCTGATTGCAACGCTAGGTGCTTCAGTCGGCGCGGTGGTTATCTTGTCGCTGCTGGTTGCGGAAGTGTCGCCGGATGCAGCTTTCGCTTTGGGCCAGCTGTCGCCCGCCAGACCTTCGGCAAGTGCTGCATCCAGCGCCTGCTCAAACACAATCGCCGCATCACCAGCGCGCTCGTTACGCAGCGCTAGCAATAGTTCGGCGCGACGCGCCGCTACCGCTTGATCCATCGTTCCGCGTTGCTCCCGGACGAAGGCGAGACGCGCATCA
>JANXUB010000050.1 GCA_025352105.1 Burkholderiales bacterium | reverse complement strand
CAATGTCAGGACGGCCGCAGCCAGCACAGCAATCGCGACGTCGCCTGGAAGCGCCTGCGCTCTCGCCTGTATGAGCACGAGATGCGCATCCGCATGGAAGCGCAACAAAAGCTGGAAGACACCAAGAGCGACATCGGCTGGGGGCATCAGATCAGGAGCTACGTGTTAGACCAATCACGCATCAAGGATTTGCGCACCAACCACGAAACAGGCAACACCGGAGCCGTGCTCGACGGTGATCTCGACCCGTTTATCGAAGCGTCACTTAAAGCGGGGGCAAATCTGGGCAAAGGAGAGGCGTGATGCCAGCGATAGAAAGGCCGGAGTTACTTGATCTGCCGGCGCGGATCACGAGCGAGCGAATCATGCTACGACCGTATCGCGCGGGAGATGGCGCGGCCATTTTCAAGGCGGTCGATCTTGATCGTCAGGACCTTAAGCGGTGGGTAGATTGGGTTGACGAATATCCTGAGGTTGTCGATTCGGAACGCTACGCGCGACGCATGCATGCCAAGTGGCTTGCGCGGGAATCGCTGGTTTACGGCATTTGGGCGCTCGATGAATCCGAGTTGTACGGCGGCATCAGCATTCATTCGTTCGACTGGAAAGTACCGATGGGAGAAATCGGATATTTTCTGCACAAGGAAGCGCGAGGACGCGGCATCGCTACAGAGGCGCTGAAATTGTTGACTGGAATGGCGATGCAAGTGGCAGGACTGAACCGTCTGTGGGCGACCTGCGACGCCGCGAATGAAGCCAGCTGGAGATTGCTCGAACGCGTTGGCTATAAACGCGAGGGGCATTTGCGTTCCGAACGACGCACATCACACGGAAACCTGAGGGACACGTTTGTCTACGCGATGCTCGCGCGCGAATGGCCTGCGGAACGAACACCTTTGGCGTGAATCGAAGTAAATACCTGACCTAACGATTAAAAAGCCAAGAAGTCGACTTTTTAAATATTCGCGCTGTATCCCCAATAGTGTCGCTGGAAAAGCAATAAAGCTGATCGCTAGAATCACACGGTTTCAACGTATTACGCCGGAACGCTCAGCGGTACACCTCGCCAATCCTGCTGCCAGCTCTGCGCTATGCTGAAGCGTGAATAACGACAAGTCTGCTCAGCCTCTGCATGAGTTCGTAAACGCCATCGCTGAGCTGATGCGCGGCGCAAAGGCGCTGCCTGCATCAGCTATGGCGCTGGACGCGGCGATAAGGCGCACCACCCATTCGCCGCCCACGCCGCGTGAAAATGCCCCGGTCTGCGTGATCGTGGCACCGCACCCCGATGATGAATGTATCGGCGGCGGGTTGCCGCTTCGTTTGCTGCGGGAGTCGGGTTGGCGTGTGGTCGCCCTTGCTGTCACGCACGGCAGCAATCCCGCGCGTCAGCTCGCACGCGCCGACGAATTCATTGCGGCCTGTGCAAGCATTGGATTCGAGCCGATGTTGCTCGCCGAGCGAGGGCTGGGTCGCGTGACCGGCCACACACGAGAAACCGACCCTTCGCATTGGGCCGTCGGCGTTCATCTGCTTGCCGAAAAGCTCGCTGCATTGAAGCCCGCGCTCGTTCTTTGTCCGCACGCACTCGACGCGCAGAACACGCACATCGGCACCCACCACCTGACGCTTGATGCGCTCGCTGTTGTGTCCGCGAATCTACCCAACTTCGCAACGACGCTCGCGTTCACCGAATACTGGTCGACGATGACTCGCGCGAATCTGCTCGTCGAGTTAACCGCCGCGCACGTCGGCGACATGGTCAGCGCGCTCGCGTGCCATGTCGGCGAAGTCTCGCGCAATCCCTTTCACCTTACCCTGCCCGGATGGTTGATCGACAACGTACGACGTGGCGGCGAGATCGTCGGCATGTCGGGTGGCAACGTGCCCAACTACACGTTCGCCGCGATTTATAACGTCATGCGGTGGCGCGATGGCGCGCTGCACACAGCAGGATCGTCGGGCCAGATGGTGGGGCGCGACGCCTCGTGCGGAGATGCGTTTAATGTCTGATGTGAGTGCGAACAGACACATGCGTGTTGCCGTGGCTCGTCCCCATAATGGGCAATACGGACGTCGCCTCAATGCGTCTCAATAAATCATCGGCGCAAGTCAGCGGCACCGCGTCATAAACTGGTTCTACCTGGTTGAGTGATGCCGTGAGCCTTGACTGATGCGCGAGGTCATGCGTTGCGCTGACTTCAAGTCGCTCTGCGTGTGCGTAAGCCCCACACCAGCGCAAACCTGCAATTCGGTCAAACACATCGAGGTGGCTGACCAACAACCCAGCAAGCTTTCCCACACAATCGAGCGCATAACGAAGCAACACCGCGTCCGGATGCCCGCGCCGAAATTCGCCTTGCCAGCTCGCTGCACTATTGTGTGGGTCTGTGAGTCCATTCAACGCAGCATCATGCGTGGGAAGCGGGCCCGCGCCATGCCGCGTCAGGTAAGAGCGCATCACGCCGTAGTGCTCAACCTTCGCTGAAATCCCAAGCGCAGTTAGCACATGTTCAACGGCGTCGGTGTTGATCGTGCTCCACGACGTATGCGGATGAAAGCCGCGCCATTTGTCGAGCAATACGCCTTGCGCGCCTTCAAAAATAACAGCACCCGGACGACTCAATCTTTCAGCGATGGCCGCTTTCGATTGCGCTTTCACACCTTGCAAAACCGGCTCAATCTGATCGAGTCAACGCTTGGCTGCGCTCGCGTCACCGAGTAATTTTCACTCATCAATAAGAGGCGAATCGGTCATAGGTTTTGTGAGCAACGCGCCAATTTCAGCACGCAAAATTTGCTGAATTCGCAGTAGTTTTTGATGCGCCGAAGCCCTCGAATGAAGCTCAGAATAGACGAGCCCATCGTCCGCATGCGCCAATGCAAAAGCCACCGTTTCACCCACTCCTACGCCACACGTGCCATGTGCCGCTCTGCCTCGTGCATACTCCCGTAACCGTCCGGCGGCCTGATGAAACGGCGTCGTCACGCGACATTCCCCGTCGATCATCAATCGCGTCATGGCGTCAGCCAGTCCGACGCGCTCTAGCGCCCGTGCTTCAACCAGAATCGCCGACGGATGCACCACCACCGGACTCGCGAGTACAGTCATTGTGCCTTCAACAAAACTACCCGCGCCAAATTGCGAAAAAGTGTGATGCCGTCCATCCGGCAAAACCACGTTGTGCCCCGCCTGCGCGCCCCCATTGAAACGCACGATAGTGTGCGCGCCGAGTGTTCGCGTCAGCGCATCAGTGAAGAGGCCCTTGCCGCAATCACCAAAGCCTAAACCGAGCAACGAAACGTAGCGTGTCTCACCCAAACAGGCGCGTCCACCAACCGGGTTTTACTGCGCCTGGCACGTCGATATCAAGCTTTGCCAGTGCATGCGCGTCGCCCGCACCCGCGTAGGCGCTGAGCGCGCGCACCACCGCTCCCACGCGCTCGCGACCCATGCCGTTCGCAAGCAAGGTTTTTGCTACTGCCTCAATATCAGGCGGCTCTTTTTATTTGCACCAGAAGCTCAGCGAGCGGCGCAGGAACGTCATCACGAAGTGTCGGTTCGGTTGCTGCATCACACGTGTTCAACACTGAGATCAACCGTCCCAACGACCACGCCAGCATCGACACATCACGGGCTCGCGCGGCTGCGTCCGCACCCGAAGGCCGCGCCTGTGACCAACCTACAAACATCATCGCATGATCCTGCGGCTGAACTAGAAAATGATCGAGCGACAGCGCGCCATGCGTCCATCCGCGCGAGTGAACGAACGCGAGCAAGTCAAGGCAGCGCGCGCCTATCCACACCAAATGACGCGCATCAATACCGTCGGTGTTATGTGTCAGTACACGATTGAGGCTACCCCAATAATCACGCGGATGCCGAAGCAACAACACGGCACCTGCTTCGCTGTGCAGCCAATGATCAACGCTGACGGCAGTTACTTGCGGCAAATAATTCGTAAAAAACGGTGCCGTCGCAACGTTTGAGCTCTGTAAAGCACTCAGCGCATTCAGCGCCGCATCATGGCACTTGGCATTCGTGCTGTGGTGCGCGATTTTCACCGTGAAGCGCTCCGCGAACGGCCCAACCCGCTTTCCGAGAAACGCACCGCTCGACTCGCCGCGCCAGCTGAGCAAGCAGACGCACCTTACGGCCACCAACGTTGACAAACCGCTGCCCTGCGTTAGCAGGGTGAGCAGTCCAGACACGCTCATGTGCTTGCGTAAAGGCCGCCCGCCGCACCACGTGCTGATTTGCCGAAACTTTTGCGCCACATTGTGGACACGTCACAAGCATCCAGCGCGCCGCCTTTGGCAGCGTGCCGCCGCATTGCGGGCAGGAGAGCGCGTTGAGCAGCACGGTGTCAGAAAAGAGTTTTCATCACGCCTTCAAATGTAGCGCGAACCTGACGCAGTGTTCGAGCGATCTTGTTACCGCTTTTAACTATCAGCTTTTCCGTAGAAGCTTGCTTGATTGTGGGCTAGATTTGATTATTGATAAAAGTCGATAATGCGACTTATGAAGCGCTAGCCCTTATGTAGGAACGATCCAATAAAAAAGCTGATGTCCTACTTCGCATAAACAAGATCACGCAGAAACAGCGAAATTCCGGGAATGTAGGTGATGAGCATCAGGCAGGTCAGCACCACGAGCACGAACGGGATCAGTTGCGTCACGATGCGGTCCAGCGAGATTTTTGCCACGGTGCAGGCCGCGAAAAGATTGACCCCAAACGGCGGCGTGATCATGCCGAGCGCGAGATTCACCACCATGATGATGCCGAAGTGAACAGGGTCAATGCCGAAGTGAACTGCGACGGGCGCAAGGATCGGCGCGAGCACGATGATTGAGGCGCTCGTCTCGATGAACATGCCGATGATGAATAGCGCCGCGTTCACGCCGAGCAAAAAAAGCATCGGGCTTTGCAGCCATTCTTTCAAAAATACACCAATCGCATCAGGCACTCCGGCGCGCGTGATGAGGTACGCGAACAGCCCGGCATTGGCGATGATGAACATGATGACAGCAGACGACAGCGTGCTTTTTCTAAAGATCGGCAGCAAGTCTTTAAGCGAGATCTCGCCGTACACCACCATGCCGACAAACAACGCATAAATCACCGCAACGGCGGACGCTTCGGTCGGCGTGAACACGCCACCATAAATGCCGCCAAGAATGATCACGGGCATCATCAGCGCATACGCGGCACGTCCATTGAGCGAGGCGCGCAACTTGGGGATGCACGAGAGCACGATGAAATACGCGGCGAACAGCGTGACGCCAATCAGGTGCGAATAGCGCTCCATCGTCTGCTCACTGAGCCCACGGTCGAGGACAGCGGGCGCGATGTAGCGGCTGCCGATTAGCAACAGGCCGACTGCGCCAAGGATGATGCCAAGATCAGCAAACGCCGTCCACAAAGGAAGTCGCCCGTCGCCATCGTTCTTGCCCCAGCCCCGTTTTTTGCAAATCAGATAGACGAACAGCATCAGCGCGAATCCGATTAAAAAGCCGGGCCCGAAACCTGCAATGAACAATTCGCCAATCGAAACTTCAGCTGAAACACCGTAGAGAATCATCGGAATCGACGGTGGAATGATCACGCCCAATTCCGCGCTCGTCGCCTGAAGCGCAGCCGCCCACGGCGTGGGATAGCCGTGTTTGATCAGCGCAGGAATCAGGATCGCGCCAATCGCAAACGTCGTCGCCACGGACGAGCCCGACACCGCCGCGAAGATCATGCAAGTCAACACGCAAGTCATCGGCAAGCCACCCTGCACGCCTCCGACCAGACTCTTCGCAAAGTCAACCAGCCGCCGCGATATGCCGCCGGTCTCCATCAAATTGCCAGCAAGGATGAAGAAGGGAATCGCCGCCAACGGAAATTTATTGATGGAAGAAAACATCTCCTTCACCGACACCAGCATGTTCACATTGCCGATGTAAATGCCGAAAACTGCCGCGAGCCCGATGGACACCGCGACCGAGATGGTGAGCGCGAAGCACAGCACCATTGTGAACAACATCATCGTACTCACTGCGCCGTCTCCAGCTCAAGCCGAATCGGATCAAAGAAATTCCCGATGATTCCCATCACAGCGAACAGCCCGCCGATGGGCATCGAGATGTACGCCCAGAACATTGAATATTCTTCAAGTCCGATGATGGTTTGCACGCGACCACGCTGTGCGTAATCCCAACCAACGATGATGATGATCGCAATCAGCGTGAGACTCGCGATCATCACAACGACATCAAGCACGCGCTGCATGCGCGGCTTCGCCCAGCGATAAAGCACATCCACGCTGACCATCGCACCCTGACGAAACGCCATCGGAATGCCCATGAACACCATCCAGATCAGCGTGAAACGAATCAATACTTCGGTCCATTCAGCGGGCTTTTCGAGCACGAATCGGGTGAGGATTTGAAACACACCGAGTCCTGCGGCTGTGGCCAGCATCGCGCAGGCAAACAGCATGGACATGTGTGTGGTGACGCGCTCGATGCGCAGAAATATTTGTTTCATGGACTCCCCCTTTTTGTCGATTCATTGTAGGCAGAAAAAAAGCCCGCACGTAGCGGGCTCCTTCGCTTTGATGCGATCTCCGCGCTATTTCACCGCACGAATCTTGTCGATATTGGCCTTGCCAAACTGCTTCTCAAAATCGGCATTTACAGCTGTTAATGCGGCCACAAATTTCGCCTTATCAACTTCAACGACTTGCATGCCTTTCGCGCGCAGCTCGGTCACGCCCTTCGCATCATCCTCGGCTACGCGCGCGCGATTGGCCTTCACGGCTTCTTTTGCTGCGTCCATGAACACCTGCTTGTCCGCTGCCGATAGTTTGTCGAACGCGGCTTTGTTCATCAGGATCACAGCGGGTGAGTACACATGCCCGGTCAGTGACATGTACTTTTGCACCTGATCAAACTTGGCCGACATGATGACCGACAGCGGGTTCTCCTGTCCATCGACAGTGCCCTGCTGTAGCGCCGTGAACACCTCCGGGAACGCCATTGGCGTGGTGATGATGCCGAAGCCCTTGTAGGCCGCAATATGCACCGGATTTTCCATCGTGCGCATCTTCAAACCCTTCAAATCTTCCGGCGCATTCACCGCGCGCTTGCTGTTGGTCATGTGGCGCACGCCGTTCTCAGCCCACGCCAGCGCTTTCATACCTTTCGCATCAAACTTGGTCAGTAACTCTTGCCCGATTGGGCCGTCAAGAACGGCATGCGCATGCGCCTTGTCACGGAACAAAAACGGAATATCGAGGATGCGTGTTTCGGGCACAAAATTCGGCACCGGGCCGCTAGAGGTCAACGTCAGCTCTTGCGTGCCGAGCTGCACCGCTTCAATCGATTCGCGTTCGCCACCGAGCGAGCCGGAGTAGAACGGCTGAATCTTGATTCGACCATTGGTGCGTTTTTCGACCTCTTTCGCGAAGGTGTCGACGCCGACCCCCTGATGCGAATTTTGCGCAATCGAAATGCTGATTTTCATCGACTGCTGGGCAAGTGCGGACGACGACAGTGCCGTCAGTGCGCTTAAGGCGATGGCCGATCCGACCAGGCGTAGTTTCATGAATTCTCCTTGGGAAATTTTGCAAATCGCGACGCACCAAAAATTTGGCGCATGAGATTTGGTGCTAACGCATAAGTATTTCAGCCGACGACTAAACTTGATTGGGTAAAAACCCTTGACCCTTCGCCCTTCACCCTTAACCGTTCGCCGGGAAAAACGCCATGACAAGCTTGCCAATCTGGATGCAGACCGCAGGACTATTGCTGCTATCCAATATCTTCATGACCGTCGCGTGGTACGGCCACCTCAAAAACCTTGCGAGCAAACCCTGGTGGATCGCCGCGCTGATCAGCTGGGGCATCGCACTGTTTGAATACTTGTTGCAAGTCCCCGCGAACCGCATCGGCGCAACGCAGTTCTCACTCGCGCAGCTAAAAATCATGCAGGAGGTCATCACGCTCGCGGTGTTCGTCCCGTTCGCCGTGATGTACATGGATCAGCCGATGAAGCTTGATTTTTTGTGGGCGGGTTTGTGTTTGTTGGGCGCGGTCTACTTTATTTTTCGCGGTGCGTAGCAAACGCTGCGAGCGACTACGCGTGAAGCAAACGACCGCCTACGAACAATCCGTTTTTTCCATCAGGTTTCTTTGACACGCACCCTGACCTATTCGCCGTCGATGCCGAGTGTGTTCAGTCGTGCCACGAGGCTAAGTGTTGGTCGGCGTGGTCGAATTTACGCGCCAATAGACGGCAGCGCCCGCTTGACCAGCGACGCGCTCGTTGGGTCATAACTCATCTCCGTAATCGTTCCATCGCGGATGTGCTGCACCGCTTCATCGATGACGGTGAGCGGCACTAAAAACCATTCACGCGGACGTACCGGATGCCCGAAACGGTCGTTGATGGTCAGATCAATTTGCGCCGGGGCAAAGATCCGATGGAACAGCGCTTCCAGTTTGGTGCGGTGGATGTCGGCGAGTTTGTACGTCGCGATCACCTCAACGTCTGCCAACAAATACGTCGCATCGTGCGCCGCGTTACTAATGCGACTCTCCACCGTGCCGCCGGTCACGCCGATTTTGTGAATGAGCTCCCGGTGTTCGACCACGAACGGATGCGTCGAATGACTGCGCAACACATAAATCGTGCCGCTTGGGATGTCGTCTTCCTCAAAATGCTCGGCGAACAGCGGCCCTGGCGACGGATCGCTCAAGCGTCGCCCCGCGCCGTCTTTGTACAACGCTCGTTGCAGTGATCGGCGCAGCAAATTGCTCTCCGTGCCGTTTCCGTAGATCACCCGCAACCGGGCATCGCTCTCGCCATTGGGGGCTTTGATCGGCTCGCCCACCTCGGCCACCAACACCAGTTGACCGCCAAGAATAAATAAATTGCCCGCCTCGACGCTGGCATCTTTGCCAAACGGGCGTGCCTGTCGGTGCCCCGCCTTGATGTCGCTCGCAGCCTGTTCAAGCTGGGCGCTAAACCGCTCAAAATCGGCGCACGGCCCTCGATTGGCAATCGCTTCGGCCGCTTTGCGCTCCTCGCGCGAAACCACATTTCGCAGCACCGTAATGTCATCTTGCGCTGCTCGCGCCCCGGCGCTTATGCTTAAGCCCAGCTCATCAAGCAGCGCCGCATCATCCAGGCCTTCAATCTCTGCATGAATCGCGTTGGGCGAAAGGGTGAGCAGCTGGTGCGTGTCCATCGACGCGAGCAGGGTGCGCGCATCGGGCAGCGCGCGCAGTTGATCCAGACGCAACGCATACAACCGCTCGAAAATATCGCGATCTTCCCCGTGCAGCGGCGCGCGGCCGTGGGCCGCCACAAAGCGTTGAATATCCTCGAAGCCTGCGACGATTCGCTCTTCGCGCGGCGTGCGCCCGCCAGTCTTTTTTGCCTCAACCGTGACACCCAGTTCGGCGAGCAGTTCGTCGTCGGTGAGATCATCCATTGCTAGCTATTTCCTGTGCCCGATACCGCGCAAAGGCGGCAACGCCTTCGGCCAAGCGCTTCTCCCATGGGTCTTGCGACGTGATTTCAGGTACACGATTGCGCTCCCGTTTGAATTGAAGCGCGCGCTTGGCGTGATCGCGCGCCTCGTCGTAGGACATGGTCACCCGCTTCGCCGCAATCGTTGCCTGCACCTGCTTAAGCGTCGCCTCGTTCATCGCTTTGGCCAATACCGAATACGCCGCGTCGAACGGGTTGATTCGATCAATCAAGTCCATATCCAGATCACGCACATTCACAAACATGCGCACACCGTCGATCAGCGCTGTGTTCGCCTTGATGCCGCCTGCGTTTTCATCAATCACCTGTTGCTTGGCTTGTTGCGTGATGGTCAGCGCGGCTATGGCGTGTTGGCGCACCGCCTCAATATCGGCCTCGCTTAAATCGGGATAGCGCTCGCGAACAATCTTTCCCATGCGCAACTGGGTCAGCTCCTCGGGCACCGTGTTTTCGCGGTCAAACAGGCCGCGCTCCAGGGCCGCCTTGTCTTGCACGAAAGCCGTGATGACCTCGGTCAAATCCTCGCGGCAAATGCGCGTGGCCTCAACGCTTTGCGGCTTAACCAAACCGGCAATTTCCAGATGCAGTTGGCCCGTCCGCTCGTTTACGCCGACGTTCGCCGTGCCTTCTTGGTAGCCGTTCGCTCCGTAATCAAACCCAGCCTGCGGCCCCACGTGCTTCGGCGTGAACTCGAACTTTGGTGCGAGCACCTGCTCCATAAGCAGGCTCGCGGCGATGGCCTTCAGCGTGTCGTTAATGGCGTCCACCACCGACGACTCGGCCGCATCGGGCTCGGCGATCAAATTGGTGAAGCGAGAGCGCTCTTTGCCCGGCGCATCGCGCGTCGCGCGGCCGATGATCTGGATGATCTCGGTCAAGCTGCTGCGATAGCCCACGGTGAGCGCATGCTCGCACCAAATCCAGTCGAAGCCCTCTTTTGCCATGCCCAGCGCGATGATGATGTCCACATGATCGCGATTGCCGCGCTCGGCGGGGTCTTTCAGCGCAGTGAGCACTTTTGAGCGCTTCGCCGCGTCGCCATCATCCACCAAATCGGCCACCTTCACGGTGCGCCCACCGGGTGTTTCGATCATGTGAAAGCCGGTGACCGGATCAACGTATTTCCAGTCGCCGATGCCATTCATGATGTCGTCGACCTCGCGGTGCTTGTCCTTCGTGCTCTCGCGCGAATTCACGTTCGGAATATGCACGATGGTTTTAAGCGCGGGATCGAGCACCTTTTTGATCGCATCAAGGTAATTGCCCGAATAGAAAAAATAGCCAATGTCGAGCGATTTCAAATGCTCGTAGCCGTTTAACTGCTCGTAATACGTGTACGTCACCGTCTCAAACCGCGCCTCGTCTTGCGGCACCAACACCGCCTCCGCGTCGCCCCGAAAATACGAACCCGTCATCGCCACAATGTGCGCCTTGTCGCGCGCGATGAACTGTCCTAGCTGCGCGCCCAGCCGATTGTCCGGGTTGCTGCTCACATGATGAAACTCATCAATCGCGATTAAGCAATCATCAAACGCCGACACCCACAACTCATCCACCGCAAAGCGAAACGTCGCATGCGTACACACGAGCACTCGGTCGGCGCTGGCCAAAAATTCGCCCACCGCCTTCACCTTCGACTTCGCCACCGCCGGCTCGTCCGCCCCCGGCGCGTTGCACAGGTTCCACTGCGGCTGCACCACCCAATCAGCCCAAAAGCCTTGTTCGGTCAGTTTTTCGTCGGCAAAGCTGCCACCAATCGAGCGCTCCGGCACCACGATAATCGCCTTCTTGATGCCCTGATTTTTAAGCTTATCCAGCGCCACAAACATCAGCGCGCGCGACTTGCCCGAGGCCGGCGGCGACTTGATGAGCAAATACTGCTCGCCCCGGCGCGCATACACCCGCTCCTGCATCGTGCGCATGCCCGTCGCGTTGGCCTTGGTAGACGCGCCGGTGCGAGCGGCGGTGATTGAGACGGAAGGAATGCTTACGTGTGTCAGAGGGGGGGTCATTGCGCGTTGGTTTCAAAAAGGGTGTCATCGCCGCCCAGCTCGCGCTCGATTTGCTCGATGCTCGGCAGGCTAGTTTGAAATTCGGCGGGCATTGATTCGAGCAATTTGTACTCAGCCACACCCATCGGTTGATGCTTGTCGCCCAGCGCATATTCCGCCACAATTTTGTTCTTGGTCTTGCAGAGCAACAGGCCAATCGTGGCATGGTCGCTCTCGTGTTTCACCTGACGATCCACCGCCGTGAGATAGAAGCCCAACTGCCCCAAATGCTCGGGCTTAAATTTGCCACCCTTGAGTTCAATCACCACGTAGCAGCGCAGTTTCAGGTGATAGAAAAGCAAATCGATAAAAAACTCATCCCCGCCTACATCCAGCAACACTTGCCGCCCGACGAACGCAAACCCCGCGCCCAGCTCCAGCAAAAATTCGGTCACATGTTTGACCAATGCGCCTTCGACTTCGCGTTCTTGCGCTTTGTCGGTCAACCCAAGAAAATCGAAGCGATACGGGTCTTTGAGCGACTCGCGGGCTAGATCAGAGAATGGGGCAGGCAAGGTGGCGGCAAAATTGGTTGTCGCCGTGCCGCTGCGCTCAAGTAAACGGGTCTCGATCTGCATCACCAGAATATTGCGTGACCAGTGGTGTTCGATGGCTTTGGCCGCATACCAATGGCGCGTCTCAGGGCCGGGCAATTTGTCCAGAAGCGCCAAATGGTGATACCAAGGCAATTGTGCAAGCACCCCTTGCACCATTGCCTCATCCGGCCAAGCCCCAGCAAATGCCCGCATGTATTTCAGATTGCGTGGCGAAAACCCCTTCATCTCCGGGAACGCAGTCCGCAGGTCGTGCGCCAGCCGCTCAATCACCTTCGCGCCCCACCCCGCCGCAGCCTGCCGCGCCAGAATATCGCGCCCGATCTGCCAGTAGAGCCACACCAGCTCACGGTTGACCGCCAGCGTGGTGCGCTGCTGCGCCGTGTGGATGCGCGCCTTAAGCTCAACCAGCCACGCGGCATAGCCTTCGGGCGGCGTCGTCAAGCCGGTCGGGGTATCACTCATCGACATTGCCCGCTGTCAATGCTAGGCAGACGTTGAATTATTCGCCACCCCGGCGCAGGCCGGGGCCCACGCCCGACGCAAGTCGTTGATTTTGCTGAGAGCCCGCACCGGCGCAGGCCGGGGCGGTATGGCAAGAAATTTGATTTGTTCAGTGTCTCGCTACGCAGCCACCTTGCGTAGGCTGGGTTGGCAAACCCAGCAGCGGTAGCTTCGTTACCCTGGGCGGTGCTGGGTTTATCAACCCAGCCTACGGTTGACAGACGGACGGGGCTCATGCGCGTTTGCGCTTCGCGGTGCCGGTGGCTTGCGTTGTTGGCGCCGTGGGTTTGTGGGTCATTTGGGTGTACAGGTCGAAGAGTTTTTCTAGCCGCTCGGTGTCGTTTTTGAAGCGGCGACCGATGTAGATGCGCTCCAATGTTTCGTCGTTGGCCTCGTGGGCGCGGCGCAGATTGTCGGGCATCGCGTCGGGATCGTACAGCTCGGCGATGGTGGCCGGAAAATGCGCTTCGCGCGCGAGCAAAATGTTTTCGGCGCAGCGCGTGAGGTCGGCCTTGTTCTGCTCAGTCAGCGGCGGCACGGGGAAGGTGTTCCAGCCGAGGGTGTTGGAGTAGCGATAGCGCGTTTCAAGTTTGCCGCAAACTGCTGCAATCCACGCCAAATGCAACCGAGACGCCAAGAGTGCCATGTTCCAAAGAGGCGCATCAGAAAGAGTGAACGCGGCATTGGAAACCACTGTTTCCGGTTGTAGAAATCCTACTGGCAAGAAATCGCGGGCTTCGCTTGTATGGATTGGCACGACCAAAACTGAGGTACCATCGTGGAGTCGCTTGTGACGGGCTTCCACAAATGCGTGCGCAGAATCTGCTGCGATTTGTGTCGGCCTTTTCTTGCTATTTGCGCGAAATTCACGAACAGCCTCAATTCGGCGAGCCACCTCTGGATATCGCAACGCCATGTCCAACTGGTCATGTTCAATCCACAGGCAGTACCGCCTTTTCCCTTCAATGAACTCGTCGCTTCCAATGTATGGTCGGATAAGTTCGACCAATGCTGGTTCGCTACCGAGTGCAAGCCTTTCAGACGGAGACAAAACCAAATGCCCCCCATCCGCAGGCTTGCTGCCGTAATCCATGGGCGTGAGCGAGCTGCGGGGCACGGAGCAATTCGCTACGTATACGTTTTCAAATGGCGCTAAGTAAGCGTTAATGTTGGCCACTTCCTTGAGCACAACCGATGCATCTCCGGTTGTCGAGAACAAACGCCGCGCTCGTCCCGTGCGTGCCGCGATTCCCACGATGACAACCGTTACGCCAGCGTTGTGACTAGCGAGGTTCGCCCATTTGAAGGACGAATGTGCGAAGGCTATTTCGTGCCCCGTCGCAAGTATTGACGGCCAAAGAATGGGGACTTGCTGCCCCTGACATATTGGATTGGTCGAGACGAAAGCAGCAACAGCGCAAGACTTGGTGCCGTACTGAGCCGCCTTCATGAACCAGCCCGCAACGTAATCTAGTGATTTCCATCCGTCCGTGAGGTCCTCGAACACTGCTCGCAAATCGGACTTCTGTTCATCCGACTGCAACGACGCACCTTTATACGGCGGATTCCCGCAAATAAACGTCTCACCCCCCTCATTCTCAAAATCAATCTGCGCCTGCTCGAGCGGGGTTTGAAACAGGTCGTCGGATACTAGCTTCACGGTGCTGCCCGTGGGTGGGCAAACACCCAGCCAATCGAGGCGCAGGGCGTTGCCGCACGTAATCCAGTTTTGCGTATCAAGCGGCAAAAATTCGGCGAGCGCTTCTTTTTGGCCGCGGTAGCGCACGTCGCATTGGTACTCGGCGATGATGAGGGCGAGGCGGGCGATTTCGGCGGGGAAGTCGCGCAGTTCGATGCCACGAAAATTGGTGATGGGGATGTCGGTGTGCAGGTCCTGCTCGCCGCGCCGAAGGTTGACCTCGGCCTCGATGGCGCGCATTTCTTTGTACGCAATCACGAGGAAGTTGCCGGAGCCGCAGGCGGGGTCGAACACGCGAATTTTGGCCATGCGCTTGCGCAGATTCAAAAGCTTGGCTTTGTTGTCGGCGGCCTCGGTGAGCTGCGCGCGCAGGTCGTCCAAAAACAGCGGGTTCAAGACTTTCAAAATATTGGGCACGCTGGTGTAGTGCATGCCCAATGCACCGCGCTCTTCATCATCCGCCACGGCCTGAATCATCGAGCCGAAAATGTCCGGGTTGATTTCGCGCCATTTGAGCTCGCCCGCGCGCAGCAGGTACGAGCGCGCCATGCGCGAAAAGCGCGGCACCTCGGTGCTGCCAGAAAACAGGCCCCCGTTCACATACGGAAAAGCGTCGGCCCAGCCCGGTAGCTTTTGCGCGGCGCGCTCGGCGATTTTGGTATTCATCGCGCGAAAGATTTCGCTGATGACGTCGTGCGTGTTCGATGAGTCGTTGGCGCTCATCTGCTCCACGGTGTGGGTGAACAAGCCCTCGCCATTAAAGATGTCGGTGTCTTCTGCGAAGAAGCAGAAGATGAGCCGCGCCATAAAGTGATTTAGGTCGTGGCGGCGGGCGGCCGTGCCCCACGCGGCGTTGTCGTTGTCGGCCAGCAGCTCAATGTAGAGTTTGTTCAGCCGCCCGGTGGCGCGCACGTCGATGGCGTTGTTCTTGATCTCTTTAACCACCGAGATGCCCGCCAGCGGCAAGAAGAAGCCAAAGTGTCGGGCGAAATCGGCAAACGGTGAGGCGATGGTCTCGCCGCTGACCAAGTCCTCGGCTTCGAGCACATCGCCGTCGGTGGCGAGAATAAATTTGGCTTTGGCGGCGGTGGTTTTGGGGCTGTCGCGCAGGGCTTTGAGCGTATCGCCCACCGTGCCGCTAGCGCAGGTTTTGAGGTGGATATGGTTGCGCTGCAGCACGCCGCCCGGCAGGTCGGATGCGTTTGACCCACCGCCATGGGCACCCTTGCGCAGGCGCTTGAGGGTGGTGTCTTTGTTGCCAAACGCGGCAAGGAAATCAAACGCAAACGCGTCTGCATCAAACGGCTGGCGCGCCAGTTGGGAGACGGCTTCTTCGATTTCAACGGCGTTCATGGAGGAGCTTGACGGTCGCGGACAGCACCCAAGCATAGCGGCAGAGGCGTGCGCGTTCCGGCGCTGTGCTGCGGAGACAGGGGCGCGCAAAATTTTGGCGTAGGAGCGCACAGTTTACGAGAGATTCTTTATCAGCTTTTTCAGGAAACGCCTTTTTTATATGGGCTAGAGGCAGATTTTGCAAAAAACCGACTTTTTTATAAAAGTGGTAATAAGCCCTTGTTAATTGGACGTTTCAGCGGAAAGCTGTTGGGTATTTTCTGCGCATCCGTTCGCTCTCTCAGGACGAATGATGATGCAAAAAACGTTGATGCTATGATGTTATGATGTAGTGATGTTTACTATGCCTTAACTTTCGCGCATGCGAACCACCTTAGAAATCCGCGACTCCGTCCTGCAAGCCGCGCGCGAAGAGGCCGCACGCCGAAATACGTCGGTTGGCGAGGTGATTTCTACGTGGGCCGAGCGTGGCATTTATGCGCCGCTCACCGCGCAACAACCGCGTGCCGAATACCGCACTGGCATCCGTCAATTGCCCAGCCGCGATGAGGTCGTGACCAACGATCACATCAACAAACTGCGCGACGAGCTGGGCGTTTGATGAGGGAGGCCTCGACACCACGTCGTGCGCTGCTCGACGTGAACGTGCTGATCGCGCTCGTTGATCCTAAGCACGCGTCCTCCGCCCGAGCCCACGAGTGGTTTGCGGCAAACCAGCAAGCCAACGGCGGCGTGGCAACCTGCCCCATCGTGCAAAACGGCGTGGCGCGAATACTGAGCCAGCCCGCGTATTCGACTGGCGCACAATTCTCGGTGCGCAGTGTGGTGCAGGTGTTGCGCGATTTTTGCGCCGCAGTGGATCACGAGTTTTGGGCGGACTCGGTCGCGCTGGTCAATGCAGAAACCTTCGACGAATCGCGCCTGATGGGCCACCGGCAAATCACCGACGCCTATCTGCTCGCGCTCGCAGTCGCCAACGATGGCGTTCTCGTCACATTCGATTCAGCCATCGCCGCAACCAGCGCAGTGGTGCGTGGTGCAACGCATTCGCATGTGTTGGTGTTGTAGGGCGCAAATCCAAAGCGGCGGACATCGGCGAGAGCAAGCGCCGACCCGAGCGGACGCTTTGCTTCCTCAGCCAACTTCCTCGCCTTGTACGAATTCGGCTACGGCTCTTCCGCCAAAGCGTACGGCAAAACTGCGGCGACGATAGCGGTCTCACCGCTGTTTGCACGGTGGAGGTCAGCCACTAGCCGCTGCCATTCCGCCATTCCGCCACTACGGCGACACGCACATCTTCACGCCCTCACCGTCCCAACCCGAGCTCACCAGCGCGCTGTACAGGGCCAAATCGGTGGTGAAGCGATGGTTGGGATCATCCGCAAAACGTGCACCGCGAAACGCTCGGTAGACCGGCGAAAGACCTGCGGCACAACTGCCGCCCACACCCTCAACTAGCGGCGAGAACGCATACGAATCCACGCCCTCGTTGAAGGGTAGTTTTGGTGCTGACGAATTGCCGGGATTGAGTCCGTTGAGCGCCGTGCGCTCGGCGTCCACCAGCGTGTAGAAATGCGAGCCGCGCAGCTCTGCTTTGGCCACCTTGTCGAAGTAGTAGCGAGTGATCGGCTGGCTGCCCGAAAGTAGTCCTGTGGGGGACACCAAAAAACTCCGCCCCGTGGCCTGATATTCCGGCACGACCGCCTTGAACACTAGCTTCTCAAAGTGGCGCGACGTTAAGAAAAAATAGTCAAGCGTGCTGTGCCGATACTCGCTCATGATGAGTCGCGTGTCGATGCTGAACCCGCCCAAATGTGCCGTTGCGCGGGCATCGTTGTCACCGGTTACACCGTCAATCGGTTTATTCCCCCAGCACTCCACGAGACTACTGACGGTCGCCGCGCACACATAGCGATAGCTGCTGCCGAGGGCCACCACCGGGCCGGTGAGCCCGATCACACTCACCGGCGTGGGCTGCACGATGTCTGCCGAAGAAGTCCAACGCACGCCATCACCGCCGCCCGCGGGTCGCACACCCCAGCAGCGGACCTCACCCGTGGTCAACGCCACGCAGTTACCGTAAGCGGTCGACACGATGTTGGCTGCACCTGCGCCCGCGCTCAATGCAGTCGGACTAACCGGCACGCTGCTGTCCGGATTTAAGGTGGCGCTGCGCGCTTTGCTCGTGCCATTGCCGAGCTGCCCGTCCTGCCCCTGGCCCCAGCAGCGAACGCCACCGTTGGTCAGCACCGCGCAGGTGTGAAGCGCACCCACCGAAATTTCGGTGGCAGCGCCACCCAACCCGACAACCGGCGTGGGGGCCGCGCGGTCGGTCGTGCTGCCATCCCCCAGCCTGCCGTAGCGGTTGCCACCCCAGCACTTTATTCCCCCGTCAAAACCCAGCGCACAGGTGTGATCGGTGGCCAGCGCCAATTGACTCACGCCGCTCAACCCCGGCACCAGCGTCGGCACCGGGCTGCCGCTGCCGTTGCCATTGGGTCGGTAACCCCAGCACAGCACCGTGGTGGCCGCTGTGAGCGCGCAGGTATGGTTTGCTGTTGGCCCAGAAAAAAGCCCCACCACCGGCCCGCCTAGCCCTACCACCAACTGCGGCGTGGTGATGGTGCGAATGCCGGTGCTCGCCGGATCGCCCGATTGCCCGTACAGGTTGTCGCCCCAGCAGAGCACAGCACCGTCGCTCTTAAGCGCGCAGTTGTGGCCATTGCCCGAGGCGAGCGACACGACGTTCGACAGGCTAATGACCTCGCGCACCGCGTTGCTGGTGGGTGAGCCCGGCCCAGTGCCGCTGGCGTCCTTGGCACCCCAACACTTCACCACGCCTTCAGTTTTGGCAAGCGCGCACATAAAGTCGAACCCGCCAGAGAGTACCGTGGGTGAATCGGCCCGTGTGATCCCCGGCAACAGCGCGAGGCTGGCCGCGAGGAGCAGGCAAGCTGACAGCATGTGTCGGAAGCAACTGGTTTTTTTCATGGTGAACACTCAAAAAAAAGGTGGGTAATACGGTGATAGCGGAATATTCGAAAAAACGGCTCATCCACGTTTCGTGGCCAAACGGGCAGGCGTCTGACGCCGCGCGTCGCGACTCACTTCTGAGCCGTTCGCGCTAATCAATCGCCTGAAAATCCCACTGGAAGCTCGCGCCATCGTTGGCGTTGCAACTGCCTTGCAGCCGCGCGGTGCTGGGGCTTGATTGGTTGGACGAAACGTTGTCTTGTGTCTGGCAGGTGAACCAGATGTAGCCAAACGGAGCTTGGGCCGGCGGATTGCCACAACTGATGATGGCCGGGATTGATCGGAACAACCCGCCGTAGCGAACGCTTCCGCCAGCGGCTGTGGCTTCGGAAACTGTCAGCGCACTGTCCGGTATGTCGATGGACACCGCGCCGGGGGCGCTGCACGCCGGGAACGTACTCGGGATGACGGCACTGTACGCGCTGATCCGGTACAACAATTCGCCCGCTGGCCCGCGCTCGTTGGTAACGAGGCTCCACGTCACGCTGCCAGAAAACTCAATGTCCTGTTGACCGCCGCGAAACGTACCGCGATAGGTGCGCGCAGCGTTCCCGCTCGGGGGCGGCGCGACGCCCGCTCCGCCGCAAAAGCTCTGGCCCTCGCACACGTAGCCGTCAGCCGCGCCCGCCTCGCACAGCGCGAGGCTCGGGTAATAACGGTGGTTGGATGTTTTGCCGTTGACCCCAGCCCGGAAGCCTCGAAACAAGGGCGCATTACCGGTCGGACACACGTTGTTCGCATCCGGTTTTACGGTCGCAAAATCGTAGCCCTCCCACGAAAAGCCCGGCACGTTTTGTGCGCGAATGCCTTCGCAATCGCTGCCTTCTTTGCCGTAAAAATGTGAGCTTGTGAAAGGATTGCCCGCCGAAATGTAGAAGCGACAAATCCGCGACAACGTGGCACTTGCAGCGGTGGCAGCGGTGGCATCGGTCGCCTGAAAGCTCATCCCGGTGCGCCGGAAGCCGGAGGCCCCGTCAAGCAGGGCCTGCTCATTGGCGCGCCCGGTAATGAAATACGCATCGAGCGTCGTGTTGTAGTACTCGATGACCGTCACCGCGCTTGCGAACGCGCTGGACGCGAGCGCTAGCAGCAGGAACAAATTTCGCAGGACACGGCGTAGCGGATTCATGATTTGCTCCAGACATGAATGAATGTGGTTATCAGCTAAGCGTAAAGATCGAAAAAACGGCTCACGGAACGGCGGGCAATCCACGTGAAATTGAGATTTCGCGGCATTAATGCGGTTACGCAGTTACGATTGCGCAATGAACCCTACCCCCAGTTCAACCGCACCGGAGCCACGCGAGCCGCGCGCCGCAGACGGCTTTAGCGCAACGCTGTACGCCGAGCTACAGCGCATTGCGCGCGGGCAGATGCGGCAAGAGGCTTCCGATCACACGCTATCGGCTACTGCGGTGGTGAATGAGGCGTTTCTGCGCTTGCAGGACGACGGGCAAGCACCGGCCATGGAGCACACCCATTTCGTACGTTTGGCGGCGCGCGTGATGCGCAATGTGCTTGTGGATCATGCGCGTGCGGCGCGTGCGCAAAAGCGCGGTGGTGAGCTCGCATTCACGAGCATGGATCACACCGCCCACGCGTTTCACACGCGATGTGCGGGCCAGTTGTTTCAGGCTACGAATGATTCTGGGACGGCGATTGACAGCGCAGACGACAGCGACGCGTACGAACTTGATTTCATCCATCTCGACAGTGCACTCGAGCAGCTCCGCGCACTGAACCCGCGTCAGGCGGAGGTGGTGGACTTGCGGTTTTTCAGCGATCTGTCGCTGGAGGAAACTGCGGCCACGCTGGGCGTATCTCTGGCAACGGTCAAACGCGACTGGAGCGTTGGGCGGTTGTTTTTGCAGCAGGCGATGCAGGCAGCCCGCGACTCGGCAGGCGACGATTTGTGACGCACGAATCTGGCAACACTGGCGATGCAACGCTGAGCCCCGCTCGCTGGCATCAGATCAGCGAAATTGCGGCTGACTGTCTGGAAATTGCCGACGCGACAGAACGCGAAGCGTATCTGCTGCGCGCTTGTGGTGATGACGACGCACTGCGTGAACGCGTGCGCTCAGTGCTCAAGTCGGATGCCAGCGCGAAACAACTCGGCGCGCTCTCGCGCACGCGAGTGGCGAGCGCGGTGGGCGCTGCGCTTGGCGCTCGCGACTCGTCAACGCAGAACTGGATCGGTCGTCGCCTCGGTGCGTACGAAATTACCAGTGAAATTGCGCAAGGCGGTATGGGCGCGGTCTTCAAGGCCGTGCGCGCTGATGCGGCGTTCGACAAAGAGGTGGCGATCAAGCTGATCCGCGAAGGTGTTGGCAATCAGCAGAGCGCGGACATTGCCGCGCGCTTTCGCGCTGAACGGCAAATCTTGGCGAGTCTTGAACATCCCAACATCGCGCGCTTGATCGACGGCGGCAGCAGCGATGATGGCCATCCGTATCTGGTGATGGAATACGTTGACGGGCAGCCGATCAACGCCTACGCACGAACGCACCACTTGAGCATCGCGCAAAAACTGGCGCTGTTCCAGTCGGTGTGCAGCGCCGTCCAATTCGCGCATCAGCGCCTCGTGGTTCATCGCGATTTAAAGCCGAGCAACATTCTCGTCACCGAATCGGGCGAAGTGAAATTGCTCGATTTCGGAATCGCGAAGTTGCTGGAACCCACACCGTCGGAGCTTGCCAGCGCCGCGCCGACAGTCGTCGCCATGACCCCTGCCTACGCGAGCCCCGAGCAGGTGAAGGGCGAAACCATCACCACCGCGAGTGACGTGTACGCATTGGGCGTGATCCTCTACGAACTGTTGACGGGGCAGAGTCCTTACAAAGCCAAAGCCACCCAGCCACTCGAACTTGCGAAAGAAATCTGCGAACAGGAACCGTCGCGACCGAGCACCGTGGTGACGCACACCACTCAACCAACAGGCGATCTGCCGCCGCTAGACGAAACCGCAATCAAGCGCCTGCAAAAAGGCCTGCGCGGCGATCTCGACAATATCGTTTTGATGGCATTGCGCAAAGAGCCTGCGAGGCGCTACGCCTCTGTGCAGCAACTGGCCGAAGACGTCCGGCGGCATACCGAAAATCTTCCCGTATCTGCGCGGGCGGACACATTTGCCTACCGCGGCACGAAGTTCGTGCAACGCAATCGCTGGGCGGTGTTGTTCGCCTCGATGGCTGCGGTCGGTCTGCTCGGCGGCATCGTGGCAACGACCTATCAAGCGAGGGTTGCCCGCGCAGCGCAAGCAAAAGCCGAGCGCCATTTCACCGACATTCGGCAGATTTCCAACACGATGCTGTTTGAACTCTTTGAAGAAATTCGCGAGGTGCCGGGCACGCTCAAAGCGCAGCAAAGTCTGCTCAAAAAAGCCACCGAGTATCTGGATCGCCTTGCGGGCGATGCGGCGGATGACGCTGATCTTTTGGCTGAAGCAGGCGTGGGTTTCGGCAAACTCGCGCAGCTTTACGCGAACATCCTGCTGCAGGACCAATCCGCCGACGAAAACGGTCGTCGTTCACTGAGCCTGCTGGAAAAAGCGTTTGCCGCAAAACCAGACAGTGCAGCCATCGCGCTCTCGCTCACTCAGGCCTACGCTCGGCAAGGCCAAATTCTCGACGGTTTGCGAAAGGATCCCGAGGCGGTCGCGATGCTTGAAAAGGCAATCGCCTTCTCGGCCGCGCTCGCACCACCATTGCAAACGGTCGAACAAAAACTGGCGCGTGGTCGCGCATGGTTTAACCTAAACACCACCACCGCGCTGACCAATCTTTTGGATCGTCGTATCGTGGCATTGAACAATGCGCGAACGATTTTTGACGAGATCGCACAAGATGCCGCGACCACACCGCTCACCGGGGAGGCAGAGCGCCTGTCGCTACTTGCCTCAACGTCGTTGGCCGGTGCCGAAATGGGAAAACCCAATAACGCGGGGCTCGCCGCTGCGTTTGATGCCATTCAGCGGGCCGTGGCGGGGCATACAGCGCGCGTTCGGAGTGGCAAAGCGGGCAGCGCTGCCGTTCGCGAAAAAAAGAGCCTCGCGCTCGCGCACGCCCGGCTCGCGACCGTGCTGCAACGAATGGGTCGGGGCAGTGAGCGACTGGAGAGCTTGCGGCTGGCTGAGCGCTACGGTGCGGAGCTGGTCGACGCGGACCCGGTCGACATGCATTCGCAACTGATTCGACTCAGCGCCAACACGGCGATGCTCGAAGCGCTTTACGACGAAACGCAGATCGGACAGGTGGTGACTTTGTCCGCCGCCGTGCTTGCCAGACTGGATCAACTGCCGGAGCAGGTTCGCGAGCAGATACAAGCGAAAAATATTCGAGGCAGCTTGCTCATCACGCTGGGGCGCGCACAGGCGGCGTTGGCAGAGGACGAGAAACAAACTAACACCGCGCGGTTGGCGTACTGGGGCGACGCATTGAAAAATTTAACGGCCGGCCTTGAAGTGCAGATGTCGATCAAGTCGTTGTTTCAGGATGACGAAGCCAAAGCGTTGGACGACACGCGAAAGGCCATTGCGCGGGCCGAAAGCGAGATTGATCGGTTGTCAAAAATTCCGGCGCGCTGACCTCGTTTGCGGTTGAACCGTTAATGACGTTGGGCGCACTGGCAACGCTGCTTTGAACGATGCGCCGGCCGTCGCCGCCGGGGATAAACACATTGACTGATGCGCCGCCGCTTTGCAGCGTGACCGGAAATGCGTCGGTCGTCCCGATGACGCGCGGCACGCCACACGCATTGCCACTTAAGGTCCACGCGTTGATCGCACCGCTCAGTGCGCAGCCGCTGGCGAGGAAGCTAGTAATCGCAGCCGTCGTCGGACGGGACGCAGAAGGAGCGGTTCCAAGCGCGAGGCCCGCCGTCAGCGAGGCACCGGTGAACCCCGATAAATGTCGCGCGATGATGGTTGTGTCGACGCTATCGATGGCGCCGTCGCCATTCATGTCGAGCGCGCAGCCAACGCATTCGATGTTGTTTTTCACCTGCAACGGGTCAAGGCTCGCGTACTTCGTGCTGGCGACGAGCGGGGTGCCGGTGATGCCCAGCGCGTAGCGGGTCAGCACCAAGCCGTCATTGATCGCGTCCGACGCGCCGTTGTCGAATGGGCATTGCGCTGCGCTGACCGTCGAAGGCAGCGTTGCCGCGAAGGAGGCGAGCGCCGCAATCACCGCGCCGCGGCGAAGCCAGGCGACATCCAAAGAAGAGCAAATCGGTGTAGCCATGCAAACTCCAGAGAATGATCGACGGACAGCGGGCGTCTGTGCGTCGTGCTCTGAAAGCGTAGAAACCGCAAAACCAGCTCATCCGTGATCACACTCTGCGGGTTGCGGCTTGGGGCGAGGACGGCACATAGTCGTCGCCAACCCCCGGCGGAATGGGCTTGTGGTCACGCAGCGTTTGCTCGAACGCCTGGATCATGCGGCGCATCGGGCCGCGCACCCAGCCGTCCTCCATGGCCGCATCGGTCTCTTCCTTCGGGTCACGCTTGATGTTGAAGAGCCACGGGGTCTCCAAATGGCGAGTGCCTTCGTTGGGCTCCTTTTCGAACACGAAGTGCAGCTTCCAGTGTCGCCACTTGGCCGCCCGCAGTTCGTTTTTGATGTAGAAAACGAAACCTTCGCGGGCGGACTTTTCTGTGTCTCCTTGCCACCAGCTGAGCTGATTGACGCCGTCAATCGGACGGTCGATCGGAACGACGCCACCGCCCGCAGCGACCAGCGTGGTGAAGAGATCCGTGACGTGAACAATCTCATCGGTGACGTGCCCCGGCTTCACCCGTCCGGGCCAGCGCACGATCAGCGGCACGCGGAGGCCGCCTTCCATCGCCGTGTGATAAGTGCCAGTCCACGGGCCAGCCGTTCCGCGCCACGGTCTGCGGAATTCGGGGCCGTTGTCGCTGGCGAAAATAAACATCGTGTCGTCACTGATGCCCAGTGCATCAACGGCATCGAGCAGCTGACCGACGCGGTGATCCATCTCCAGCATCGAATCCGCAAAGTCGCCGACGGCGCTGCGTCCCGCAAAATCAGGATGCGGCAGCGTTGGGAAGTGCAGGTGCGTCAGCGGAACGTAGGCAAAAAACGGCTGATCAGACGCTGCCTTTCGACTCATAAAGTCGATGGTTTTTTCGGTCAGCTCACTGTCGATCAAGCGGCGCTTTTCAAGATCGTAGACCGCAACGTCGCGCGCGGGCTGGCCCGCGAAGCCCTCCATTACCTGTGGCACGTCAACGACAGCAGGATCGAACCCGGGAGCGCTGGTGAACATCGTCTCGTTGGTGGTGCGCGGGATACCGTACCACTCATCAAATCCGCGCTGATGCGGAAAGCGGCCATCACGGTCGCCCAGGTGCCATTTGCCGAACATACCGGTGGCATAGCCCGCTTCTTTCAAGAGCTGCGGCAGCGTGCGCTCCCAAGGGTGGATGCCTTGCGGCAAACCGGCTGGCACCGATTGGAGCGCGCCCGTGCGGATCGGATGCCGCCCGGTCATCAAGGCCGAGCGCGTGGGTACGCAGTCACTCTCGACATTGAAATTGAGAAACTGCATGCCCTGCGCGGCAAGCGCGTCAATTCGCGGGGTGGGTGCGCCGCGCAGCGCGCCGCCCCCATAACACCCGAGCTCGCCCCATCCAAGGTTGTCGGCGAGCACGAGAACGATGTTCACGGGTCTATTGGATTTCATCATCACTCCAGCGAAATCTTGCGATCCTTGATGAGCTTGGCCCAGCGGTCACGATCTTGAATCATGCGCTTCTGAAAAACCTCCGGCGGTGTGGCAACAATGTCCATTGCGGCGCTCGTAAAGCGCTGCTTGACGGCGGGTTCCGCCAGGCTCTCATCAACGCTGCGGCGCAGGCGCGCGAGCACCGCCGCAGGGGTGCCCTCGGTCGCAAACAGCGCCGACCATTGCGGGACGTCGATATCGCCAGCACCGCTCTCGATGAGCGTTGGCGTGTCCGGCAGCATCGGCGAGCGGTTTCGCGTGCTCACGGCCAGCGGCACCAGTCTGCCCGCCTTGATGAACTGCAACACCGCCGCCGCGCCCAGCACCGCGACCGGGACTTGCCCTGCGATGACATCGTTGACCGCCTGTCCGCCGCCCTTGTAGGGTACGTGCAGCAAATCAATGCCCAATTGCTGGGAAAACAGCTCACCCACGAGATGCTGAAGCGAACCCTGACCCGACGTGGCGTAAGCGATCTGATTGGGCTTTTCACGGGCGCGGGACTGCAAGTCCTTGAGCGTGCGGATGCCTGATGACGCGGCAGTCACCACCACAATCGGCTGATACGACAGCACCGCTACAGGAGTGAAGGATTTGGTGAGATCCCACGTAGTCGCGCGAAACAACGGTAACAGTGACACAGAGTCCGATGCGACTAAAAACGTGTGATGGTCTTTCGGTGCGCGCAACACCGACTCCACGCCCAGCGCGCCATTGGCACCCGGTTTGTTGTCGACGACCACCGTTTGCCCCAGCCGCTGCCGAACACCGTCGCCCACGACGCGGGCAGCAATGTCGTTTGAGCCGCCCGCGGGAAACGGCACAACAAAAGTAAGCGATTTGCTCGGCCACTCCTGTGCCCACGTAAGGCCGGGCGTGATGGCTAGACTGAGCAGAAACAATAGCGTCGTGCGGCGAGACTTGGGAGCTGATTGCATTGGCATGGGGGGTGAAAAAATTGGAGGTGGCTGGATCGCTGGTTGGCGCAGTGGGATGTGCGAGGGGAGCGGTTTGATTTGATTGTGATTGTGATTGTAGAAATTGGACATCAATGAATACGCAATAATTTTCACGATACCATCAGCATTTGCTTAACTTAGTCGTCCCTGAGAAAGTCATTTTCGCGGAAGGGCGATTCATTTCGGCCTCGTTTAAGCTGTTGCCATCGCGAGCGAGGGTTGTATGGACTCTGAACTTGGCTGGCGATGACGCAGCGCGATCAAACTGAGCACGATAA